>SCQD01000110.1 GCA_004299145.1 Methylococcaceae bacterium | reverse complement strand
GGATTTTCACGACGACATCGTGATAATTCATATATAAATCAAAGACTTATTATACAACGCCGCTATGTTTTTGGGTAGTGGCGAAATCTGACAAAGTAGAATTAGTGATTCCGCTAACGCGGCGGCTTTCCGCCAATCCCTGGCGGAACGACGGTATATACGACGTAACCGTAAAAACCAATACCGGTAAGCGTTCCCTGCCGGGGTGATGGTCTTTATCCGTCGGCGACATGATTTGTTACCGTTTCCATGCGAATTCCCAAAGAACCATTATTTCCCGGGGTTTAATCGGCGGAAATCTGTTATGACAACCCCAGCCCATCATAAAACCGCGCTATTTCCAGCGTCTGTCCAATGGAAGCCAAATCCAGTACATCCGACGATTGCTGATATTCGTGCAAATGCCACTCATGCGGCCCAATGCGCTGATAATGTTCCACAAACACCGATTCGGATTCGACCAGTAAATAGTCCCGCAAACTCGGCATCGAACGATAGAGCATGAATTTGTCGCCCCGGTCGTAGCTGCGCGTGCCGGGTGACAACACCTCCACGATCAGCACGGGATTCAACAGCGTGCAATCGTTGTCGGCAAGCTCCGGTTCATGGCAGTACACCGACACATCCGGATAAGTATCCAGCCCGGAAGGCGTCGCAACGCGCATGTCGCTGTTCATGGGCCGGCAAGGATTGCCGCGCAGGAGAGCGTGCAGATGGCTGCTGATGTTCAGGCTGATTTTGGCGTGGCTGAACGTGCCGCCGGCCATGGCAAATATTTCACCCCGGTAAAATTCGTGCTTGACGGGCGACGCCGCGTCCAACCGCAAATATTCGGCGCGGTCGATCTGTGTTTTTATGGCCTGCATGCACACCTCGCGACGGATTCACCACACCTTGGGAGAAAATTTGGCATCGTTGCGGCGGTAACGATAATAAGCCGCGCAAGCTCCCTCGGATGACACCATGGTGGCTCCCAACGGGTGTTCCGGCGTGCAGTCGCCGCCGAAGGCCGGGCATTGCCAGGGTTTGATGCGGCCGGTGAGCACCTCGCCGCTCATGCACTCGCCCGCCTCGTCGGTCGGCACGACGCCCAGCGCAAAGCGCTCGGCGGCGTCGAAACGGCGATAGCCGCCGCGCAAAGCCAGGCCGCCGCCGGCAATCACGCCCAGGCCGCGCCAGGCCATGTCCACCGGTTCGAAAACCTGTCCGAGCAATTGCTGGGCCGGGCGATTGCCGTCGCGGCTGACGGCGCGGGCATAGCGGTTGCTGACTTCATGGCGGCCTTGTTCCAGCTGTTCCACGCAATCCAGCACGCCGCGCAGCACGTCCACCGGCTCGAAACCGGTCACCGCGATGGGCACGCGATGAGCGGCGACGATGGGCTCGTATTCCCAGTAACCCATCACGGCGCAGACGTGGCCGGCGGCCAGAAAGCCCTGCACCCGGTTGTCCGGGGCGCTCAGCAACACTGCCAGCGCCGGCGGCACGCGCACGTGTGATACCAGCAGCGAAAAATTGTCCAGCCCGGCGGCTTCGGCCTGACGCACGGCCATGGCGCTGGTGGGAGCGGTGGTTTCAAAACCCACGGCAAAAAACACCACCTGTTTATCGGGATGTTGCCGGGCCAGCGTCAACGCGTCCAACGGCGAATACACCATGCGCACGTCGCCACCCCGCGCTTTGACCGCCAGCAAATCGGTCTGCGTGCCGGGCACGCGCAGCATGTCGCCGAAAGAACAGAAAATCACCCCGGGCCGGGCGGCAAGCTCCAGCGCCTGGTCGATAACGCCCTGCGGCGTAACGCACACCGGACAGCCGGGGCCGTGGATCAACTCCAGCGACGGCGGCAACAGGCGGTCCAAACCGTGTTTGACGATGGCGTGGGTTTGGCCGCCGCAGACCTCCATCAGCGTCCAGGGCCGGGTGAGCGTGGCGGCGATGCGTTGCGCCAGGGCCTGAACGGTATCGGGATTGCGGAATTCGTCGACGTATTTCATGGCATCGCATGCGCCGCATTCAGCTCGGCCAGCGCGGCGAATTCCCGCAAACTGGCTTGCGCTTCGGCTTCGTCCAGCAAGGAGATGGCAAAGCCGGCGTGGACGATGACGTAATCGCCCACGCCGGCTTCCGGCACATAAGCCAGATTGGCGGTTTTCACCACCCCGGCAAAACTGATCCTGCCGTTGCGCAGCAAGGGGTCATCGCCGTGGTCGATGTCGAGGATTTGTCCGGGTAAGGCCAGGCACATGGAGGATCGTCTCGCGGGTGATGGAAGTTGGCGGCATCCTACCGCAACTCGCGGGCTGATGCTTGGGCTTGAGCTGCTTTATCCCCCGCACCACGGTGACAACGCGCGACGCATTGGTGTACAGTGCTTGTGCTTCTTACTATCCCTGATTGGTCGAATCCCATGAATCACACCGCAAAAATTTATTGCCTGAGTTTGATCATTGCCTGCTGCCTGGCGCTTGCCGGCCCCGCCGAGGCGGCCCGTTTCGGCGGCGGCAAATCGTTCGGCGGCAAACCGTCTTTCAGCGCGCCTTATAAACGTTCCGTGGACAGCCCCGCCGCTACGCTGGCGCCTCAACGCGCGGCCCCCGCCCCCGGCGCCATGCAGACTCCGCAACGCAGTGGTATGTGGGGCATGCTGGGTGGACTGGCGCTGGGCGGGCTGCTCGGCTCCATGCTGTTCGGCGGTGGCTTTCAAGGCATCAACTTCATGGATATCGTGCTGTTTGCCGGCCTGGCTTTCCTGGCATTCAAACTGATGGCGGCTTGGCGCGGACGCCCTCAACCCGTGACGGCAAATCAAGCGTATGCGCGCAACGAAGCACCGGCGGATATATTGGGCCAACAGCGCAGCACCGATATCGGCGCTGGTGCGGCAGGATTCGATACGGATATTTTGTCGCGCAAAAGTGCAACGCCGATGCAGCAAGCGGTCGAGGCTACACCGTCGATTCCAGCCGATTTTGACCTGGAAGGTTTCCTGGCGGGCGCCAAGAATGCCTACCGTCACCTGCAAACCGCCTGGGACCAGGGCGAGTTGGCGGAAATTCGCGGCTTGACCACCGATAAAGTGTTTGCCGAAATCCAGGAGCAATTGCGTGCCCGCCAGGGCGGCAACCAGACGGAAATTCTGAAGCTGGAAGCGGAATTGCTGGAAGTGCGTGATCGCGAGCAAGAGCGCGAAGTCTCGGTGCTGTTCGACGTGATGATGCGCGAAACCGATGACGAACACCCCCGGCAGGTGCGCGAAGTCTGGCACTTTATCCGCTCCAGATTGAGCCGCCAGCCCACCTGGTTTTTGGATGGCATCCAGCAATTGGACGATTAAACATCGCCTTATCAAATAAAGGCTGACCCGGCGTGGTCGGCCTTTTTCTCGTTTGGAATGCCGTCTGCATCAACCTTTGAATACCATGGAGCAGCCATGCCGTTGTCCAACCTGAAACCCCACGCACTCGCGCTGCTGTCCCGGCTGGAAACCGCCGTACAGGATCAGCCCGTCTACCAGGCATTCCGCTCCATGCCGGCGAAAAAGCAGAAAATGCTGCTGATCGCCGTTGCGGCGTCTTTCAGCCTGGCCCTGCTCAGCTTGATGTATGCCTACATCAGCAAAATCATCCTGATGGGCATGTTCGCCAGCTTGGTGGCTGGATTGGCGACCGGCCTGGGCGCGCTGCCCACGCTGTATTTCAAGGACATTTCCGAAAAACTGCTCAACGTCATGCTGGGCGGCGCGGCGGGGGTGATGCTGGCCGCCACGGCGTTTTCGCTGATCGTGCCGGGCATCGATTACGGCAATCTGTTGTGGCCCGGCAAGGGCATTTACGCCATGGCTTTCGGCATGATGCTGGGCATTTTGTTTCTGCACTACGCCGACATGTGGTTTCCCCACGACCACAACCTGCTGCTGCAATCGGACGCCAGACGCCGTTCGTTGCGCAAAATCTGGCTGTTCGTCATCGCCATCACCATCCACAACTTTCCCGAAGGCTTGGCGGTGGGCGTCAGCTTCGGCGCGGAAGACTGGCGCAACGGTTTAATCCTGGCCATCGCCATCGGCCTGCAAAACATGCCGGAAGGACTGGCAGTGGCGTTGCCCCTGGCCGCGCTGGGCTATGACCGGCGCAAAGCGGTATGGGTAGCCACGTTTACCGGTCTGGTGGAACCCGTCGGCGGCATTCTGGGCGTCACCGCCGTTACCGTATTCAAGCCGTTGCTGCCCATGGGCATGGGGTTTGCCGCCGGCGCCATGCTGTTCGTCATCTGCGATGAAATCATCCCGGAAATCCACACCCGCAAAAACACCCGCGCCGCCACTTTCGGCATCATGGGTGGGTTTATCGTCATGATGATGCTGGATAATGCGATACGCTGATGCCGTCATAACTATTCGGCATATTTTGAAAAGACATGGCAACCGTAAATCCCGTCGTTCTAGCCAAGTTCCGCAAGAACGCACGCCGCTCATGCATGAATTGCGTCGGGAAGGAATCGACTTATGACTGTATCGCCGGACTACTTGGCGAAACCCCATATTCGAGCAGCGAGAGTGGTTAATTACAAAAATGGAAACCACCTTATCTTCCTGGTTAACCATCCGGCTGGCTGATGCCGACGTATGGCACTGGCTGACCAGCGCCGGCAGCAGTTTTGTGCTCATTGCCGCCGCGGAAATCGGCGATAAAAGCCAGTTGGTGTGCATGACGCTGGCGGCCCGCTACCGGGCGTGGCCGGTTTTGCTGGGAGCGGTACTGGCGTTTGCGCTGCTGAATCTGCTGGCAGTCACCTTCGGCGCAGTGCTGGCGGCCTGGGTGCCGGAACGCATCGTCACGGCGGCGGTCGCCGTATTGTTCGGCGCGTTCGGTCTGCACGCACTGCTGGCCAATCAGGCAGAGGAAGAAAATATACAGGTCGCCCGTAGCGGTCACGGTGTATTTGTTTCCACTTTCCTGCTCATCGTGATGGCGGAGTTCGGCGATAAGACCCAATTGGCGGTCGCCGCTTTCAGCAGCGCGGCGCCGCCCGCGCCGGTATGGCTGGGCGCCACGCTGGCCTTGCTGTTCACTTCGGCGCTGGGCGTGTGGGCCGGCCGCACGGTTTTACAACGCCTGCCCATGGCGGTGCTGCACCGCGTCAGCGGCACGGCCTTTCTGACGCTGGCGCTGTATGCGGCTTATCGGACGGCGCCTTTGCAATGGTTGATGGAAGTGCTGCCACGGATAAGCTTCTTTGAACATCTTTACTAGAAATCCGCTATGAGCAATCCAGATTTGCCCAACCGCATACTGATAGTTGACGACGAACCCAACAATATCAGCCAACTGATCGCGGTATTAAAACAAAACTTCAACACCGTCATCGCCACCAGCGGGCAACAGGCGCTGCTGAGAGCGGTCGAGGAACCGTCACCGGATTTGGTGCTGCTGGACATCAACATGCCGGAAATGGACGGTTATGAAGTCTGCCGCCGGCTGCGCAATCTCAATGGCGGCTGTAATATTCCGGTGATATTCGTTTCCAGCAGGGACAGCCTCGATGACCGCTTGGCGGCTTATGACGCGGGCGCGGACGATTTCGTGGTCAAGCCGTTTTCGGTGGAAGAATTGCGCCGCAAAATCGACATCGTGCTGCGCAACGCCAAAGTCGTGGCGGACTTGAAGCAAAGCACCAACGAAGCGATGTCGGTCGCCATGACGGCGCTGAGCGACGTCGGCGCCATCGGCCGCATCCTGCATTTTTTTCGCCGCATGTTCGGCGTCAAAACCCTGGAAGAGTGCTTTCCCCTGATATTCGACGGCCTGAAAGAATTCGGCCTGCACTCGGTGGTGCAATTCCGCTCGCTGAACCGCATGCTGACCCGCAACAGCCAAGGGATAGAAGACCCGCGCGAAGCGGAATTGCTGGCCAACTTTGTCGCCCACGGCAACCGCGTCACCAGTTTTCGCACCCGCACGGCCATCAACTTCGCGCACGTAACCCTGCTGATCAAAAACATGCCGGTGGACAATCCCGACAACTATGGACGGCTGAAAGACTATTTGGCGTTGATCGCCGAAGGCATTGAAGAACGCATACGGTTTCTGGAAGTGGATATCGTGTTCCGCCAACTGGTATCGCAAGTGCGCCAGGTATTGCGCGAAATCGACGGCCAATATCGCGACCAGCAGGCTTCCATCATGGACGCCGTCGGCAAATTGAACCATGACATGGAACAGGCATTGGCCCAAGTGGAACTGACTGAATCTCAAACCCGCGAACTGTTGAAAATCGTCGGCGAAACCCACGCCAAAGTTCAAAGCACCTATGGCGGACAATTACCCATAGGCCGGCGTCTGGAACAGATACTGGTACAAATCAAAGCCGTCATCCCGGAATAGTTGCTGTTCGTGAATATTGCAAAACTGCACGTTTTAATCGCGGAAGACAACCCCATCAATCAAGGCATTTTGGTGGAGGTTTTCAAAAGAATCGGCGCCCGCGTATTCATCGCGAAAAATGGCCAGGAGGCGGTGTTGAAAGTCTGCGGCACGGCGACAACCTACGACGTTGTATTGATGGACGTGCACATGCCGGTAATGGACGGCTTGGAGGCCACGCGCCGCATTCGTGCCGACGGCCGCTTCGATAAGCTGCCCATCCTGGCGATGACGGGCGCGGTGTTTCAGCATGAATTGCAGCAATGCATCGATGCCGGCATGAATGCCTACATCGGCAAGCCGTTTGAAATCGATCATCTGATGGAAACCGTACGGTTTTGGACGGCAAACAACGCCGCATCGACCGCCCCTGCGCCAACGGCGTGCGAAGTGGAACAGCCGGCAACCACGACCGGCGGCGAACCTCCCCTGCCCCACCTGGATGGACTGGATGCCGCAGCCGGACTGAAACGCAGCAATGGCAACCGCCGCCTGTATTTTCGCCTGTTGCACGACTTTATCGACGACAGTCAGGCCAAATGGCAGGCGCTGACCAGTGCTTTGCAAGCCAACGAACTGACGCAAGCCATCAATATCGTACACGCCGCCAAAGGCGTCAGCGCCAATCTGGGCTTTGTGCGCCTGCGCGCGCTGGCCGCCGATTTGGAAATCGCGCTAAGCCAGGGAGCCGATGCCGACAGGCCCCTGGAATTATTCAAAAGCGCACTGGAGCAGGTTTGGCAAGCACTGCCCGCGCAAATCGCCATGGGAACCCAGCAACCACAGCCCATCCCCCCCTCCGACGCGCTGGACCCCGGGACGGCGCTGACGGTATGGAAACAATTGCAAGCTTATGTGCACAGTTACGACGGCCTGGCGGACGATTATTTTTCCGCCCATCAAGACGTGCTCAGTCATTGGATGAGCAGCACAGCCATGGAACAGCTATCCTTTTGCCTGAAGCGCTACGATTTTGCCGGGGCAGCGCGGGTGCTGGAAAACGACGAGCTGTTGCGTTTTGCCTACGACAACCCGGTTTAACAATATTATTGGGAACGCAGTTATGAGCGATCAAAACGAATCCATCAAGCAATGGGCCGAAAACGGCAGCCGCCAACTGGGCGATACCCTGCGCCGGCTTTCCGGCCAGGGCGACGACAAAAACCACAACTGGCTGCTCTACCTCGTACTGGGCTTTGCCCTGGTATTTCTGTGGCAAGGCATTATGGCGACACACGACAGTGAAATTCCTTACAGCGAATTTATCCAGAAAGTCAACGCCGGACAGGTGGAACAAGTGCTGGTTTCCGAGCAGGCCATCGTCGGCAACCTGACCCCGGAAGCCGGCGAAACACAGGGCAAGCCTTTCGTCACCGTGCCGTTATGGAACAGCGAACTGGTCAAAACGCTGGAGCAGCACAACGTGAAATACACGGTGCGCCAGGGCGGCGGCTGGTTCAGCAATTTTGTGTTTGTCTGGTTGCTGCCCATGCTGATTTTGTTTGCGCTGTGGGGCTGGATGGCGCGGCGCATGACCGGCGGCGGCTTTTTCGGGCTGGGCAAACGCCGCACGCCGCTGGAAGCCGGCGATTTGCAGCAGACCACGTTCAATGACGTGGCGGGCGCCGAGGAAGCCAAGCAAGAACTGATGGAAACCATCGACTTTCTGCGCGACCCGACCCATATCCAGCGCTTGGGCGGCCGCATGCCCAAAGGCGTGTTGCTGGTGGGCGCTCCCGGCACCGGAAAAACCCTGCTGGCCAGAGCGGTGGCCGGCGAAGCCAAAGTGCCGTTTTTCAACATCGGCGGTTCCGAATTCATCGAATTGTTCGTCGGCGTGGGCGCATCGAGAGTGCGCGATTTGTTCGAGCAAGCGCGGCAAAAAGCGCCGTGCATCATTTTTATCGACGAACTGGACGCCATCGGGCGTTCCCGCGGCGGTCCGGTGGTGATGGGCGGCCACGACGAGCGCGAACAAACGCTGAACCAATTGCTGACGGAAATGGACGGCTTCGACGCTTCGTCCGGCGTGGTGGTCATGGCGGCGACCAACCGGCCGGAAATTCTGGACAAAGCGTTGCTGCGCGCCGGCCGCTTCGACCGCCAGATCGTGGTGGACAAACCCGGCCTGGCGGATCGCGTTGCCATTCTCAAACTGCACACCCAAAACATCAAACTCGCCAAGAATCTGGATCTTGGCATCATCGCCCAGCGCACACCGGGCTTTGTCGGCGCGGACTTGGCCAACATCGCCAACGAAGCCGCCATTCTGGCGGTGCGCGACAACCAGGAAGACGTTACTTTGCAGAACTTCGAGGCCGCCATTGATCGGATCATCGCTGGCCCGGAGAAAAAAAGCCGCGCGCTCAGCGAAGCGGAAAAGCGCCGCGTCGCTTACCACGAGTCGGGCCACGCTTTGGTCGCCAAGCAAGTGCCCACCGGCGAGCCGGTGCACAAAATCTCCATCATTCCGCGCGGCGGCATGGCGTTGGGCTACACCCTGCAACTGCCGGTGGAAGAAAAGTTCCTGTCTACCGAACCGGAACTCAAAGACCGCATCGCCATTCTGCTGGGAGGACGGGTCGCCGAAGAAATCGCTTTGGGCGATGTGTCCAGTGGCGCGCAGAACGACCTGGAAAAAGCTTCGGAAATCGCCCACGCCATGGTCTGTGAACTGGGCATGAGCCGCAAGCTGGGGCCATTGACCTACGGCAGGCGGCAAAAGCTGCAATATCTGGGTACGGAAGGCATGGAAGAACGCAATTTCAGCGACGACACCGCCCGCCTCATTGACGCCGAGGTGCGCGAACTGGTGGAAGAAGGCTATCGCCGCGCCAAGGACATCCTGGCCGCGCAGCGCGCCACGCTGGACCACCTGGCGCAACGCTTGCAGGAATGCGAGGTGTTGAGTGGAGAGGAGTTGAAGCAGTTGTTGATGTGATGAACCGTCAATATTGCTTGAACCCTGCAAATGGCTATACTGGCGGCATGAACAATCTATCCGACAACAAGCATAGCGCTTTCTGGGACGCCTTCTTTGACGGGCTGAGCGGGGCTGGGTTGTATAAAGCCCCCTCGACGCAACTGTTACCTTTACGTGACATTTCCTACAAGTCAGGCGTCCATGGCAATACCGACATAATCGCCCCCAGCGCTACAGACGCCATGCGCGGTGACTGGGAGAACATCGGTATGGACTTCCGCCGTGTAATGCAACGTGAAGCACCGAACCACCCCGCCTAAACAGATTGCGAGCCATACTGTTTCGCAAACCATCGAAAACGCCAAGTTACAGACCAATATCCAATCCATAAACAACGGACATAGAGACGCCAGAATTGGTCAGGTGCTGGGGTTTGCCGTGTCCATCGCGGCCATTTGCGGTGCAGTCTGGACGGCGTGGATAGGTGCGCATTGGTCTGTATCCGTCGCCATGGCCAGTGTTCCCATTGCCAGCATCGTCAAGGCGTTTCTGTCAAAATCCGCTTAAGCCCGAGCTGTCAGCGGACCCCACCACCGCCGAGGCGCTCAACATGCTGACCCGAATCGACGACCTGCTGAATAAAATCAAAGCCCTGGAAAGTGAACTGGTCGATGAACTGCAAAAACAACACGAAGAGTTTCTCTACCAAATTCATCAACGCCGCGTCTACTTTGAAGAACGCATCGTACTTCAACACCAACAACACGTGGTGCGCTTATTCAGCTATATCATCCATGCGCCGTTAAAACACATACTGACCGCGCCGTTCATCTGGGCGTGCCTCATGCCTGCCTTGGCGCTTGATATAACCGTCAGTTTATATCAAGCCGTTTGCTTTCCAGTTTACGGCATTCCGAAAGTGCGCCGCCAAGACTATCTCGTGTTCGACAGACAATATCTGAATTATCTGAATCTGATTGAAAAACTCAATTGTGCCTTTTGCAGTTATTTCAACGGCCTGATTGCTTATATTCAGGAAATCGGCGCGCGCACCGAACAGTTTTGGTGTCCCATCAAACACGCCCAGCGCTTGAAAAACTTGCATAGCCGATATTATAAATTCGTCGATTTCGGCGATGCCGAAGCCTATCGCAACAAACTCAGCCAGGTCAGAAAAGATTTTATCGAATAAACCATGGCGCTATATGCATACAAAGCCGTAGACCAGGAAGGACAAATCGTCGAGGGCATGCGCGAGGCAGCGGACTCCGACAGCGTCGTCGCCTTTTTGCAACAAGCGGGCTGGATGCCCATCCGCGTGGCGCCGGTCGGCGCCAATTTGCTGACCTGGCTGCGCCTGGGCCGCTCGCAAAAAGACAAACCCGACGCCAAAGCCATCGCCTTGTTTACCCGGGAACTGGCCACCCTGCTGAGCGCCGGCATTCCGATCGACCGTGCACTGGCGATTCTGTCCAACATGGCCGGTAAAGACTCGCTGCTCGGCGCGCTCACCGGCAAAGTGCTGGAAAAAGTCAAAAGCGGCGCGCAGTTGTCTCAAGCGCTGGAAGCGCAGGAAGGCGTGTTTTCCCGCTTCTATCTCAACCTGATCCGCGCCGGCGAGGCGGGCGGAGCCCTGGAAAACACCCTGGAGCGCCTGTCGGAATACCTGGAGCGCAGCAAGGAACTGCGCGATACGGTGGTGACGGCGCTGATTTACCCTTTGCTGCTGATCATCATGGCGCTGGCTTCGCTGTTCGTCCTGCTGGCCTTTGTCGTGCCGCAGTTCCAGGAAATGTTCGAAAGCGCCGGCAAAACCCTGCCGTTGCCGACCCGCATCGTCATTGCGATTGCCGAAGGCGTGCGCGATTACGGCTGGCTGGGCGCCTTGCTGATCATCGCCGCCGTGGGTTATTTTCGCTGGCAAATGGCCGACCCCGCGCGCCGCTATGCGTGGGACAGGCGTTTGCTGAACCTGCCGCGCGTCGGTGAGCTGATACGGCTGATCGAAGTGGCCAACCTTTCCAGAACCCTGGCGACTTTACTCAGCAACGGCGTCGCTTTATTGTCCGCGCTGGTGATCGTGCGGGAAACGCTGTCCAACCGGGTAATGGTCGAAGCCATCGCCAAAGCGGAAGAAAGCTTGCGCGAAGGCGGCGGCATGTCGGCCGCGCTGATCGACACCGGCGTGTTTCCCGAGATGGCGCTGCACATGGTCAAGCTGGGCGAGGAAAGCGGCAGGCTGGGCGAAATGCTGGACCGCGTCGCCGGCACTTACGATAAGGAAGTACGGGTGACCGTACAGCGCCTGTTGGCCCTGCTGGAACCGGTGCTCATCGTGGGTTTGGGCATTATGATCGCCGGCATCATCGTGTCGATTTTGCTGGCTATATTGAGTGTTAACGATTTGGCTTTTTAGAGGTGATTTAAATATGACGACTGATCATGGGCCTGCTTGCTTCCTCCCACAGCCCTCGCTGATTGACGTAGGGTACGCTGTGCGTACCTGCGGCGGCGGTGAACGGTACGCACAGCGTACCCTACGCATTGGGTCAGACACGGGAAATGTAAGGCCAATTCAGGGAAGTAGTTTCCGGCCTAACCTCAAAGGAAGCAAAGCGCAGGGATTCACCCTGATAGAACTGCTGGTGGTGCTGGCCATCATCAGCTTGCTGGCGGGTTTGGTCGGTCCCCAGGTCATGAAACACCTGGGCGAATCGAAAAGCAAAACCGCCCGCGTGCAAGTGGAAGAATTGGCCGCCACGCTGGACATGTATCGCCTGGACGTGGGCCGCTATCCGGCCATGGAAGAAGGCTTGACCGCCCTGGTGGAAAAACCTGCCGGCGCGATGGTATGGAATGGGCCTTACTTGCGCAAAAAGAAAGTTCCCCTGGACCCCTGGGGCAACCCGTACCACTACAAATCCCCCGGCGAACACGGCAAGTTCGACCTCTATTCACTGGGCGCCGACAACGCCGGCGGCGGTGAAGGCGAAGACCAGGACATTCTCAGCTGGGAATAAATCGGCATCCTGATTCACATGCCCAACGGTCGCCGCCGGTTGCGAAATAACGCCGGCTTCACCCTGATCGAAATCAGCGTGGTGCTGGTCATCGCGGCGGCGGCTTTGGCGCTGGTCGCACCGAATCTGGGCGGTGTGTTGGAGCGCACCCGCCTGACCTCCGCCACGCGGGAAATCGCTTCCGGCCTGCGCTACGCGCGCGCTCACGCCATGACCAGCGGACGCCCGGCCGAGTTTTGGCTGGACATCGGCGCACACCGCTATCTGGCCGGCGATCGAAGCAAACCACACGTTTTACCGGACTCGGTCAAACTGAGCTTGACCACCGCCGACAGTCAGGCGACCGCCGACGGGAAAGGGTTTATCCGTTTTTTTCCAGACGGCTCGTCTACCGGCGGTAAAGTGCTGCTGGAAGCGGCAGGACAGCGCCGCCAGATCCAGGTCAACTGGCTGACGGGATTTGTGCAAATCGTGGGCGATGATGTCTAACGCCGCATCGCTTTTTGCAAAACACGCGGACACTGGAAACCTGAACGAGTAGCGCCCACCCGGCAGGACACGAAGCATGAACTGAAACTTCGTATCCTACGGACTGAATTATGGGCCGGAACCGGCGGTATATCCGTTACCGGAAAGGAAGAACACCCATCAACCGGGAAGCGGTGTCAGGTGTCTAAACAGCGATAGCCTGGCATAGCTCGGAGGTAAGGCGCTACTAGCGCCGACGCCCGCGCGGACCGGAGGGGCCTTTATCCAGACTGACGTAGATGGAGCTGCCTTCAAACTCACTGCCATCCAGGCCGGAGATAGCCGCGCGGGCTTCGTGGCCTTCCATATTGATCAGGGCGGTACCGCGCACTTTGCCGGTAAATAAATCGCGATTTAATTTAATGGAATGAACCCTGCCATAACCGCTGAACAAAGCAGTTACACTCGCTTCAGTGGTATTGGAGGGTAAACCGCGAACAAAAAGAGTCAACATACGTTAGCCCTATCCTTCTAAAGAGTGAGATGAAATAAAAAATGCGCCAAAGACTGGCGCATTAAAAACGAAAGGAAAAACAGATCCTGAGTAAAGCCTGTTTTCGAAATAGACGGGCAATATTATTATTCTTACAAAACGACGACGTTATCGGCCTGCGGGCCTTTCTGGCCGGCAACTTCGTTGAAGCTGACGCGTTGACCTTCTTTTAATGTTTTATGGCCTTCACCCTGAATCGAGCGAAAATGCACGAATAAATCACTGCCGTTTTCACGTTGAATAAAGCCGAAACCTTTGGTTTCGTTGAACCATTTGACGGTTCCGGTTTGCTGTTGTGACATAGTAAATCTCTTGTATTTTATGGTGCTGGGTACGCGGCAGATCCGCTACTCCCTTGGCGGAAACTAGCGAAAACGTCGAGCGAAGTATTTCAGGGAGGCTGGATGATTAGGCGGGAGTGGTCTTGAACTTATGCACAAGCGACGCTGGCCTGGATGGGGCGAACCTAAATACAACGGAGCCAAAATAGAGGAAATGCCCTACCCTGTCAAGCCGCGCATGTCGCGGATCAGCGGGTTTTTTATGCATCCATCGTGCGTTGTCCAGCCAACAGTCATGGTTTAAACTCCGGTGCCAACAGGGTTGACCGCCGGCAAATCCTTGGATTTTGATTCTGCGGTTTTTACGTCACTCGATTAGCGGATTGAACAAACATGGACCGTTTCAACCGCATCTACCGCCTGCACCGCCTCCTCAAGCAGCATCGGCACCCCCTCAGCCACCGGCGGATACAAGACCACCTGGAATGCTCCCGCGCCACCGTCACGCGCATTATCGAAGAATTGCGCGACTACCTGGGCGCGCCGTTGGTCTACGACCGGCAAACCAACGGCTACCGCTACGACGAAGCCTGTGGCCCCGCCTATGAACTGCCGGGCCTATGGTTCAGCGCCGAGGAACTGCAAGCCCTGCTGGCCTGCCGCCACCTGCTGGGCAATATCAGCCCCCAAACCTTGCTGCGCTACCGCGACAACTGGTATCTGGATGCCTGGTGCCACCTGCGCCAAGGCCTGCGCAGCTTCGCCCTGGAACGCATCGAAACCGCCCATACCCTGAATGAGGCGGCCGAGGCCATCGGCCCGGAACAATTGGAAGCGCACTACGCCCAATCCTACGGCATTTTCGCCGGCCCGGTGGAACACGCCGCCGTGTTGCGCTTCACCGCCCACCGGGCGCGCTGGCTGGCCGACGAACAATGGCACCCCGCCCAGTAAGGCCGTTACCTGGACGACGGCAGCTACGAACTGCGCCTGCCCTTCGGCGACCACCGGGAGCTGCTCATGGACATCCTTAAATACGGCGCCGACGTGGAAGTGCTGGAACCGGCCTTTCTGCGCGACGCTTTGCGGGAACGCATCGCCGCCATGGCAAAAATTTATTCATGAAACCACCGGCACAGGCTCAGGATTTAAGCCTCCGCCCCCGCCACAATACCCCCATCGCCGCAGCAGGAACCCACGCATGACCAGCCCCATCATCGACCTGTACTTTCCCCTCCAGGGCCGGAACATCCCGGTGGATCACGGTTACCCTCTATTCGCCGCGCTGGCCCAGCGGCTGGAAACGCCGGGCCACCCCTGGCTGCACGAAAGCGGCGACATCGGCATCCACCTCATCCGTGGCCGCTACCAGGGGCAAGGCTTGCTGGCACTGGGGCCGCACGCCAAACTGGGTTTGCGCCTGCCGGCCGAACGCCTGCCGCAACTTTTGCCCCTGGCCGGCAAAGCCTTGGAGATTGCCGGCCACGGCCTGCGCCTGGGCATCCCCCAGCCCCATGCCTTGCAACCCGCCGCCAACCTGTACGCCCACCTGGTCACCACCCACCACGGCCAGGACGAAGCCCGCTTCGACCAGGAAATCGCCCGGCAACTGGCCGCGCTGGGCATTCAAAGCCACGCCCAGCGCGGCCCGCGCCGTACTTTCGCCGTCAAAGGCAAGCAAGTGGTGGCCCACAGCCTGCTGGTAACGGAACTGACGGCGGAGGAATCCATCCGCTTGCAGGAAATGGGGTTAGGGGGAAGGAGGAAGTTGGGGTGTGGGGTGTTTGTGCCATGGATACGATGAAACTGCTGGCCAAATCGTCGGCGGCGAACGGCGAAAAGACCCTGGCCGCCCACGTGCAGGACGACTTGACGGCCTTCGACGTGCTGTTCGGCACGCTTGGTCAAGCCGGCCCGCTGGCCGAAGCGTGGCTGCGTTTTTTCCGCCTGCCAGCCGATTGCTTCCAGGCATTTTGGCGCAACGCTGTGGCGGCCATCGTGCTGCACGACCTGGGTAAGGCCAACGACGGCTTTCAAGACGCGGTGCGCCACGGCGGCGAACAAGTGATGCGACACGAGCATTTGAGCGCTTTCCTGCTGCTGGCCCCGGCCGCGATGGATTGGCTTGGCGGCATTGCAGGCATCGACGTGGAACTGGTTGCCAGTGCTGTACTGGGCCACCACATCAAAGCGGGCGAAGACGAAGTCGGGCAAGCAGTGGGGGAGCGCCAAACCCTGCATTTTTTCAATGAACACGCGGAGGTTGCCGAGGTGTTCGCCACCCTGGCCGCGCGCCTTCAGGTTTCGGCGCCGTCCAGCACACTGCCCAAAATTTGGAGCTTCAACGGCCAGGGTGCAGACATTGCCGATGCTACCGAACAACTGTCCCGCCGCTTTCGCCGCTTGGAAAAAAGCCTGCGCAAAGACGAAGCGCGCCACCGGCTGCTGCGCGCCGTCAAAGCGGCGCTGATCGTCGCCGACAGCGCGGGTTCCGGCCTGGCGCGTGAAGGGCATGACATCGTCGGCTGGCTCTCGGCAGTTTTCGCGCAAGATCAACGCCTCGACGGCGATTACATCCAGGCCAACGTACTGGTCAAGCGCCAACGGCAGATCGAAGCACGCTGCGGCGGCGTATTCACCTACCACGGCTTCCAGGAACAAGCCGCCGCCATGCCCGCCCGCACCCTGATGATCGCCCCCTGCGGCGCCGGCAAGACTATGGCCGCTTGGCGCTGGATCAAAGCGCAACTGAACGATTCGCCGCGCGGGCGGGTGATTTTTCTCTACCCGACGCGGGCCACCGCCACCGAGGGCTTTCGCGATTATGTGGCCCACGCGCCGGAAGCCGACGCCAGTCTGTTGACCGGCACCGCCGCTTACGAACTGCGCGACATGTTCGCCAATCCAGGGGAAACCCGCCGAGGCAGCGACTATCTCACCGAGGCACGCCTCTATGCGCTGGGTTATTGGAACAAGCGCTTGTTCAGCGCCACCGTGGATCAATTCATCTCCTTCATGCAGCACAGCTACAAGGGCATCTGTCTGCTGCCGGTGCTGGCCGATGCGGTAGTGGTCTTCGACGAGGTGCACAGCTTCGACGTAGGGCTGTTCGATGCCTTCCTAAAATTCCTCCAGCACTTCGATGTACCGGTGCTGGCAATGACCGCCAGCTTGCCCGCCGGGCGGCGGCAAACCCTGGAAAGCCAGGGTTTGCATCTGTTCAGCGGCGCGGGGCTGGAAGACCTGACGGCCAATGCCGAACTGGAGCGCTATGAAGTAGCCACCGTCGCTGACAGCCAAAAAGCCGAACAGGCGGTACGCGCGGCCATCCACAATGGAGACAACGTGCTCTGGGTGGTCAACACCGTAGACCGCGCCCAAACCCTGGCACAGCGCCTATGCGATCTTGATCCCATCTGCTACCACAGCCGCTTTACCCTGGACGACCGCAAGCGCCGCCACAGCGAAGTCATCGCTGCTTTCCAGGGCGAAGCGGTGCGGGGCCGGCTGGCCATCACCACCCAAGTGTGCGAAATGAGCCTGGATCTGGATGCCCGGTTGCTGGTGAGCGAATACGCGCCCATTTCTTCGCTGATCCAGCGCATGGGCCGCTGCAACCGCCACGCACGGCCGGGGAAAAATAAGCCGGGACAGGTGCACCTCTACCCTCCTGAAAAGGAAGCACCCTATAAGCCGGATGAAATGCGCCCCGTCGCAGCCTTCGTAACTGAAATCGACGGCCGGCGGGTTTCCCAAGCGGAATTGGAAGCCTTGCTGGAGCGTTTCACCCAAGGCCAGGGCCGGGAAGCGGACCGCTGGGCCGCCTTTATCGACGACGGCCCCTGGACCAGCGACCGCAGCGACGAGCTGCGCGAAGGCGAAGGCTACACCGTGCAAGCGGTGCTGGATCGCGACATCGAAGCATTTCAAGCTGCCCAGCACGCCGGCCGGCCCACCGACGGCTTTGTGCTGCCGGTGCCGCGCGGCCGGTTTGCGGCCCCCGATGCCCGGCTGCCCCGCTACCTGCAAAGCGCCCCGGCCAGCCACTACGACCCCGCGCTGGGATTTTTGAAACAACCCAACATTACCGATCAAGGAGACGGGCAATGAATCCCGAACTGACCTTATTGGACGACGGCAGCCTGAAGCTGTGCTACCACCTCCATGAACTGCCTACAGCTCAGCACAAGGCTGGTCTCGCGGGTTTGCTGTTCTTGTCGCGCAATATGCAATCGCGAGGCCTGGATGGCCACATCGAAATCACGGCGCTGGCGGCGGATTCGGCGGAAATTGTCGTCAGCCTGGACACGCTCAAAGCCACCTTCGACGACTTGTACGCCGCTTCCTGGCGCGAGCTGTATTCCCGCAGCAAATTCGCCGGCAGAGAACCCAAGCGCACCGAAGAAGTTCCGGTGGAAGACGACGCAACCGGCAAAACCGAAAAGCGCTATGTCTACGACGAGTTCCGTCCTGACGGTGGATTCTTCGCCTACCTGCTGGAAGGCGGCACGGAAAGTCCCTGGCTCAAGTTGTGGCAGGACATGCTGTGGGCGGTGCTGCGCGCCCAACCCGCCGCGCGGAGCGACTACGAAACCCGTGCCAACGGCGCACAGCTGATGCTGGCCGACAAACAATGGGAAGCCCTGCTCAAGGCCGCCAAAGGGCGCAGCAAAAACAGGCTGAGCGTAGATTCGGTGGCCGGCTCCCTTTTCATCGGCGCCCAGGCCAGCAACGCCGAGAAAGTGAGTTTTCAAGGGCCGGTGGAACTCAATCTGTTGCTGCACTTCTGGCAACTGGTAGCTCCCTTGTTCGCACCTCGCACCATCGACGTGAAAAATCACCGCATGGCCGACCAGGGCTATCTGCTGGCCATACCGGAAGTGTCTGATCTGGCAGAGTTTCTGGAAGACATCGAACGGTTCTGGAAAAAAAGCACCGCCAAGCGTAACGGCTACCGGCCGGAACAAGCGGTCATTGATCTACCGCAGGAAGGTGGGCTGGAGTTCCTCTACGACTTGGCCCATCTGCGCGCCGCCCAGGGCATCGGCTTATCCGTCAGCGGCGTGGAATGGTTCCACCAGGAAAAGCAGGGCAACAACGTGCGTATGCACGGCTACGGCCGCATCCGCGCCGACCGTGGGCTACTGAAGCGTTACGAGGAGGCCCGTGCGCGCCACGGCAATCCGCTGTTCAAACAGCTCACCCTCGGCAACCTGCTGGCCGGCCGTCCCTGGCACCAGGGCGCCGCCGGCCTGTGCGCCCTGCACCCTGCCGAGTTTTTCATCCATACCGCCAAAACCCCACGCTTCGCCTTTTTCGGCGCCGCCGCACGGCGGCGCTTCAACGCCATCCTCAAAGACCCCAAGGCACAGGAGAACCCTGCAATGAACGAGAAAAAAACCGACGCCGTGGACAACGCCCTGGTCGCCCGCGTGTACCAACTCATCGGCGCCTATGTGGAGCATCGCGTCCACGAGCGAACCCGGATGCGGCGCCGGGATTTTGCCAAGGACGCCAACGGCCATGCCCACTACCCCAAGGAATTACGCGAAGCCGTGGAAAAAGTGGCCAAGGACGCCTTTCTCGCCATGCGCGGCCGCAACGACCGCGAATTTATCGCCTACTTCACCGGCACCATATGCTCCGTGCCGCAATTTTTCGGCCGACAGGAAGACTTTATCACCCTGTCTCAGGCATTGATCGCCGATCCGGAACTCATCAAAGACCTGTCGATGCTCGCCCTTTCCGCGCATTCCTGGATGCCGTATGGGGATGACGCCACCGACGCGCAAGCCAACCCGTAAAACCCAAGGAGAACCGCCATGATCACCCGCAAAAACCTGTTCGGCACCGTCCTCACCTACACTGCCCCCAGCGCCAACTACCGGGGAGAATCGGCCGAAAACCGCGCCGTCATCCAAAAAATCACCATCGACCGCTTCGAGCACGCCATTATCAGCCCTGAAGCCATGCGCAACGCCCTGCGCGAAACCCTGACCGCCATGGGACTGCCCTGCAACCGCGAACGGCTGGGCGACGAGGAGCAACTGGCGGTGCGCTTCCAGGACTACCCGGATGACACCCGCTTTGCCGACGACTTCTTCATGGGCTGGCTAGTGGCCGCCAGCGGCAAGGATCGCGAAAAAATCCGCAAGGAACTCAAGGAGAAGGGGCGCAACCCCGGCGCCTTCACTTTCAAACGCGATTCCATTCTGCGCATGAATATGGCTTTAGCGCTGGAACCCTACCGTCACAACACGGTATTTACCCAATCGCCGCTGGACGCCACCGACAAAGCGGTAAAAGCCCATAGCAACGACACCAGCTCCAACCTGCTGTTGCGGGAAACCGCCGTTACCGCCTTCCAATATCCCTTCGCCCTCAGCTTGGCCGATTGCGCTCCGCATCTGGACTGGACCCGTACCCTGCTCAAGGCCGTCGGCGAACTGAACGGCGTCGCCGGCAACCACGCCCGCAGCTACTACGAGATGGCCCCGGCCAGTTTGTTGCTGCGCCTGACTTCGCAATTGGTGGCGGGCTACGACACCTACGGCTTTCGCCTGGAAGAGGCGGCCAGCCGTAGAACGGAAGCGGAAAAGCACCGCCTGCCGGAAATCGTCGAAGGCATTTTGCAGGGCGATTACCCCGGCGAAGACTTTTTCATCGGCGGCCGGGT
>SCQD01000109.1 GCA_004299145.1 Methylococcaceae bacterium | reverse complement strand
CTGTTCGAACAAATCGCTGCGGTACTGGAAAGAAATCAGCAGACCGTCGCGGCACGGGGCGGCCATCAGCTTGAGGTCGAAGTTTTCGATGCGCTGCTGAATCGCCAGGGAGCGGCCTGGGAGCGCGGGCGTCCCGTCCGCGCGGCGGCCGGAAAGCCGCCGCGAAGCGGAATCACTAAGGCTGCTGGAATGGCCGCGCCCCCAGGCTGCGGGCAAGATGCCTGCACTCCCAGGGTCGTCTTCGCCCAAGGCCAGTTGCGCGAGTTCCTCGCTGTAGCCCGCCTGGGCCTGTTGCAACACGAACAGGGTCTGGTAAATCGGCCAGTGCTCGGCGTGGCGTTCCGGTTGCAGGCGCTCCACCAGGGTGGCGAACGGAAAGTCCTGGTGTTGCAGCGCACCGCGCACAGCGGCGTCGACTTCGGCCAGGTAAGCCGAGAACGGTTTGCCGGCAGCGGGATAGGTGCGCAGCGGCAGCGGGTTGACGAAGTTGCCCACCACTCCGGCAAAGCGCGCCTGGCAACGGCCGGCGGCGGGGACGCCGACGATCACGTCGTCTTGTCCACAGTAGCGGTGCAGCAGCACTTTGTAGGCCGCCAGCAGCAGGGTGAACAGGCTGACGCCGTGCCGCCGCGCCAGGGCTTGCAAAGCTTCGGTCGTCGCTGAATCCAACCGCGACGCGACGGAAGCGCCGCGATAGTCCGGTGCTTTAGGCCGCTCGTGGTCGGTGGGCAGGGCCAGCACCGGCAGTTCGCCGGCAAGTTGTTCGCGCCAGTAATCCCAGGCCGTGGCCGCCTCGGGAGCGGCGAGGTAGCGCTGCTGCCACTCGATAAAATCGGCGTAATCGGCTTGCAACGCCGGCCAGGCGGGCGGCTGGCCTTCGCCCAGGGCGGCGTAGGCGGTTTGCAGTTCGTCGATCAGAATCAGCACCGACCACAGGTCCAGGGCGATGTGGTGGGCGCACAGCAGCAGGGTGTGGCCGGCTGCGTCGTGGTCATACAGGGTAGCGCACAACAGCGGGCCTTGGGCCAGCTCGAACGGCTGGCGCACGCGCCGGGCCATGTCGTCCTGCAACATCGCTTCCGTCCAGTCGCAGGCGTCGACGCTGCTGAAACCGTCCGGCAATGCGTCAGGCGCTACGACGCGGGGCACGGCCTCGGCATCGTAGAGCGTGCGCAGCGCGGCGTGGCGTTGCAACAACAGGGCGAAGGCTTGCCGCAAGCGCTTTGCGTCGAGCGCGCCTTCGACGCGCAACGCCAGATGCAGGTTGTAGACCAGGCTGTCCGGCTCCAGGTGCTGCACGGTCCACATGGCGCGCTGGGTGGCGGATGGTTGGGAGCGCGGCCAGGATGGCCGCACCCCGGGGGCGCGGCCATTCCAGAAGCCTTGGTGATTCCGCTTCGCGGCGGCTTTCTGGCCGCCGTGCGGGCGGGACGCCCGCGCTCCCAGGTTTTCCGCCAGCGTTTCCAGCGTGTCGTCGTTCAGGAACCAGGCGAGTGGCGCTTCGAGGCCCAGCAGTTCGTCCACCGCATGTTTCAATTCCAGTATTTTGAGCGAATCCAGCCCGAGCGCGCGCAGCGTCGATGCCTGCGACAGGCCGGCGGCGTCCAGTTTGAGCAGGCGCGCCGCCGTGTGCAGCAAAAACCTGGCGATCAGCGGGGTGCATTGTTGCGCCGGCAGCACGGCCAGGGCGTCGCGCAGCAATTGGGTTTCCGGCGGCGTGGCGAGTTCGGTTTGTCCCGGGTGAGCGATGGCAATGCCGGAACGGGTTTGCAAGCCGTTCCGCAACGTTTCATTCGCGCCCGTTTCATCGCCTTTTTGTTCGGCGTCGTCCGTAGTGCCGCTGCGCGCCGTCACCGCCAGCGTACCGTCCAGGTAAGCCTGCTTGCAGGCGCTACGGCGCAGTTTGCCGCTGGAGGTTTTGGGCACCACGCCGGGCTGGACCAGGACCAGGTCGCCGGCCGTCAGTTCCAAGGTTTCGGCCAGGATTTGCCGCATGGCGGCGAAGCACGCGGCATGGTCTGCGGCGCGCAACGCCGCGCGGGTGAGTTCGGCGACTACCACCAGTTTTTCTTCATCTTCGCCCGGCACGGCAAAGGCCACGCAGCCGTCGGCTTGCAGCGCCGGCACGTTTTCGGTCAGTGCCTGTTCGACGTCGTGGGGATAGTGGTTGCGTCCGCGCAGAATGATGAGGTCTTTGCTGCGCCCGGTGACGTACAAGCCGCCGGAATCGAGCAGCCCCAAATCGCCGGTGCGCAAATAAGTGGCGTCGCCGGCCTGGGGGAGGTCGAGGCGGGCGCGGAACGTGGCGGCCGACAGCTCAGGCCGGTTCCAGTAGCCTTGGGCGACGCTGGGGCCGCTCACCCAGATCTCGCCTTCCCGGCCCGGCGCGCAGGGTTGCCGGGTGGCGGCGTCGACGATCAGCACGCCGTGGTGGGCGCTGGGGGTGCCGCAGGAAACCTGAGCGGGACGGGGTTTGAACCCCGTCCCCAACGTTTGTGCGCCCTCATCGGCGCTGTTGTGAATTTCGCCGGGTTGGCGCGGATCAAACGTGATGGACGGGGTGAATACCCCGTCCGGCAGGGCAGCGGGACGGGGTTTGACCCCCGTCCCCGGCGTTTGTGCGCCCTCATCGGCGCTGTTGTGAATTTCGCCCAGTTGGCGCGGATCAAACGTGACGGACGGGGTGAATACCCCATCCGGCGATGCGGGACGCAGAGCGTCCCGGGCTGCATTCCCACGCGGAGCGTGGGAACGATGACTGCCCGTCACCAGCAGCGTGGCTTCGGCCAGGCCGTAGCAGGGAAAAAAGCTTTCGCGCCGGAAGCCGCACTCGGCGAAGGCGGCGGCGAAGCGCTCCAGGGTGGCGGCGCGCACCGGCTCGGAGCCGTTGAAGGCCAGCGTCCAGCTGCTCAGGTCCAATTCGCGCTTTTGTTCCGCCGTCACTTTGCGCACGCACAAATCGTAAGCGAAATTGGGGCCGCCGGAGGTCGTCGCCCGGTATTTGCCGATTGCCCGCAGCCAGCGCACGGGTTTTTCCAGAAACGCCATGGGCGGCATCAGCACGGCGGTGGAGCCCAGGTAAAGCGGCTGCATGAGGTTGCCGATCAAGCCCATGTCGTGGTACAGCGGCAGCCAGCCCACCACGGTGGCGTGTTCGTCGTGGCCGAAGCTTTGCCGGATGGCGGCCTGATTGGCGAGCAGGTTGCCGTGGCTCACCATTACGCCCTTGGGGTCGCCGGTGGAGCCGGAAGTGTATTGCAGAAACGCCAGGCTGGCGGGGCTCAACAACGGCGGCGTCCACGCCGCGGCCTCGGCGCGTTCCGGGCCGTCGGTGGCGAAACAGCGGCGCACGGCAAAATCGTCCGGCAGCGTCGCGGCGAGCGACTCGGTGGTCAGCACGATGGCCGGCGCCGCGTCGTCGACGATGGCCGCCAGCCGTTGCCGCTGGCGGCGCGCCGGCGGATAGGCCGGCACCGCGACGACCCCGGCGTACAGGCAGCCGAAAAACGCTTCGATGTAAGCCAGGCCCGGCGGGTACAGCAACAGCGCCCTTTCCCCGGTCAGGTCCATGGCTTGCAGCCGGGCGGCGATGGCGCGCGCGCGCCGGTCCAGCGCGGCGAAGCTCAATCTGCCGCTTTCGCTGTCGCCGTTGCCGAGAAAGACGTAGGCCGTCTTGTTGGGCAGGCCCTGGGCGCGGGCGCGCAATAATTCCACGCAATGGGAAAAGGGCGAGGGGGCGCAGGCCGCGCCGATCACGGCTTCGCCGGCTTCCAGGTAACGCATCGGCTGCTCCTTTCAGGAAACGTAATTCAAATAAGCGCGGTACCAGGGCAGTACCCGCGCGGCGGATATTCCGCTCCACAGCCCCAGGGCGATGAGCGCGTTGTAATAGACGTTTTTCAGCGGCATGCCCTGGCCCGCGGCCAACACGCCGCGCAACGCGCTGTCCGGCGTATGCCAGTCCACGTTGAAGGACATGGCGGTATCGAGGCTGCGCACGTGGTGCAGCATGCCGGGCGGCATGTAGAGCGCATCGCCCGCTTCGACGATGCAGGCTTGCGGCTGGGCCTGGCGGTACAGCGGGTGGCGGGCAAAATCCGGCTGTTCCGCGTCGACCGCGCACCAGCGCCAACGATAGCGGTAGCAGCAGGCGAGCTGTGCATACGGCAGCAGGATGAAGCGCTTGCGGCCCATCACCTGGAAAAACAGGTTGTGGGTCAGCAGGCAATCGAAGTGCAGCGGCGTCAGGCTGTGGCGCGGCCCGAGAAAAAACTGGGCGAATTGCCAGCGCCGCTCGCGGTACCAGGGCGGAAAGTATTCGGCGGCCAATGCCGCCAGGTCGGTTGCCGCCTCCGGCAGGATGCTGGTGAGCGGCACGTCGTGCAGATAGGGCAGGCGTTCGCCGGGCGAAGAGTGCTCAGTCTGGTTTTCCAGCGCGTCCAGGTAGTCGCCCAGCCTGGCGTCGACGCTGGTCAAACCGGCGACGCCGTCGTCCGTCAGCCCTTGCTTGAGCTTGACGCCACGCTGGCCGGAGACGGCGCGCAAGTGGTCGAAATTCCAGCGCGACAGCGCCGGACAGTCGCGCAGCAGGCCCGGCAGCAGCACGGGACGGTTTTTTGCCACGTACTCGGCGAAAAACTCGCGTGGCGCCAGATTTTCCCGGCGTTCCACGGCGGGATAGCCTTGATGCGGACACGGATTGCGGCTTTCCTCCCCCTCGCCCTTTGGGAGAGGGCCGGGGTGAGGGCATTCCCAAAAGTGCAATCCGTGTCCGCTCACAACATGGCCCGGCTCCGCCGTCATGCCGCCGCCTCCGTCAGGCCGGCTTCCATCTGCCGGCGCAAGCTCAACGGGCGCATGTCGGTCCATACTTCCTTGATGTAATCCAGACAGGCTTGCTTGGGGCCGGTCTGGCCCACCGCCCGCCAACCGGGAGGTATTTCTTTGTATTCCGGCCAGATGGAATATTGCTCTTCGTCATTGACCACCACGTGATAAATCGTGGTGTCTTCTTCGTCGTCCCACGCCATGTTTGTTTGCTCCACTGTTTGGATTACCACGGCTGTAAAGCCGCAGGGATGTTCGGAGGATATGGTTCCTCCTCAGTGGGGGATGACGAAAAGCGACCGGGGAACCCGTATGGGGGGAGGGAAAATGGGGAGCGTGTTGGCTCGTTCCCAAGCTCCGCTCTCGCCTTTATACACAAGTGGCCGCGAAACATGCCGAACCCGGATGTAGGGTGGGCACTGCCCACCACAAACTCGACAATGCAACCAGCTTTTGCTTGATACGCAGGCTTTTGGTGGGCGGTGCCCACCCTACATCGATAAGCGTGGTTGGGAAGTTCCGGCTTTCCGTTCCCGCAACTGTGTGATATGCCGCA
Source organism: Methylococcaceae bacterium (assembly GCA_004299145.1). Classification (GTDB taxonomy): domain Bacteria; phylum Pseudomonadota; class Gammaproteobacteria; order Methylococcales; family Methylococcaceae; genus Methylogaea. Next base: position 10,731 of record SCQD01000109.1, on the reverse strand, counting down.
ATGACTCGGTCATATGACGGATGCTGTTTTTGGCGGCATGCGCCAACACCGTGAATTAAAACGAAAAATTATGCGGCATGGCGATTGCTTGACCACCGGTGTCAAGGCTAAGGATTATTAAGGACCAACTACCATGAAATCGTCTATTGCACTTATCGAGTCGACTTACCTGGATAACCGGCAACCGCTGCTGCAACTGTTCAAGCGGCGCCTGGGCTGCGTCCACGTGGCGGAAGACTTGATCCAGGAAGCGTATTTACGACTCATGCAGATGGATTCCATCGACGAAATCGGCAACCTGCCCGCGTATCTGTTCCGCATCGCCAGCAATCTGCTGATCGATCACGGGCGACAGGCCACGGCTACCTCGCAGTCGTACCACGAACCGCTGGAGGAAGACCTGGTTTGCCCCAATCCCCTGCCGGACAAGGTGGCGGAAGCGCGCCAGGAATTGGACCAGCTCAGCCGGCTGATCAGCGAACTGCCCCCGCAGTGCCGCCGCATTTTTCTTCTGCACAAGGTCAAACACCTCAGCCACGCCGAAATCGCCGCGCAATTGGCGATTTCGCCGCGCACGGTGGAAAAACAAATCGGCAAAGCGCTGAAAATTCTGCGCGAAAAGATGCGGCGACCGTAGGCTGAAAATAGTATCCGCAGATTATTGTCTGGACCCAGGCCGGACGGGGTATTCACCCCGTCCGCAGCGTTTGGCGCACGACACCGGCCAACTTTGCAGCGGAACGCATGGATATGACAAACGCCAGGGACGGGGTTGCAAACCCCGTCCCGCCATGAGGAAACGCCTGGGACAAACTTACACGTGTGAGCCTGCAGGCAGCCCCCCTCTTTCCTGACCTATAATGTCGCTACCCCGGGGAATATCGCCCCGGCCCATCGTGCAGGCGATAAAACGACATGTATGCGAACGGTGCGGAGGCGTCCGCCTCCAACGAAGCGATCGAATGGTTTACCAAGCTCCACTCCGGCCAAGCCACGCCCGCCGATCACCAGCGCTTCGAAGCCTGGCGCCGGCGTAATCCGCTCCACGCCAAAGCTTATGCGGAGATCGAAGCCTTTTGGGCTTTGCTGGACGAACCCGCCCAGCGGGTTTTCGCCGGGGAGGCATACCCTTCCCGCCGCCCATCCTCTCGCCCCACGGCGGCGCGGCGCGCCCGCCGGACTTTGTTGGTGGGCGCAGCGCTGGCGGCAACGGCGACGTTGCTGTTGTGGTTGCCGGGCGCGCTACGACTGTGGGGCAGCGACTACCATACCGGCTGGGGCGAACGCCGGGAACTGGTGTTGCAAGACGGTTCCCGCGTCACCCTCAACACCCATGCAGCCCTGTCCGTCGACTTTTCCCCGCAGCGGCGCTTGATCAAACTACTGGAAGGCGAAGCCTATTTCCAGGCAACCCACGATCCCGCCCGCCCTTTCCTCGTTGTCGGCGCCCATGGCATGGTCAAAGTCACGGGCACGGCTTTCAACGTATACGAACAGGACGACAAGGTGACCGTGACGGTGACCAGCGGGCGGGTGCGACTCTATGGCGAGGGGGAGGAAGGGCTGGCGGTGGAACTGAGCAGCGGCTTGCAGGCCAGCCACGATGCACGGGGCACCGGCCCGGTGCTGCGCGTGGATGTAGCGCAAGCCCTGGCCTGGCGCAACGGCCTGCTGGTGTTTACCCTGCAACCTCTGGCAGCGGTGGTCGATGAGCTGAACCGCTACCTGCCCGGCAAAATCGTCATCGCCGATCCCCGCATCAGCCGGCGGGTGGTGAGCGGAGCCTTCGATCTGACCGACCCCCACAACATCCCGGGCGCCATGGGAAAAACGCTGGAACTGAAGGCGGTCAGCTTTTCCGGCGCTTTGGTCGTGCTGTATTAGTAGGATGGGTAGAGGCGATAGCCGAAAGCCGCCGCGTCCTCGCGGAATGACTAAGGCTTCTTGAAACCCATCGGCAACGCTGTACCGCGCGGCTATCGCTTGATGGGTTGCGCCATCCGTGGCTTTACCCATCCTACGGCAAGGGCGTGATTCCCCCAGCCTCAAAGCTCATCATCACCGTTCCATCCTGACCAACATCCCCTCAATCGGCACTGCCACGCCGTCCAGCACCACCTGCTCGCCCGCCGCCAGACCGCTTTTGATCCACACGCCATCCGGGGCGGTGCGCAGGATTTCCAGCGGCCGTAGGTGCAAACGCCCCCCGGCGTCCACCACCAGCGTTTGCTGGGAAGCATTGACGGCGGTGGTCGGCAGGCGGAACAGGCCGGCTTGCTCGCGCCCGTCGATGTCGGCTTGCACGAACAAGCCGGCCAGCAATGGCTGCGCATAACGCGGCGCATAGGGCTCGCGCACTTCCGCCACGGCGTACAGCATGCCGGTAGCGCCATCCAGCGCTCCCTCGCTGCGCACGATGCGCCCCTGCCACTGCCGCCGCGCTCCGGCCAGATCGGCGCTCAGCGTCACCGCCGGGCCGTCGCCGGGCCGGCCCAGCGGCAAATCCAGCCAGCCCAGCTGTTCGGCGCTGAGCGGCAAGCGCACTTCGGCCAGATCGGTGGCGTAAATGCGCGCCAGCACGGCGCCGGTCTGCACGTATTGCCCCAGACCGGCCTGCTTGTCGCGCACCCGTCCAGTAAACGGTGCGCGCAGTTCGCAGCGGCTGCGCTGCAATCGGGCTTTGTCGCGCTCCGCCGTGGCGGCTTTCAGTTTGGCGCGCGCCTCGGCCAGCTGCGGCAAGTGCAGCGCCAGCGGCGTCGGCTCGCCCTCGCCCAGCGCGCGCCAGTCGCTGCGCGCTTGTTCCTGTTGCGCCAGTTCGGCTTGTACCTGGCGCTGGGCTTCGGCGATGCGCGCTTCGGCTTCGGCGACGCCCAGGTCGTAATCGCGCGGATCGATGGTCAGCAACACCTCGCCCTGGCGAAAAAAACCGCCGTTCAGCCAGCCGGGGTGGGCGTGGACGATTTTGCCGGAAACCTCGGCCACCAGCTCGATTTCGCTACGCGGCGTGACCACGCCTTGCGACGGCACGTTCAGGCGCAGGGTTTGCGGTTCGGCGCGCAGCGTGTGCACCAGCGGCGGTTCGGCCAGCGGCGTTTGCAAAACCGGCTGCGGCCGGTAAGCCAGCAGCGCGCCGGAGGCGGCGATGCCGCCCAGCAATACCAGGAAGGGAAGCCACTTTTTCAGCATGCGGGAAAACCGGGAAATTTTTCTAACATTAGCGTGGTACGTGTTTCCGCTGGTTCCCAACCTTCCGCTGGTTCCCGCTGGTCCGCTGGTTCCCAACCTCCAGGTTGGGAACCAGGCCCGGGAAGCTCCTGCTTCCCGTACGGAAACGGGAAACCGACGTTTCCCATGCAGCTCCGGCACGGGCACCAGCAAAGTTTTTCAGGTATCTGCCGGGTGGGTGTTGGGAAGCTGGAGCTTCCCAGGCCGCATTCCCAAGCAGGAGCTTGGGAACGAGAAAACGAGAAATTTTTTTTCGCATCATGCATCTCCGCCCAAAGCCAAATACAAATTCACCCGGTTGTCCAACAGCTGGCGCCGCACCGCCAAATGGGCGCTTTGTGCGTCCAGCGCGCTGCGGTAGCTGTCCAGCAGGGTGAGAATCTGGATGAAGCCGTGCTGATAGGCATACAGCGCCCGTTCGCGGCTGGCCTTGGTCTGCGCCACCGCTTCGCGCAGCGCCGCTTCTTGTTCGCGCAGGCGCTGTTCCGCCGCCAGGGCCAGTTCCACTTCGCGAAACGCGTTGAGCGCCGTTTGCCGGTAGTCGGCCAGCGCGGCGTCGCTGACGACGCTGCTGCGTTCGATTTCGCCGTGCAAGCGTCCGCCGGCAAACAGCGGTTGCGCCAATCCCAACGCCAGATTCCAGGCGGCGGCGCGCGGGTCGGCAAGGTCCGCCGGCGCCGCGCCGGCGCTGCCGCCGGCAGCAGTGAGCGTGATGCGCGGCAACAGGGCTTTTTGCGCGCTGTCCAGGCGGGAATCGGCGGCCAGCAGCCGTTGAAAAGCGGCATTCAAATCGGGGCGGCGCTCCAGCAATTGCGCCGGCAGACCGGCGGTCAGCGCGGCCGGCGGTTCCGGCAAGCCATCGGCGGCGGCGATGCCGGCAGCGGGATAGCGCCCCAGCAACAGTTCCAAACGCCGGGCGCTGGCTTGGGCGCGGTTTTTGGCGTCGGCCAGTTGTGCTTCGGCGTTGGCCTGATCGGTGCGCGCCAGCCGCAAGTCCAGGCCCATGGCCAAACCGCGCTGGAAACGCTCCCGGATCAAATCGGCGATGGTGCGGCGATCGCGGGCGGACTGTCCGGCCACTTCGACCTGGGCCTGGGCTTCGGCCAGCTCGAACCAGGTCTGCGCGGTGCGCGCCGCCAGCGACAGCCGCGCGCCGCGCAGCTCGGCTTGCGCTGCCCGTGCCGTTTGCCGCGCCGCGCGTTGGCCGGCGCGGATGCGGCCCCACAAGTCCAGTTCCCAGGACAAATCGAACAGCGCGCTGAAGCCGCCGGATTCGCTGGGGTCCAGCAGGCCATCGCGTTGGCGCTGGTATCCCGGCGCAAATGCCAGCTGCGGCCAGCGCCCGGCGCCTTCGATGCGCGCTTGGGCCGCTGCCGCCGCCACCCGGGCAGCAGCGGCTTGCAGGTCGTAATTGTGTTGCAGGGCTTCGTCAACCAGGGCCGACAAGGCAGGATGGGCGAACGCTGTCACCCAGTGTTGCGGGGCGTCGTCATCCAGGTGGGTTGCGGCCACGCTCCAGTGCATCGGCGCGGCCACGCCGGTATCCTGGGGATGGCGTTCCGGCGCGCCGGTGCAGGCGGCCAGCAATAGGCTGGTACAGGCCAGTATCAGGGAACGCACTGTGTGCGCTTCCTCGTTCCCACGCGCCGCGTGGGAATGCAGTTTGGGCGCGCCGCGCCCCGTATCTGCCATGGCGGCGGCTGTTACAAAGTCAGGAGCATCATTGACACGGCGCGGCGCGCCGAGGATATGTTCCCACGCGGCGCGTGGGAACAAGTCGGCCATGGTACGCACAGCGTACCCTACGCAAATGGTCATGCCTTTTTATTGCAACACCGTCACAAACGACAACTTGCCGATGCCGGAGCGTTGCGCGGCGGCCATCACTTTGGCGACGGCGTCGAACACGGCGGCCCGGTCGGCCTGTAATTGCAGGCTGATGTCGGGGTCGCGCTGTTGCAGCGCTTTCAACTCGGTTTCCAGGCTGTCCAGCGGCACCGGGTGCTGGTCCAGCAGCGCCTGGCCGTCTGCCTGGATGCTGAGTATGGACACGTGCTGGTCCGGCGCCGGCTGGGTGGCCTCGGTTTCCGGCAGGCGCACCTTGACCACCTGGGTCAGCAGCGGCGCGGTGACGATGAATACCACCAGCAATACCAGCATCACGTCCACCAGCGGCGTGACGTTGATTTCGCTCATTTCACCACCGTCGTCGTCAGAGGGAGTCTGCATTGCCATGCGCGTGCACCATTTCTGTAAAAACTGCGGCAACCTGAACTCCCTCTCCCTTGGGGAGAGGGTCGGGGTGAGGGGAACCGGTCATGGCGCAAGTGCTTTTATGTTCTGGAACAGCACTCGCGTCATGGCCGGTTGGTCGAATCAAATGGTTTTCCATGGCGGCGTGCAGCAACTCGCTGGCCAGTTGGTCCAGCGAGGCGATGACGCGCTTGTTTTGCCGCAGGAAAAAGTTGTAGGCGATCACCGCCGGGATGGCGACGACTATCCCCAGCGCCGTGGCGATCAGCGCTTCGCCGATGGGGCCGGCCACCACGTCCAGGCTGGCCGAGCCCTTGGCGCTGATGTCCTTGAGCGCGTGCATGATGCCCCAGACGGTACCGAACAGGCCGACAAACGGCGAAGTGCTGCCGATGCTGGCCAGCCAGCCCAGGCCGGAATCCATGGGCGAGCGCTCCAGTTGCACCTGATGGCGCAGCCGGCGCTCCAGCAATTCATGCCAATAGGTTTGTATTTCATTGGGACCGGCGCTGGGCAGGCGCTGCAACACCGTCAAACCGGCCTGGTGCACCCTGGCGGCCTGAGAGTCGGCGCCGGCCGCCAGGTGTTCGAGCGCATGCGGTGCTCGCTGGCAGTGCTGGAGAAACGCGCGATTGCGCCACTGGTTGAGCAGGGTTTCGCCGCCCTTGATGAGGATGACGCTCCAGGTCAACAAAGAAAAAGCGGCCAGCGTCCACAGCGTGCCGTCGACGATGAAAGTTTCCGAAAGTTGCAAAGGGCCTCCCGTGATCAGGGTTTGTGATTAAATCTTTAGTTAAAAATAACTGACTGATTCGAATATATCGTAGGGTGGGCACTGCCCACCATAGCCTTGCCATCCCATGAGCCTTTGCTGAATAAGCCGGCCTTTGGTGGGCGGTGCCCACCCTACGCAACATCGCCTTGGAACATAACGGGAAACGATTGAGCGTAATATTCCAAGGATTACTTCAATACGAACTCTATCGGCACCGTCACCCAGCTGGCGACGGCGGTATCTCCGTGTTTGGATGGCACGAACTGCCATTTCTCCACAGCTTCCCGCGCGGCTTCGTCCAGGACTTCGTAGCCGCTGCCGCGCTGTATCTCGACGTGATCGTTGTCGCCGTCGGCGAGTACGTGCACCCTCAGCAATACCAAGCCTTCCCAGTGCCGGCTGCGGGCGATGGCGGGATAAACCGGGCGCGGGTTGCGCAAATAATCGGCATTGGCGTGCGCCTGGGTAATGCCGGCTTCGCTACGTTCGGCAACGGCGTCGGCGTGGCTGCCGGTGACGCTGGGCGCTGCATGGGGCGGGGGCTCTTGCGGCGGGCTTGCTTCCGGTGCGGCTTGCGGCTTGGTCAGGGGAATTTTTCGTTCCGGCTTGGGTTTGAGCTTGGGTTTCGGCGGCACCGGCACGGGCTTGGGAGGCTCCGGCGGCACGACGGCCTGCGGCTGTAGCGGTGTCGGCATGGGCGGGGCCGCCAGCGCGATATCAATGCTGGGCAAGGGGGTGGCCACGGTCACCGGCTGCGCCTGGGCGCTATCGAAATACCATAGCAGTGCCGCACCATGCAGTATGCCGGCCATGGCCGCGGCCAGGGCAACGCCGCCGCGCCGGCGCCAGATTTTCGGCAAACCGGCGGGAACCGGCAAAAAGGCCTGCCAGCTGGCGGTGTTGGCGTCGACAAAATACGCCTGCATCATTGTTGCATCAGGTGGGCTCTCATACTGGGTAAGACGTTTGGCTGAGTGAAATCCCCCCCTTTGCCGTAAATTTTTTTGCCGGCTGCGCGTGTCGCGACAGGACTGACAAAAGGCGGCTTGATCTTAAGTCGAAAGGATTGCGTAACGCGTACCCTACAGGCTAAGGGACGTAGAAGATGGGAACAAGAAAAGTGGGTCTTTGGGATTTCGCATGGTAACGCCAGCTCAATGCCAAAACGCTGGAATCACACCCATGCCGTAGGATGGGTAAAGCCATGGATGGCGCAACCCATCAAGCGATGGCGGCACCCAGTGGTATCACCCGCACGTGCACGGCAATACGTCCTTTCAGGTATCGCAAGGCATGGAAGGCACGTTGATCGTGGACGACGATCCGGCGCAGCTGCCGGATGCGCTGAAGGTCAAGGAAAACATTCTGGTGGTGCAGTATGTGCCGATCCAGGCCACCACCAGCACGGTGGATGAAAAAATCACCGTGCCCAGCATCAGAAGCGCCGCCAGCGGCAACGGCAAAACGGCAAATCGGTGACCCTCATCAATGGTCAGGTAACGCCGAAAATCACCCTGCATCAGGGCGAAGTGCTGCGCTGGCGTCTGGTGAACGCCACGCCGTTCAGAACGCTGAATTTGAAACTGGGCACGCTGGCGTTGAATGAAATCGCCGTGGACGGCATGTATCTGGGAACGGTGGATATCTGGCCGGCCGGCAAGGCGTTGACGCTGCAACCGGGCAATCGCAGCGACGTGTTGGTGCAGGCTCCGGCCAATTGTTCCAACAACCAGTGCCCGCCGATCAATTTGACCAACAATGACAACGAAGTGATCGCCACGGTGGAATTCGTCGCCGGCGGCAACCCGATGCCGTTGCCCACTTCCGCGGAAATGGCGCCGCTGAAGACTTGGAACAATATCGACACCAGCCTCGTTTACACTAGCGAGCCGGCGCAGTTTCAGGAAGAAAATTGCAATGTGCAGGATGACATGTGCATCAACGGCATTACCTTCAACGCCGATACCGTGACAAAGTTGCCGTTGAACAAAACTCAGCTGTGGAACCTGTGGACGCTGGATAAGGACCACGTATTCCACATTCACGTCAACCCGTTCCAAACGGTGCGCACCGGCCCCGACGGCGGCCAGGAAACCGTGTGGATGGATACGATGCTGGTCCCCAAGGGCTCCACCCAGGACAAGCCGGTCCAGGCATGGACCACCTACGAAAACATTCCCGGCAAAGCAGTGTTTCACTGCCACATCCTGCCCCACGAGGATGACGGCATGATGCACGCCATCCAGATCGAATAGGCGGCGGTTTCCCGTCCGGGCAGCTGGAGCTTCCCGGACGGGTTCCCAAACCGGAACCCTCGTTAAACGGTCATCGTCGTATCCACCATGGAGCGGTACGTATAAAATCATGCGCAATGCTCTCCTCCCTCGTCCGTTTTTCCGTGCGTTTTCGCGGCGTCGTCATCGCCTTGGCCGTGCTGTTGCTGGTATACGGCGGCTTGCGCCTGTCCGGCGCCGGGTTGGATATTTTCCCGGAATTCGCGCCCCAGCAGGTCATCGTACAAACCGAAGCACCGGGCCTATCCGCCGAGCAGGTGGAAATCCTTGTTACCCAGCCCATCGAGATGAACTTGTCCGGGCTGGTCGGCCTCAAACTGATCCGCTCCGAATCCATCCAGGGCCTGTCCATCGTAACGGTGATATTCGAAGATGACACGGCCATTTATCTGGATCGGCAATTGGTCACCGAACGCTTGGCGCGTCTGGCCGGCGCGCTACCCGAAGGAACCGGACCGCCGGTGCTGGCGCCGCTGGCCTCCTCCTCCGCGACGGTGTTGACCATCGGCATGACGGCGGCGGACGGTTCCAACGATCTGATGGCCCTGCGCACCCTGGCCGACTGGACCATCGTACCGCGCTTGCTGGCCGTGCCCGGCGTGGCGGACGTCAACGTGTTCGGCGGCGCCGTGCAGCAGTTGCAGATGCAAGTGGCGCCGGATCAGCTGCGCCGCTATGGCCTGGGTCTGGACGCAGTTATCCAGGCGGCGCGCAATGCCGTCGGCATGCAAGGCGCCGGTTTTGTCGAAAACGCCAATCAACGTTTTACCCTGCAAGTCTCGGGACTACCGTTGACGCCGCAACAGCTGGGACAAGTGGTGGTGGCGCGGCAAAACGGCGTCAACGTCACCCTGGGCGACGTCGCCACGGTCGGCAACGGCCCCACGCCGCCAATCAGCGCCGCCGCCATCGGGGGCAAGCAAGGCATCGTCATGATGGTCATCGGCCAATACGGCGCCAATACCCTCACCGTCTCCCGCGCCGTCGAAGCCACGCTGGCGGACATGACGGATCTGTTCGCCAAACAAAACATCCGCTTTTATCCGCACCTGTTCCGCCCCGCCGATTACATCGAAACCTCCATCGCCAATCTGGGCGGTCATTTACTGCTCGGCGGCGTATTCGTCATCGTCGTGCTGTATCTGTTTTTGTTCAACCTGCGCACGGCGTTCATCTCAGCCCTGGCGATACCGCTGTCGTTGTTGGCGGCGATCATCGTGCTGCTGGAGCTGGGCATCAACCTGAACATTATGGTGCTGGGCGGGCTGGCGATTGCGCTGGGCGAAGTGGTGGACGACGCCATTATCGATACGGAAAACATATTCCGGCGCTTGAAAGAAAACCGGGGAGCGCTGCCCACCGCCGAAGTGGTATTCGCCGCTTCCATGGAAGTGCGCGGCTCGGTGGTCTACGCCAGCTTCATCGTCGCCCTGGTATTCGCGCCGCTGCTGATGCTGACCGGCGTGGCCGGCAGGCTGTTCGCCCCGCTGGGGTTTTCCTACATCCTGGCGATTTTGATGTCGTTGGGCGTGGCGCTGACCGTCACCCCGGCGCTGTGCTACCTGTTGCTGGAACGCTACGCTCCCCCCGACGACGATCCGCCGCTGATGCGCTGGTTGCAGCCGCGTTACCGGCGCTGGCTGCAACGGCTCGCCGCCCGCCCCCGCGCCGTGGTGCTGACCAGTCTGGCGGTGTGCGGCCTGGGCCTGGCCGCCCTGCCCTTTTTGGGCGGCGAATTTTTACCGCAACTGCGCGAAGGCCACTACATCGTCCATACCAGCGGCATACCCGGCACGGCGTTGGGCGAATCGTTGCGCACCGGCGGTTTGCTGGTCGAGCAGTTCCGCCAAATCCCCGGCGTACAGTCCGCCTCGCAGTGGGCCGGACGCGCCCAGCGCGGCGCCGACACCTACGGCAGCCACTACAGCGAATACGAAATTCGCCTGAACCCGGCTGCCGGCACCGCCCAGCAAAGCATCCTGGACGCACTGCGCGCGGTGCTGCAAAACTTCCCCGGCCTGCTGTTCGAAGCCAACACCTTTCTCACCGAGCGGGTGGACGAAACCATTTCCGGCTACACCGCGCCGGTAGTGGTAAACGTGTACGGCAGCGACCTGGACCAACTGGACGCCAAAGCGGATGAAATCGCCGCGCTGATGCGGCGCATTCCCGGCGGCGCCGACG
>SCQD01000108.1 GCA_004299145.1 Methylococcaceae bacterium | reverse complement strand
CCCACCCATAAGATAGAGATACTTTATTTAATACTGAAGGCAGATTATGTGTGAAGCCGATAAAATCATATGTACTTAAATGTGAAAGTGCTTTATCTAATAAATTTGAATCAGAATAATTCATATATTTTTTTCTAAAGAAAATATTTTTATCTTCAATTAGATGCCACACCTGTGTATTGTTCATTGATATTTGTACTGATGGATTATCTAAGCAGATAAATTCTTGTAGTGACAGTTTTTTTGCATAGGGACTTGAATATGATACGTTATTTTCAAGTTCTCTAAGATAGAAATACTGTGAAACTATTCGTTCAACAGGGTCTCTTAACAAAATTATTTTTTTGTTATCTCTGTTAATCCTATTAATAACGCCATAACCACAATGGGTAGCTATAAAGTCATAGCCATTTAATTCTTTATCATTCAAAAATGAAAACTCAGAAAAAGAATCTACAAAAAGATTTTTATTCATTTTATTAGAAATAACATTTCTGATAGTAGTTCCACCTGTACGGGGAATATGGGTGAAAACCAATATGGGTGCTTGATTCATATTTTATTCCTTACATTTTTTAGCATTTGTCGTGCAATACTTTCAATATAAATTGGAACTAAGCTGCCAAATACTTTACACCATGGCGAGGGGACATCAATAGTACCAAAAGATTTTATTGTATGCTCAGGGCAACCTCCAGAACACACATAAAAATACTCACAACTATTACATATCCCATCTCTCAGATTCGGACTGGCTATTTTTAATAAATGACTATCAGTTTTCATCCTGCCTAAGGATAACTCAAGCTCATTTTTCAATAAATTTCCAAATTTATTATTCATGTTCATTTGGCAGGATGATATATTTCCATTCTGGTCAATGGCTACATATTTTCTACTAGATGTACAGACAATATCTTTTTTCTTTTTTATATTCCACTCTGAAAATTTTGCATATCTAGCAATTGGTAAATTTACATCAAGATTCTCACCAAGATTACGGTACAATTTACTCAAGTTGCCAATAATTTCATATTGAATTTCAGATGGATAGCTCTCTTTAGAACGAATAAGACTCAATCTATATCCAAGACCAAGTTCGTGTATAAAGTCAGAAAATTTAAACAAATCACTGTTATTTGAAGGCGTAATTGTATATAGAAAATAGGGATGTATATCTACCGACAAGGCACTTTGAATATTCTCAAATATTTTTGCCCATGTCCCATGTTTTCTTTTCCCTACAATTTCAAATCTTATTTCATCGTGAGATAGTTCATATCCATCCAGTGATATTGATAATGATATTTTATGTCTTTGTAATACCGGGATAACTTGTGACGAGTCGAAAACCCCATTTGTTAGCATTCCAAAACTTACAAAAATATCAGATTGTTTTTTTATATGCGCACAAAAGTAATCTATTAGATTAATATTCAATGCTGGCTCACCTCCTGCAAACTTCACATGTAAGTTTTCAATTTCATTATTTTTGCAATATGCAATTAAATTGTCCGCAATAACGATTGCATCTTGAGAATTCATTGAAAACTTATTAAGAGTATTTGATTCTATTGCAACAGCTTTTTTTAACTTAGGAATATAGCAGTAAAAACATGACAAGTTACATGCGTCCACTGCATGTAGCCAAACAGATAGTTTTTTATCGCTAGATTTTGTGTTAAGTATGGCCTCTGTGATAAGGCCACTTTTGTTTAAAGAAAAATCAATGCTATTATTTAAATCTATAGGCTTCTCGTCATTTATTATTGAAATTAATCTCTGAGCAGCACTGTTCGTAAGTAATTTTACTCCAGTAGGATTTTCGAAATTAAAAGCAAAATGAAATCCATTGTCTCCTAAAGGATTTATAATTAAACTTTTTTTCTTATCACTAAATGGCTTCATTTTATTTTGGTCATAAAAAAGACCTTTCACAAATATGTAAAAGGTCTTTTATTAATTAACAATTAATCACAATCTTGACAATCTTGATCCATCATTGAATCGCTATCCATTCCTAAATCTTGGTCTTGAATAACATAACCAAGCACTTCAACCACTTTTGCCTCAATGTCTTGCATGATTCTCTCCTCTAAGTGAAGCCCCATTAAAAATGACTGACAACACAGGGGGCTTTTCCATGTTGCCTAACTACAATTCGGCCTCAAAAGTGAAGCCTATTCTGAATTCGGATCGTATCTGACGCTTTATGTTACGTCAATATTGAAATCTAATCCCTTTTGTCGGATAGTAACCGGCTGATCAACCGGCGAGTTGGCGACCCCATGCAACACTCATTCAATCACGCAGAAAAGCGGCCTGCCGCAAAGGTTGTTTCCACCACGCCGGGGGCTGCGCAGTCTTCCGTGCAGCCTCCGCGCCTTTTGGACCAGGTACGCGACGCGATTCGCCTGCGCCATTACAGTATCCGTACCGAGCAGGCGTATTCCGACTGGATCAAACGCTTCATCTTGTTTCATCACAAGAAACATCCTCGCGAAATGGGCGCGCCGGAAGTCGAGCAATTTTTGACGCATCTCAAAGACGTGAACTTCGGCTGCCGGCAGATTACCGTGCGCGACGGCAAGGGGGAGAAGGACCGGATGACGATGTTGCCGCAAGGGGCGATAGAGCTTTTGCGGGCTCACCTGGAAAAGGTGAAAGTGTTGCACGACCACGACCTGGAAGAGGGTTATGGCGCAGTCTATCTGCCTTATGCTTTGGAGCGAAAATATCCAAACGCGGAGCGGGAGTGGGGCTGGCAGTACGTGTTTCCAGCACCGAACCGCTCGACCGATCCCCGTTCCGGCAGGGCGCGGCGGCATCACGTGGATGAGCAGACTTTGCAACGGGCCGTGAAAAAGGCGGTGCGGGCGGCAGGGCTGACAAAGCCGGCGATTTGCCATACCCTGCGCCATTCTTTTGCCACCCACCTGCTGCAATCCGGCTACGACATCCGCACCGTGCAGGAATTACTGGGCCACAAGGATGTGGGGACGACGATGATTTATACCCACGTGTTGAATCGGGGCGGGCAGGGCGTGCAAAGTCCATTGGATGCGATGTGACTTCGATTAGCACGCTGGGTCGAGTCGGCGAAAGCCGCCGCGTCCTCGCGGAAACGGGGTGAACAGCCCCGTCCGGCACGGTTTCCACGTACAATAAATCCTTGCCCGGAAACCGTCTCATCCCATGCTGCGTAAATACCTGCTGCCCGTCCTGGCCCTGGCTGGATTCTTGTTCGGCGTTTTCAACGTGATCGAAGGCGAGCATGCGCCGGTCCCGCCGCAACCGGTCGTGCCGCCGCCGGCTGCGCCGTTTCCCGCTTTCATCGCCGGTGCCGGTATCGTCGAGGCCGCCGGCCGCAACATCCAGATCGGCACGCCGTTGTCCGGCCTGGTAAGCGAAGTGGCCGTGAACCTGGGCGATGCCGTCAAAGCCGGCGCTCTGCTGTTTCGCCTGGATGACCGCCAATACCAGGCGCAAGCGGCTATCGCCCGCGCCGACCTCGGCAAGGCCCGTGCCGACCTGGCGCAGACCACGGCGGAATTGAACGATGTTGCCACTTTGCTGCGCCTGGCGCAGTCCATTACCGACCGGCGCGCCATCAGCACCGAAGAGCTGGAACGCCGCCGCAACGCCCACGCTATCGCCAAAGCCAAACAGGACGCGGCCAAGGCGCAAATCGAACAGGCCGCGGCGCAATTGGCCGCCGTGCGTACCGATCTGGCGCGTCTTGATGTCCGCGCCCCGCTGGACGGTACGGTGTTGCAAGTCAACCTGCGGCTCGGCGAGTACGCCGTGGCGGGCGCGAACGCTACGGCAGCCGTGGTAATGGGTAATTTGCACAACCTGCACGTCCGCGTGGACATCGACGAAAACGATGCCTGGCGCTTTCGCCACGGCGCCCGCGCCATGGCCAATCTGCGCGGCAACCCGAAAATGCGCGTGGCTTTGCAGCTGGCCTATCTGGAACCTTACGTGGTGCCGAAAAAATCGCTGACCGGCGACAGCACCGAACGGGTCGACACCCGCGTTTTGCAAGCCCTGTACAGCTTCGATCCGGCCCAGTTGCCCGCTTACGTGGGGCAACAGATGGACGTTTATATCGAAGCGGGCGAGGTCACGCCGTGAGGCGCCGAAAGCGCGGCTATCCTGGCCGCCCTGTTTGCCTGTTGCTCGGCTGGAACGGGTTTGTAACCCGTTCCGTAACGTTTTCAGCGACGCTGCCGTTGCTCAGCTTGCTCACCGCCTGCACGGTCGGCCCGGACTACCAGACGCCGGCGGTGCCGGTGCCGGAACACTGGCAAACGCCCGGCAGCGTGGATGCACCGCAGCAACCCCCATCAAACCGCCGCGAGCCGCTGTGGATACACCCCAAAAACGGCGGACAGGATTGCTCATCATCGGAAAACCGGGGTGAGGGTGACTTAAAAAACGCCGCCTGTGACCCCGCCACCACCTGGTGGCAAACTTTCCACGACCCCCTGTTGGAACGGCTGATCCAGCAAGCCGTCGAGCACAACCTGGACTATCGTCAAGCGCTGGACCGCATCGGCGCCGCACGGGCGCAATACAGCATGGCGGTGGCCGCCGGCCTGCCCACGTTCAGTGGGCGCAGTTCCGTCAACCGGCGCCGCAACAGCTTCGGCGGCGGCGTGAGCGGCGGCACCAATAGTCCGATCGGTATTGGCGGCGGCGCGGGCCGCAACATCAGCAATATTTTCCAGGCCGGGTTCGACGCCGCCTGGGAGTTGGATGTATTCGGCGGCATCCGCCGCGGTATGGAAGCCGCCGCCGCCAATACCGAAGCCGAGCGGGACAACAGCCGCGCCGTGCTGGTCAGCCTGCTGGGCGAAGTGGCGCGCCACTACATCGAACTGCGCCTGGCCCAGCGCCAAATGGTCATCCTCCAGGATACGCAGGCCGCCGCCGCCGAATTGCTGCGCCTGACCCTGGTGCGCAAACAGGCTGGATTGGAAAGCGGGTTGGCGGTGGCCCAGGCGCAAACGCTGCTCGCAAACACCCAGGCGCAACTGCCGGAACACGCGCTGGCCGCCCAGCAGGCCATACACGCGCTGGGCGTGTTGTTGGGGCAGGCGCCCGGTGCATTGAGCGACGCGCTGAACGATAGCCTGCCGGGCGACATGCCGGCGCTGCACGCCGCGGTTACTCCCGATCTGCCGTCGACCTTGCTGCTACGCCGCCCGGACATTGGCGCGGCCGAACGCCGGCTGGCGGCGGCGACGGCGCAGATCGGCGTGGCGAGCGCCGATTTGTACCCCAAGTTCAACCTCACCGCGTTTTTGGGTCTGCAAAATCCCAATCTGGCGCAATTCACCCCGGTGGGCAAAAGCTGGTCCATGGCCGCCGCCGCTTCCCTGCCTTTGTTCAACTGGGGCCGCATCCGCGCCAACATCGAGGCTAAAGAGGCCCAGCGCGACGAACTGCTGCACGCCTATCAGGCCGCCGTGTTGAATGCATTGCGCGACGTGGAAGACGCCCTGACCGCGCAGCGGGAAGACGAGCAGCGCCGGCTGGCGCTGGAACAAGCGCGGCAAGCCGCCGACACCACCTTGCAACTGGCGGTGGAGCGCTACCGACGTGGTCTGACCGCCTTCAGCGACGTGCTGGATGCCAAGCGCGGCCTGCTGGAAGTGCAAAACCGGCTGGCCGAGCATCAAGCGCGCATCGCTACCGATCTGGTGGCGCTGTACAAAGCGCTGGGTGGTGGTTGGCAGGTGTGGGAGGAAAGTCCGCATTCATCCAGCGAATGTCATTATCCCTGCTGAACCAGCAGTTTTCGGGCTTTGGCTGCCATATACAGTCCCAGCAGCAACGGCGTCAAAGGCAGTATCAGCGCCCAAAGTTCCTCGCCTTGTTCCAGGTAGTTCGACACCCACCCCAGCATGAGAAAACCGGCCGTCAAGTAGCAGATGATGGACAGAAAGCGCAGTGCGATATACACCAGGTTGCGGATGGATGGCGCCAAACTGCCGGCGGGGGCCGTGGCTGCCGGGGCGGTTATGGATGTGACCGTTAAGCCGTGTATGTGTTCCGCGTCGTGCGCCAGCGCTTGCTTGACGTAGCGCTTGACCAGCCAGCCCAGCAGTATGAGCGGCAGGGGGCTCAGATAAAAATATTCGGCATCGGGAAAGCCGAGCACAAAATCGAAAAACCCGTGTGTCGTCACCACGATGCCTAAGCTGATTCCATAGGCCTGCCAGGAAGCAACCCGCTGAAACCTGGCTTTTGCCAGCCAGTAACCCAGTACGGCGCCTTGAGATATATGGGTGGGGACCGACAGCAGCGCACGCAACATGCCCACGGCCATGCCGTGTTCCATGACGTAATAAATATTCTCGAACGTCGCGAACCCGCTGGCCACGGCAACCCCGTAAACGATGCCGTCCATGGTTTCGTCGAAATGGGGCGTCCGGTAGGCGTAAAAGCGAATAACCGCAAGTTTACAAAGTTCTTCCGTCAAGGCGATCACCAAAAAGTTTTCCAACAGCATGCCTCGCAGGCTGTCCGGCTGCGGAATTTCGATGCTGGATTCCAGCATGCCGGCGGGAATGACGGTGGCGGCGCCCCATAAAAAAGATTTCCACACGATAATCCACGGCTCTTTTTTATAGATATCCCTGGCGCTATGCCGGTAAACCAAAAAAATTCCCGGGGCAATTGCCAGGGCCAGTAACAAAAGCGTATTCATCGCTAAGCCGCCTGTGTGTGAGTGGTTGATATCAAATCGGGTATTTGTCGCATGAATGTTTACGGCGCCTTCAGCTACGGCAAGGACTGGCAAGCCAGCCGGCAGGTGTTAAATTGATGCGCGTTTTCGGCGCGTGCCGAAAATCGTCATTTTGTCATTACCAAGAGGGAGTTGTCGTATGAAATCTAAAAACCTTTTTTTCCCGGCCTGCTTTGCAGCGGCCTTGTTGTTGACCGGCAAGGCCGATGCGGGCGTTGCAAAACTTCAATACCAGCGCGCAGTGCAAGATGCCGCTGTGGCGGATGCCGCTGAAATCGCCGATAACCTTGATGCGGTCACTGCCGACAACGCCGCGCTGGTCTGGAACGAAGACAAAACGTTGATCAAGGTGATCACCTGGAAATCGCGACGTTCTTACGAGAACTACCTGTTGCCTTATACCCAGACTTCTTCCAGCGAAGCCAACGTGGTTTGGGTGACGTTGGCGCCGCGCATACAGGAGTTTTGCCGGGATTATATGAGAGCGCACCCGCACGCGAGCCGGGCTGCGCTGGAGCACCGTTTAAAACAACGGCTGGGTCTGCATCCCGACTGGTCTTACGACGTATTTGTGGAGTTATGGGTAAGTCCTGACGATATCTTTCGGCCCTGCGTCGATCCGAGCCCCGCCGACACGAGCTGCGACTTGAATTTCGGCGCCGAGCTGCCTCAAGTCAAAAACATCCAGGATTACCACGGCTTTTATCAAAACCTGTATTACGGCAGCTTCCGCGCCGCGCCCGGCGTGCCCTGGACCGGCCTGGGCTATACCTACGACTGGGGCAATCATCGCGGGGAGCAAGGCGCGAGTGAATTCATCCTTTCGCCTTCATCGCCTTACCAGATCGACGCCGCAACACCGACCGCGGAATATTGCGCGCCTTAAAGCCTGCCTCGTGACTGAAGCAATAGCGCAGAATAACGTTACGGAACGGGTTGCAACCCCGTTCCAGCCGGGGTGCCCACGCAGGATGGCCTCCAGGAACCGGGGCTTTCGGGCGCCCTACCCAGGAACCTGGAGTCGGAGAACTCCCGGCAGGTTCCTGGGTAGGGTAGGGTTGGGGGGAGGGGAGGCGCAGCCATTTCAACTGCGGCGGCGCAGAATCAGCACCGCTTTTTGCCCCGACTTGCCATAGCGCGCCATGCGCTGAAAGTCTTTTTTCAGAATCGGTAAATTGATGCAGTCGGTGACGGTCTTGCCGACGCTGGTATCCACGTATGGGTCATGCACATAAATGTATTGTGCGTCGAATCCGGTCACCACCACCCAGTGGGGAAACTTCTCCTGGTAGATGCGATAAGAGCTGATCAGCACCACGGGGATGCCGCCCGCTTCGAACTGGCGCTGCATGTCGTCCACGTTCAGCGCGCCATGCACGACTTTCACCGGCAGCGTGCTCAATTCATCCAGAAAATCTTCCTGCACCAACTGCATCACTATGCGCTTTTCCGGGCTGCGCACCGAGTTGATGAACAGCGCGCCTTCGTCGTTTACATAAACGGTGACGTCGAAGCCGCGATGATAAGCCGACAGAGCCAGGCCGTATGGTCCGCAGCCGCCATGGCCTGAAGTCATGAATACGGTGGTGGATTCGCGCCAGATGCGCAGTTCCAGCTTGCGGTCCATGACCATGCCGGCCTGCAAGGCTTTCATGGCCATCAGTAGCGAGGCAGGGCCACAGGTAAAGTCCAGCGTCTGCTGGTAGTACGGCACGCGCGCCAATTCCGGCTTCAGGTGCGGCGCCAGGTATTTTTCGAAACGCAAAGCGTCCATGTGGTCTTCGTAATAATCCGGCGTTACTTCCAGGTAACGGTAACCGCGCTTTTTGAACAACGCCAGTGAAGCGGCATTATCCTGCCGCACTTCCAGCCGCAAAGTTACGCACTCTTGCTGCAGGGCGAGCTGTTCCGCCGCGTCGACCAGCGCCGTGCCTATGCCCTGTCCGCGAAACGGCGGTGCCACGGCATAGGAATACAAGCGCGCCAGCGACGTGCTGGTATGAAACAGCAGCATGACATAGCCGCGAATGACGCCGTCCGCTTCGTCCACCAGCGTCGCCGCATTGGCCTTGGTCAACAAATAGCGCAATTGCCGGCGCGTCAAGCGGTCGCCCTCGAACGAGGCGTTTTCGATGCGCAGCAGGATGGGCAGGTCGGATAGCGTGGCGGGACGGAGCATGGTCCAGGTCCTGAGTGAGGAGGGGAGGTGATTATACCCACGCCGGCAGCGGTGTCCTGCGTCGAGTGAGTCCATGCCTGCGTCATAGATAAGGGAATTTGATGATTTTCCCTTGAAATCATAAATAATTTTGCGAAAAAACGGCTTGGAAGCGAAAATGCACCTAGACTACGTAAAGTCTTAGTTCTACTTTGTCAGATTATCGCCAAGGCGCCTTTCCGCCACTCCATGGCGGAAAGGCGGGGTTCCTTGGACCGCGTAAGCTCCAAGGAGGGAAATCTGACAAAGCAGAATTAGTGCCACCATTAAATCCATCAGGAGTTTGCCATGAACAATCTTGCCCCCCTCAATACCCGACAGGCTACCGAACAAAACGATACGTTCAACGTATCGTCGGGAAAAACCACCATCGATGGCCTGGGCGGTACCGATACTCTGGTCATCGATTACAGTTCACTGAGCGGTAATATCAAAGACAATTACCACCAATATAGCGATGGGCGCTTTAACAGCGTGGAATATTGGAATATCGAAAAATGGAAGATCAGCGGCGGTTCCGGCGATGGCAAACTGT
>SCQD01000010.1 GCA_004299145.1 Methylococcaceae bacterium | reverse complement strand
CTTGGCTGGCATCATCAATAAACGCCACCGCTTGCGCCGACAGGCCAAGGAATCCCACGCCAGACGCTCTCAGGTAGCGCGGGAGTGAATCTGACAAAGTAGAATTAATCGATCATATCCGCAAAATTACCCAGGAGCCTTAGTTTGAACCCGACCATTACCGCATCCATGCAGGCCGTGGAAATCACCGAGCCCGGCGGTCCGGAAGTATTGCGCTTGTGCCGGCGTCCCGTGCCGCAGCCCGGTGCCGGCGAAGTGCTGATCAAGGTGGCCGCCGCCGGCGTCAATCGCCCCGACGTGATGCAGCGCCTGGGGTTGTATCCACCACCGCCTGGGGCTACTGATATTCCCGGCCTGGAAGTGGCGGGCGAAATCGTGGCGCTGGGGACGAATACGGCGGGCTTGGCGGTCGGCGATCAGATCTGCGCCCTGGTCAGCGGCGGCGGTTATGCCGAATATTGCCTGGCACCTGCCCTGTTGTGCCTGCCCATTCCCAATGGACTCACGCTGTTGCAAGCGGCAGCTTTGCCGGAAACGTTTTTTACCGTGTGGAGCAACGTGTTCGACCGGGGGCGCTTGCAGCCGCACGAAACGCTGTTGGTGCACGGCGGTGCCGGCGGCATCGGCACCACGGCCATTCAGTTGGCGGCTGTTTGGGGCGCCTCGGTTTACGCCACCGCCGGCAGCGACGCCAAGTGCCGCGTTTGCAAAAGCCTGGGTGCCAAGGCGGCGATCAATTACCGTGAGGAGGATTTTGTCGAACGCATCCAGGCGCTGACGCAAGGGCGCGGAGTGGACGTGATACTGGACAGCATCGGCGGGGATTATTTGCAGCGCAATTTAAGCTGCCTGGCGATGGATGGGCGCTTGCTGCAAATCGGCGTGCAAAACGGCCCGAAAACCCAAATCAATCTATTGCCCATCATGCTGAAGCGCCTGACGCTGACGGGTTCTACGTTAAGGCCGCGTAGCGTCAAGGAAAAAGCGGTGATCGC
Source organism: Methylococcaceae bacterium (assembly GCA_004299145.1). Classification (GTDB taxonomy): domain Bacteria; phylum Pseudomonadota; class Gammaproteobacteria; order Methylococcales; family Methylococcaceae; genus Methylogaea. The sequence goes on along the minus strand of SCQD01000010.1, from coordinate 5,162 downwards.
CGACGCTTTACAGACCAAGGTCTGGCCGGTATTGGCCTCGGGCCGGGTAAAGCCGCTGATCCACAGCACTTTTCCGCTGGCCGACGCCGCCGATGCGCATCGGCTGATGGAGCAGAGCGGGCATATCGGCAAGCTGGTGCTGACTGTAAACGACGGTTGAGGGGATAGCAGTCCAGCCCTCCATCGGCACCATCGCGGTGCTTTTCAAGGTTTGGAATAGCTTTTCATCAGTTCAATCAGCTCAATATCGATCAGATCCATGGAAGCGATTTTATCGGCCAGCGGCCCACGCATTTCACCCCACGGCTTCAGGCTGGCGATGCCGTGTTTCTTGCTTAAACCCTCACAAATCCGGCTGAGGGCTTTTTTGCCGTCAAGTATGCGGCTCAACTTATTCCAATGCTCCACCGAGTCGGTTTCATTTTCCGCAAAGGCGAGGATTTTTGCTTTATCGTCTTCAAGATCCTCGTAGTTTTTTGCAGGAATGGCTTTATTCAAATGATCATGGATTTCCTGGCACAGCGCAGCGCCGGAAACGTGCTTTCCAAACTCCGTGCTGGGCGTATTTTGCTTTTCCGCCATTTTGAAAGTCGTCAGCGCCGTCAGGTCCACCAAATCCGCTGCGTATTCATCCAGCAGGTCAATACAGGAAACCTGGGGAATGGGAGGCCTTAATTTACGAGGCGACATAACGGCGGAAATGGCCTCGGCTTTGAGCAGATAGTTTTCCAGTTCCCACCGGCGCAGCACGTGGATGCGCTCGCCATAAGGCCGTGCCTGGTGAAACCGCTGGTCGTCGATTTCCCAGAACAAATCGTGGCGGTCGTCGGCCAATAACGTGTCCCTGTCGACGATGCCGAATGCCGGTATTTTGTGGTCGCTGGCCACGCCCACTTTGTTAATCACCGCGCGGCAACCGCCGTCACCAGGCTTTTCCTGATTTTCCGCGCTCTCGAAATGCAGCTTTTCCTGGTAAGCGCCAAACCAATGGTCGCCGAAAATGCATACATCCTCCTCGGATTCCAAATAGATTTTTATTCTTCCGTCATACCTGTCGTCAACCCAAAGCGTTTCCTCGACAGTCTTTTTAAAACTCGCCATAGCCGATCCATTTCCTTAAGTCAGTTCACGATCAATCAAATCCCCGCCGGGAACAATGCCGGTTTTTTCGATGTTCATCGCCGCCGTAAAACGCCGCAAAATATCTTTGGAGTGGGTGGTCATGATCACGGTAAACCCTGGGTGATCAACGACCAGCTTTTCCAGCAGATTGTACAAGCGGTGCTGCCAGGCAATATGCAAATGGGCGTCCAGTTCATCAAGCATGATGACGGTATTAGCCGTGGCGTGGGCGCCGATGCGCAGCAACAAGTGCACCAGGCTTTTTTCGCCGCTGCTCAGCCGGTCCAGGCGGTGGGTTTCGCCGTCACCGGCGTCCACCATGGCTTCCGGCGGCACTTTGCGTATGCCTTTAAGCCTTTTGGGCGTGCCGTCAAAAACCTGTTCGTCGATCAAGCGCTGGGCGGTTTCGAATGAACCGTTGTCCAGCCATTTTAACCAGACGGCCAGATTGTCCAGTGAGTCACGCCACAGCGTGTTGTGCGGAGCAAAAGCGTGCAGGCTGCGGTAATTCCAGTGTTGTGGTTGGCTGATGCTGCGCTCGTAGTACGCGCCGTTATGATGGGCACTGCCGCCGGCGTGTTCGTTGATCGGCGGAATATCCCGATAAGCGGAAAAATATAGCACGGTGGGCAAATGCAGCCTGGGCTGGAGAAATACAGCGTCGGGCGCCAGCTCGGCACTGGCGCGGATAGCCGCCAGAAAGTCCTGTAACAGCTCGTCGTTACGGGAGCTTATCGTTTCGTAGCGCCCGGCCACCGGGCTGCGAAAACCGGTGCGGTGCCAACTTTCCGCGTTGTATTGTTGCAACTGCGCTTCGGTCCAGGGTAGGAGAAAGACTTCCTCGCCCAGTTTGCCGGCCACGATGGACAAGACCACGGCGCGATTGCGGCCCTGCCAGCGCAAACGCAGCCAAAAATCCAGCTGCGCACGCCCGCCTTTCATGTCCAAATCTTCATGACCGAAAACACTGATGTCTTTTTTGCCGAGCAAATCCACCAGGCAGGCGAAAATTTCCAAAGCGGTAGTTTTACCCAGACCGTTGCGCGAAACCATCATGTAAAAATTACACGGACGATCATCCTGCGCGGTAAAGTCGATCTGGTAACTATTGCGAAACGGACCGATGCGATCCATCGTCAAAAACAGCGGCCTGAATTCGTAGACCATTAATTCTTCCATCGTCCCTCCTGTATCTCTGCGGCTTATCTATGAAAATCCCGGACAGCGCGGGCAATATCGGCGTCGCCGACGTTGGCTCCATGCACGCGCACCGGTTCCGGGTGATCGATGGTTTTGACCAGCATGTCCCCTTTGCCCAGCAACGCTTCCGCGCCTTTCTGGTCCAGAATAATGGAAGATTCAGTGTGTTTTTGCACGCGCAAGGCGATGCGCGTGGGAATATTGCTGCGCAGCAAGCCGCTGAACGTGGCGGCATCGGGCCGCTGGGTCGCCAATACCAGATGAATGCCGGCGGAACGGGCTTTTTGCGCCAGCCGAACCAGCGGTGCTTCCAGTTCATCCGATTGCATCAGTAAATCCGCCAGTTCTTCGACTACCAGCACGATGCGGCTCAGCGCCACTTTGCCCTGGGCGTCGTCGATGTTGCGCACGCCCAGTTCCGCAAAGCGCCGGTTGCGCGACTCCATTTCCTCCACCAGCGCGTTCAGTAGTTCGGCGGCGTCCAGTACCGACTTGGCGACTTTGCCGCCGTACAGATTGGGCAAATCCGCGTAGCCGTTCAATTCCGTGCCCTTGGGGTCGATCAGCGCCAGTTGCAGCGTTTGCGGCGTGAGTGTGGACAACAACGAGCAAATCAGGCTGTGCAGGCAGACTGTCTTGCCGCTGCCGGTGGTGCCTGCAATCAGCAGGTGGGGCGCTTCAGCCAAGTCCATGAAAAAGTCTTCGCCCAATACGGTTTGTCCCAGCCAGACCGGCAATTTTTCCTGGCGCGCCTCGCCGGCCCATTGCTGCAAGCGGGCTACCGGCACCGGCCTCCATGCCGCCGGGCCGCGCGGAACGTCCAGTGCGGCGATGCCGGCTTCGTTGCCCAAGCTCAAGGTCAGGCTGTCGTCAGGGATGCCCAGCCGGAATGCCAGTTTATCCAGGCCTCTTTTCAAGGCATCCAGATGGTGAATGTCGGCCAGGAACAAGGCATAGCGGTCCAAACGGCAGCCTTGTTTGACGCTGCGGATTTCCGCGTGTACGCCGATTTCCTGGAGTGCCGCCAGCAGTTTGTCGGTATCCGGTGGGCTGTCAAGTGCGGCTGTCGTTACCGCCGGCAACAGTTCTTCACGCAGCCAGACGGCGAAATTATGACCGCGATTCCAACTGGTGCGGATTTCTCGCAAGCCGCGGCGGATGTGCCGTTGCAGCAGGGTTTTATAGCGCAATTCCGAGGCAAACAGGTCTTCGTGGTGGTAAACGCTCAACAGGGCGCGCGTAGCGGCGTCGAAATCGCGCATGCCTTTGGTGTCTTCGCTGCGTCCCAGCCCGGTGACTTGTTCCAGCGAATATTCACTGCCTTTTTCCACTGTCAGTACCGTATCCAGTGCTTGTTCCGGCTCGCCTTCCATGCGCAGGGATTTGGCCAGAGCCAGGCGCAACACCCGATATTTAGGAATATTGGGGGAATGGGGGGTGCGAAAACCGTTTGCAAGCACTTGGTCTATGGTAATTTCGTCGTCGCGGTTGGTGTTGACGTCGCCCATGTTCAGTCCCCCGTCTGTAGCAAAGTCAACTGTGTAGCTTCACCGCTGGGATTGTCCAAGTGAAACTCCCGATAAATATGTGACGCCAGTAACCGGCGTTTATGTTGATCCAATTCAGCATCGGTGGGCAGCAAAATCACTTGCTCGCCGGCATTCGGGTAATAACGGATCAATAAATTTTCCTGGTGCTGGCGGTCGATGCGACCCAGCGGGGTATCGAAAATCACCGGCAGGCGGCGCGCCGAAGCATCTTTCAAGGCCCACAGCAAAGCGGTGGCGGCCAGTTGTTTCGTGCCTGCGGACAGGCTGCTCATGGGTACTTCGGCGCCCACCGCGTCGTGGTAGCTCAGCAAAAAATCCTGGTCGATACGGACCGAGGCGATCAAGGCGTTGGAGTCCAGTAATTGGCCGAGGTGGCGGTTGAAAGCTTCTTCCAGCAGCGCGCGTTTTTGTGTTTTCACCTGCTGCTTATAGGCGGCCAACAGGCCCAACATATTGTCCAGCAGCTTTACCCGATCACGCATTTGGGCTACGCCCGCCGCCCGTTTTTGCAACCCGCCGATCTGGTTTTCCTGTTTGGTGATTTCCCGCTGGGCTGTCTCAAACTCATTTTTTATGTGGCGCAGCCAGTCCCGCTTATCGCGCCGCAAGCTTTCCAGATTGCTGCGGTCATATTCCAGTTGCTGCAGATACTGCCGATTGTCGTCGGAAAGCTGACGTACGTTTTGCAGTTCGTTGTCGGCAGCAGTGTAGGCTTTGTCGGCGTTCAAGGCGCGTTCCACCATGTCCCGTAGTAGGGCATCCGGTTGGCTGTGCGGTTGGTAGGCCGCCAGTTGATTGGCTAGTTTGCGCGCGCGCCTAGTGTCCAAGAGGAACAGATTGTCCGATTCCGGAGTTACCTCGTTGGCGTCCAGCTGCTTGAGGATGCGCATTTGGTAAAAACGCGCCTGAGCGTCGCTCAGGCGGACATCGGGATACGGCGGGGTGACAAATATAGTCTTGAGTTGTTCCTTTAACGAGTGCAGCAATTCGGACGTCGCGTTGCGCTGGTCGGCGTCACAGCTTTGCGCAGCCAAATAAGCCTGGTGCGCCAACGGCGCGTTCAATCGCAAAAACGCATCACGCTCGAACGCTGCGGACAGTTCGGAGAGGGCGGCTTCCAGCCGTTCGTTTTCTTTGCTTTTTTCCGCTTCCAGCCGAGCGCTGCTTTCGAGATTGCCGGAACCGCGCAGCAAACGGATTTTTTGTTCGGTTTGGCGCAAATCGTCTTCGATAGCTTCCAGTGCGCCGGTGATATCTTCTTCTTCCTGCCGCCAGGCCTGTACTTTTATC
>SCQD01000107.1 GCA_004299145.1 Methylococcaceae bacterium | reverse complement strand
GCCCTATCACCGCGTCCAGCGTCTGGTTCACCCCTTCGACGATCTTGCGGTATTCACCCTGGTGTTTCGTCGCATCGGCGCGCGTCGCCAGTTTGCCGTTGACCGCCGCATTCACCAGCATGCCGGCATCGCCGACCAAGGCTTTCAGGGAATTCTGGATGGCCCCGATGGCACGCAATACTTCCGCCGTTTCATCCTGCCCGCTGATATCCAGGGTAAAGTTCAAATCGCCCACCGCTACCTGACCGGCCACGGTCGCCGCCTGATTCAATGGGCGGGTGATGCTGCGCGCGATCCAGAAAGCCACGCCCAGCGACAGTAAAAAAGCGCCGACGCTCAACACCAGAATCACGGTAGCAGCGTTCTCGGCCTGCCGCTTGGCTTCCTCGCCGGACTTGGACATCAGATCGCTCTGAAAATCGACCAGTGCACTAACGGCTCCCGTATAAGCCCGCTGCGTCGCGCGCACCTCTTCCAACAGAAAACTCACCGCTTCGGCTTTTTTATCGGCCTTGATCAACGCCAGATATTTATCCTGACCCGCCACATAGCGCTCGCGCTTGCTGTAAATATCCGCCATCAGCTCCTTGCCTTTATCGCTGGTAATACCTTCTTTCAGCTTCCCCAGATTGTCCAAAATAATTTTGCGATTTTCCTCGATGCGCGCCAGTTCTTCGTCGACCGCTCTGGGATCGGTAACCAGCGCGATATTGCGCATGGATCTGGCAATGGTATTGATACTTTCGTTGACTTCATTCGCCCACACGGTTTTGGGGAATTTATCATGCACCATGTTGTCCAGATCGCCGCTCAGGCTGCCGATGTTTCTGAGCGACATGAATGAAATCACGCTCATCAGCACCAGTACGGCGGCAAACCCAGCATACAGCCGGAAACTCACTTTGGTGTTATTCAACATAATCGGGTTCCCCCTGTTGCTTAGTCAATGTAAAAATCTATTCAGCTTCAACCCGGGTTTCCACCAAGCGGGTCATGGCCAGCACGTCCAGAATCAAAGCGACTTCGCCACTGCCCAAAATGGTGGAGCCGCTCACGCAGTGCAGCTTTTCGAACAACTTGTTGAGCGGCTTGATGACGGTTTGGAATTCGCCCAAAAACTGATCCACCACCAATCCTATCTTCTGCCCACCGCCCTGTACCACGACGATGGTCTGACGCGCGGCTTTCGGCCCTTTTTCCTTGAATAATTCGCGCAAATCGACAAACGACAAGACGTGTTCGTGCCACGCCACATAATTGCCTTCGTGACCATGCCGGCTTTCTTCGGTGAACTCGACGCACTCCACCACGCTGTCCAACGGCAATACGTAGCTGGAATCGCCCACCATCACCAAAAATCCGTCGATGATCGACAAAGTCAACGGCAAGCGGATGGTCACGGTGGTGCCGGCGCCCAGTTCGCTGGTAACCTCCACCGTGCCGCGCAAAGCGATGACGTTGCGCTTGACCACGTCCATGCCCACGCCACGGCCGGACAGGTTGCTGACCTTTTCCGCCGTGGAAAGGCCGGGCTCGAAAATCAATTGGAAAATTTCTTTTTCAGTCAGGGTTTGCGTGGGCGCCACCAAACCGTTGGCGAGCGCTTTGGCCAGCACTTTGTCGGCATCGATGCCGCCGCCGTCGTCGCTGACTTCGATGATGATGCTGCCGGATTCGTGATAAGCATTGAGGCGGATTTGGCCGTTGGCCGGCTTGCCCAACAATGCGCGCGTTTCGGCGTTTTCGATGCCGTGGTCGATGGCGTTGCGCACCAGGTGGGTCAGTGGATCGCCGATTTTTTCGACCACGCTTTTATCCAGTTCGGTTTCGCCGCCGTCGATGATCAGGTCGATGTCTTTGCCGATTTCGCGGCTGATGTCACGCACCACGCGGCGAAAACGGTTGAAGGTGTCGGCGATTTGCACCATGCGCAGGCGCAAGGACCTATCGTGTATGTCTTCGATCAAGCGGGATATGGAAGAAACCGCTTCCAGCACGTCGATCAGATCGTGCTTGCGCGCCATCAGCGTGGCAGCGGCGCTGCCGATCACCAACTCGCCCATCAGGTTGATCAAGTCATCCAGCCGGTCGGCGTCGATGCGGATGGATTTGCTTTCCTTGAGCTTGTTCGCCTGAACTTTGTCCTGCTTATCCAGTGCGCTGCGCACGGTTTCCGCGTGCACCACGCCCTGTTCCACCAGAATTTCGCCCAGGCGCTTGACCGGTAGCTGGGGAACGTCGGCCTGGTTCTCGGCGACAACCTGATTGTGCAAGGCGGCTTCCAGTTCCTGTTCGGTGAGCGCGCCGCTTTTCAGCAGGATTTCACCGACTTTCAGATCGGCTTCCGGCAGCGCTTCGATCAGTTCGCGGAAGCGGGTTACCTCACTGTGCGGGGGGATGATGCGAATCTGGCAGTCGTCCTCGACAAACTCGAACACCCGCTCGATGTCCGGTTTGGTGGCGGCACTGTCGAAGACGATTTCAAAGCCGAGATAACAGGACTCCGGGTCCATCGACGCCGCCGGCGGCATGGCGTCGTACAGCGTGGAGATATGAACGATTTCGCCCAGTTTTTTCAAATAGCGGATAAACGACAACGGCTCCATGCCGTTGCGCAACACGCCTTCGCCAAACCGTAAAGAGATATGCCAATATCGACTGCGCACCAAGTATTGACCGTCCGGCACCTGGCTCTCGGCGACATCGTGCTCCAACACGGAGGCTGGCGCATGCGCTTTTGCGGTTTCCGCACCGCCTTCCCCATCCAGAAAACCCAGCAACTGCGTCCGCAAAGCTTCAGCACGCTGTTCGGTGTCGGCGTCGGGCGTTTCGATACCCCGGGTCAACAGTTCGATCAAGGACTCGATGTGATCGCGACATTCCAACAGCAGGGCGATGAGGTCGCCGCTGGGCGGCAATTTGCCGGAACGGATGCGCTCCAGCACGGTTTCCACCACGTGGGTAAAGCTGACGATGTGCGCCAGGCCGAATAATCCCGCCGAGCCTTTGATGGTATGCGCCGCGCGGAACACGGCGTTGATGTTTTCCGCATCGTCCGGTTCGGCTTCGATCTGCATCAGCCCGGACTCCATGTCGCGCAGTAAATCCTGAGCTTCACTGACGAATGTTTGCTTAGCCTGTTCCAATTCATCCATCACTTGATCTCCAAAGTCTAGGCGCGCTGAAATCTAAGATTCAGGGTTGAAAAGGCCGGTCAGGTTGCACAAGGCCAAAGCCTCGTCCACCACCGGATTGCTGCCGGTCAGGCGCAGTTCGCTCCCTGACTTGAGCGTCTCGCGTTTCAGCAGAAGCAATAACTGTATGCCCGCCGAGTCGATTTCCGTGACGCCCGACAAATCCAGGCTCAATGCAGAAGCGGCGGCCAGGGCTTCCAGCAATTTCGGCTTGAGTGCCGCCGCCGTATAAATGCTGAATTCGCCCACAATTTTTTCGCAGTGTTCAGCCATGATGGCGGCCTCGGGGCTTTAAGGAGAAATGAGTCGGGACACCGCATCCAGCAATTGCGGCGGTTGAAAGGGCTTGACGATCCAGGCCTTGGCGCCCGCTTCCTTGCCTTCGGCTTTTTTCTCGGGCTGGGATTCGGTGGTCAGCATGATAAAGGGCGTGAATTTATAGTCGGGCAATTTTTTCGCTTCCCGGACGAAAGCGATGCCGTCCATCACGGGCATGTTCACGTCGGTGACGATCAGATGAATCTTGTGACCATCCAGCTTTTTCAAGGCATCCTGACCGTCGTTGGCGGTAATCACCTCATACCCGGCGCCCTTCAGCGCAATACTCACCACCTGCCGTATGGAAGCGGAATCATCGACCACCAATATGGTTTTCGCCATGTTGTCACCATTAAAAACGTGTTCAAAAAAATTGGTTTATCGTAGAACGGCAGAATGACAAACCCATGAATTGCATAGCCATTCCGCCAATAGAAACCAAAGCTCAATAATAGCCGAGACTGCTTGATTGTGTGAACCACCTCACTAATCGAGCAAACGCTGGATAAAGCATTAAAAGAAATCCACCGACCCCGTTTCCATGGAAGATTGTTGTACTTTGCTGCGGGAAACCCCCCAACCATCCCGGATGCGATGCAGTTCACCCAGCAAGTGTGTCTGCAACTCGGCATCGTTTGTACCGCCCTTGTCTTCCCATTCCTGCAAAACATCGCGGACTTCGCCGTGCATATCGATCAACTTATGGGCGCCTTCATTAATTTCATCGGCGATTTGCCGCACGATGTCTTCAAACTGCAGGGAAACCAGCGTTCTATTGACGTTGTCGGTGATATGCTGACTGATGGATGAGATATCTTTCAACACTTTGGCGGAGTATTCGTGCAACTCATGCATTTCCGTCAGCATTTCGTCGACGCGGGATTTGGCTTTCAACGCCACGCTCATATCCTTGGCTGCCATTTCGCCCACCACTTCCCTGGCGTTACGGGTAATCACCGTAGCCATCTCCACCTGTTTGCGGATGCTTTCGTTGAATTCGTTGGAGCGATTCGACAAGGTACGTATTTCCGCGGCCACCACGGAAAATCCCCGGCCGGCGTCGCCCGCCCTGGCTGCTTCGATGGCGGCATTGAGCGCCAATAAATTGGTTTGATCGGCAATGGATTTGATATCGGCCAAAAATGCATTGATCCTTTCTATTTCAGCCGCCATGTCGTCTATTTTATGAACGGTATGAATACTTTTCTCGCTGATGTCGACGATCAGGCTGATGAAGTATTCCAGAATTTCCGCCATTTCCACGGGAAAAGGCTTATGTTGCGCGCTGTCTTCCGTGGGCAATACTTTTTCTCCGGCGAGCAGCCGGGCCAAATCCACCGCATGTCCCTGCTGCCTTTCCGTGGCATTATTGATTTCGTTGAAACTGCTGATCAACAGCTGCAAAGCTTCATGGAGCACGTGCTGTATTCTTTCGCACCGGTTGGATGCCGACGTCATTTCTTCCGTGGCATTGCGGTGCAACGCACACAAAGGGTTTGCCAGTTCGCGCCAAGGCGCTACGGTTACCTGTGCGGCAGACTGCTCGACGCCGGCTTGATAGCGGCTCCACAGCGAGCCACTGCCCCACGCTACGGCGGTAGCCAACACGGCCAATGCACTGTCCGACCCCAGATACAGGTAGAGCAGCATGGCGCTCGACAGACTTAATAAACACAAACCTACTAAAATCAAAACTGGCATGAGCTTGGCATGAATGGTTTTAAGAATATAAATCGGAATTTATGGTTTCTGCAGCCCTGAAATATCGAAAAATTGATTGAAATGGGCGATGCGCAGTATGTCAAGCACGGTATCCGAGGCGTTGACGATGGCTACCGCCTGGCGATCTCCGTCGACAAACCGGTGCAACACCATGAGCATCCCCAGCGCCGAGCTGTCGATATAGGTGGTATAACGCAAATCGATGATGTAGCGCTTGTAGCGCGCACGTTCGCAAATCTGGCGAAACTCGCGCAGCAGGTCGAAACAAAAGCTGTCGTGAATTTCCACACACAACGTTTGTTCGTTGTCTTGTAACCTGTAAATTATACTGCCTTGGTCTGCCATTGGATTTTATCCTTTAACTCAGCGGAAATTCTTGGGTGGCTTTACGGCACCACTCCCGACCGGTAAGCATCCCGCCCGCAACTACATGAACGCCGCCTTATTGAGCGCTTTTTCGCGCGCCGCCGCTTTGGTGATGATGCGTTTATCCACTAATTCCTGCAAGCATTGATCCAGGGTTTGCATGCCGTCCTTGCGGCCGGTCTGGATGGCGGAATACATTTGCGCCACTTTGTCTTCGCGTATCAGATTGCGGATGGCCGGCGTGCCGACCATGATTTCGTGTGCCGCCACGCGGCCGCCTTCGGCTTTTTTCAACAGAGACTGTGAAACCACCGCTTGCAGCGACTCCGACAGCATGGAGCGGATCATGGCTTTTTCTGCGGCGGGAAAGACGTCGATGATGCGGTCGATGGTTTTGGCGGCGGATGTGGTGTGCAGCGTACCGAACACCAAATGGCCGGTTTCGGCGGCGGTCATCGCCAGACGGATGGTTTCCAGGTCGCGCATTTCGCCCACCAGAATGACGTCGGGATCTTCGCGCAAAGCCGAACGCAAAGCTTCGTTGAACCCCAGGGTATCACGGTGCACTTCGCGCTGGTTGATCAGGCTTTTTTTACTCTGATGGACAAATTCGATGGGGTCCTCCACCGTGAGGATGTGGGCATAATCGTTTTCGTTGATGTGGTTGACCATGGCCGCCAGGGTGGTGGACTTGCCGGAACCGGTCGGGCCAGTCACCAGCACCATGCCGCGCGGAAACTGGGTAAAGTCCACGAAAGCGGCGGGTGCGTTCAGCTGTTCCAGGCTGAGGATCTTGGATGGAATGGTACGAAACACCCCGGCGGCGCCGCGGTCCTGGTTGAATGCGTTGACGCGAAAGCGCGCCACGTTGGGCAGTTCAAAAGAAAAGTCGGTTTCCAGAAACTCTTCATAATCGCGGCGTTGCTTGTCGTTCATGATGTCATAAATCAACGCATGCACCTGTTTGTGATCCAGGGAAGGCACGTTGATTTTGCGCATGTCGCCGTCGACGCGGATGATGGGCGGATTGCCCGCCGACAAGTGCAAATCGGAAGCTCCGTTTTTGACGGAAAAGGTCAACAGTTCAGATATGTCCATTACGATCACCTTGGGAATTTTGTTAGACTGCGGCTGGCGTAGGGTGCGCTGTGCGTACCTGCTGCGCCGAAAGGCACGCACAGCGTGTGCCTACAACGGCGACCTGCGAGAACCCTATAGCCGCAAAGCCGCCACAGTATAGACAAATTCCTTTTCACAAATGTGTCCATTGGAACAACGCCTTAACGCCGTCCGCCATCGTCTGGCACTCGCCGAAACCGAAGCCGGTCGCAAACCCGGCAGCGTGCGGCTGCTGGCGGTCAGCAAAACCCAACCCGCACGTATCCTGGCCGCCGCCTACGGATTAGGGCAGCGCCACTTCGGCGAAAACTATCTGCAGGAAGCCCTGGAAAAACAGGCCCGTCTGGCGCACTTCGAGATCACTTGGCATTTTATCGGGCCGATACAGTCCAACAAAACGCGCGCCATCGCCCAACACTTCCATTGGGTACACAGCGTGGACCGGCTTAAAGTGGCCCAGCGCCTCAGTGAACAGCGTCCGGCGCACTTGCCGCCTTTGAACATCTGCCTGCAGGTAAACATCAGCGGCGAATCCAGCAAATCCGGGGTCGCCCCGGACGAACTGGCCGCACTGGCGCAGCAGATTGCGGCATTGCCGCATTTGCGGCTGCGCGGCTTGATGGCCATCCCGGCCGCCAGTCCCGATCCCGAACAGCAACGCCGGCCCCTGGCGCGTCTGCGCGAATGCTACTTGGCTTTGCAAGCCGGTTTCGGCCTGGACACCCTATCGATGGGCATGAGCGACGATCTGGCGGCGGCGGTGGCGGAAGGCTCGACACTGGTCCGTATCGGCACCGCTATCTTCGGTGCACGCAAGCCTTGAATGGGGGTGATATTCCCCACTCCACTGCATGGGAAGCCGGAGCCGGTACTTCGGGCTGAAAGGCAATTGCGCTAGAATGGGCCGATTCATTCAATAGCAACAGCATTGCGGAGTAGTAGATTCAGCCCATGACACGACACACAATAGGCTTCATCGGCGGCGGCAACATGGCCTACGCCCTCATCGGCGGTCTGCTGACCGACGGTTTTTCTCCCCAAAACATTTATGTCACCGACCCGGAGCAAGACAAGCTCGCCACCCTGGCGCAGCAATTCCGGGTAAATACCGGTAGCGACAACAACGCGGCCGTGGCCAACTGCGACATCGTGGTGCTGGCGGTCAAACCTCAGGTATTGGCCGAGGTGGCGCGCGGCATCGCCCAGGCGGTCAATGCGCGCAAATCGCTGGTCGTTTCCATCGCCGCCGGCGTGCGCGTGGCCGACTTGCAGCGCTGGCTGGGTGAAGACGCCGCCATCGTGCGCTGCATGCCCAATACACCGGCGCTGGTAAAAACCGCCGCCACCGCTTTGTATGCCAATAACCGGGTAGCCGACAGCCAGCTGGAAGCCGCTGAAAGCGTGCTGCGCGCCGTGGGGCTGGCCGTATGGGTGGACGATGAAAACCTGCTGGACGCGGTCACCGCGCTGTCCGGCAGTGGTCCGGCTTATTTTTTCCTGTTCATGGAGGCCATGGAAAGCGCGGGGCGGGAATTGGGGCTGGATGCCGATACGGCGCGCCTGCTGACCCAGCAAACGGCTTTGGGCGCCGCAAAAATCGCCATCGAATCCAGCGAATCACCGGAAATGCTGCGCCGGCGAGTCACTTCCCCCGGCGGCACCACGGAGCAGGCGGTGCTGACGCTGGAACAGGGAGGGCTGAGAAATCTGGTGCAAAACGCCATGCAGGCCGCATTACGACGTTCCGTGGCAATGTCTGACCAATTTGGAGCGCAATAATGGACGCAACGTACTGGCTGGCGCCCTTGAAATTCATCATCGACACCCTGTCCACCTTATACTCCGGTGCGATATTGCTGCGCCTTTTGCTGCAATGGGTCAAAGCCGATTACTACAACCCCATCTGCCAGTTTGTGGTGAAAATCACCCATCCGTTGCTGCGTCCGTTGCGCCGCGCCGTACCTTCCGTCGGCCGTTTCGACTTGGCGTCTTTGGTATTGCTGCTGATACTGCAAATCCTGACCATGCTGCTGCTGGCGTCCTTGCCGGGCGTCACGTTGCCCGGTCTGTTCGGCATACCGGTGCTGGCGATCATGCGTGCGCTGGAGCTGTTTTTTGATCTGTACGTGGGCATCATTCTGGGCAGCGCCTTGCTATCCTGGATTTCCCCGCACAGCAACAGCCCGGTGGCCTCCTTGCTGTACAGCCTGTCCGATCCTCTGCTGGAAATCGCGCGCAGGCGGATGCCGGACTTGGGCGGGTTGGACCTGTCGCCGCTGGTGGTGTTGATGGTGTTGGAGCTGGCACGAATGATGCTGATGCCGATACTCCAGCAATTGTTCCGCCTGCTCAACTGAATGTCCACACCGGCAATTCCGGCGCAAGCGGCCTGGTATACCTGGCAGGGCGACGCGGTGATTCTGGCACTGCGCATCCAGCCCAAAGCCAGCCGCGACCAGATCGTCGGCGTATTGGGCCAGCAGTTGAAAATCTGCATTACCGCTCCACCGGTGGACGGTAAGGCCAATGCGCACTTACAGGCTTTTTTGGCAAAAACTTTCCGGGTAGCCAAAAATCAGGTAAGCGTACTGAACGGCGAAACCGGTCGTAACAAGCGGGTACGCATTGAAGCTCCCGCGAACTGGCAGCAGTTTCTGGCTGAAATTACGCAAACATAGACCTGGACCATTACACTATGCGGGCCTTCCGGCGATACCCCCACGCCCCATGCACTGAGAACGGACGATGAGCGACGATCAATTACAACAAAAACTACGCGCTTACGGAGAATGGCGCGGCCAAAACGCCCTGGCTTTGCAAAACTATCGGGATTGGCTGGACAAATACGACCTTAATTCGTCGTCCGTGGAGGAAAGCATCACCAGCATGTTGCACAACCTCGGCACGGATCGCATCACCGTCGCGTTTGCAGCGGAATTCTCCCGGGGCAAAACCGAGTTGATCAACGCGCTGTTTTTTGCCCAGACCGGCGTTCGTTTATTGCCATCCTCGCCGGGCCGCACCACCATGAGCCCCACGGAAATTTACTTCGATCACGAGCACGGCAGTTATATCCGTTTATTGGCCATAGAAACCCGTCTCAACGACATGCCGTTGAGCGAATACAAGTGCAACCCCGACAGCTGGCTGCAAATCGGGTTGGATTTCAACTCCGTGCCTCACATGCAAGAAGCTTTCAAGGAACTGGCGGCAACCAAGCGCGTGCCCCTGGATGAAGCCAAAAATCTGGGGTTGTATATCGAAGACGCCGGCACGCAGATTGCCGACGACGGCACGGTGGAAATTCCCCGCTGGCGTCACGCCTTGATCAGTTTTCCGCACCCTTTGTTGCAGGAAGGCTTGGCGATCCTGGACACTCCCGGCCTCAACGCACTGGGCAGCGAGCCGGAACTCACGCTGAGCATGCTGCCCAGCGCACAAGCCATTATTTTTGTGCTGGCCGCCGACACCGGCGTAACCAAGAGCGACCTGGACATGTGGCAACAGCACGTGCGCGGCTTTGGCCATACCCACCATAAAGGCTTGGCGGTGGTATTGAATAAAATCGACGCCATGTGGGATGAATTACAGGGCGAAGAAAACCTGGAAAAAGCCATACGCAAGCAAATTGCGCAAACCACCGATATTCTCGAAGTCGACGAAAAATCCATTTTTCCGATTTCCGCCAAGCAGGCGCTGCTGGCAAAAATCAAAAAAGACGACGCCCTGTTCGCCAAAAGCCAGTTGGCCCCCCTGGAACGTTATTTGGCGGAAGACGTGGTCAGCGAGAGGCGCGCCATCATGATGCACGTGGTGGGCGATAAAGTCGGCCGCCTGGTCAACGACTCGTCCAGCGTACTGACCGCGCAAATCCGTGGCCTGGAAGAGCAACTGGCCGAAATGCGCGGCATCGATCAAAGCAACCACTCCACCATCAACAAGCTCATGGTGGAAACCCGCGAGCAGCAAGGCCGCTACATGACCAGCGTGGAAGACTTTCAAGCCAGCCGCCGGGTGCTCTCGGTGCAGGCGCGCATGCTGGTGGATGCCCTGTCGCTGGAACGGGTGGACAACATCATCCGCCAGACCCGCCGCGAAATGGCGGGCAGCCTGACCACCATGGGCATGAAAGTCGTGATGAAAAAGGTGCTGGACGATTTGCAGGCGGTCGTCGACCGGGCGACGGAAATTTCCGTGGAAACCCAGCAACTGGTGCAGGCCATTTATAAAAAATTCGAAGAAGAACACAGCTTTACTGCCACCAAGCCCGCGCAGTTTTCCATGAAGCGCTATCAATTGGACCTGGAACAGCTGTTCGCCGAAGGCGAGGCATTCCGCCACAGCGCTTCCTCGGCCCTGCTGGAACAAAGCGTGGTCATCCAGCGGCTGTACGGCACCATCATCACCCGCGCCAGAGACCTGTTTGCACAAGCCCACAAAGATGCCACCAACTGGGGCGCGATGGTATTGTCGCCACTGGTGTTGCAAATCAAGGACCACAAGCGCGCCATCGAAACCCGTTTGCACATGCTGCGTAAAATCAGCGAATCGACCCAATCGCTGGATGAAACCATCGGCGAACTGGAACAGCAGCTGGCCCCGCTACGCAGGCAGTATGAAGAGCTGGAAGTCGTGTTGAAGGTACTGCGTGGTAATGAAGGTCCAGCATGACCGACGTATTGCTGCACACCGACGTACTGATCGACTTGGCGACAGCCGGACAACCCCAGGCCACGTCTGCCGAAACCGCGCTGCAGCGCTGCCGCGAACGGGGTGGGCGCGTATGGCTGTATACCGGTGCCGCGCTGCTGCAAATGCAGGCGCTGACCGAAGCGCTGCATGCCGCCGAGACCGGAATCTCACCGTCGCAAGCGCGTGCACAAGCCCGCCACTGGCTGGCGGAATTCAGTGCGGACAAACACTGGCTGGCGGCGCTGGCCGGTGACTATCAAGACCTGTTCCAAGCCGAACATCCCGAACACGAAGCACTCGCCCGCGCCGCGGCACGCTGCCCCCAAGGCCAAATACACATCCTGACCCGGAATCCGGCACTGATGGAGCGCATCGACTGCGCCTGCACGCCCGAACAGTATCTGGCCATGGCATTGGCGCCGGCGCCGCTGGATTTCATCGATCTCAAAGCCCAACAGGACTTGATCCGGCCCGCGCTGGAACAAAACATCCAGCGCGTTTTACAGCACGGCCAGTATATTCTCGGACCGGAAATCGCCGCGCTGGAGGAAAAGCTGGCCGCTTATGTGGGCGTCGAACACTGCATCAGCGTGGCCGACGGCAGCACGGCATTGCTGATTGCCCTGATGGCGCTGGGCATAGGCGCCGGCGATGAAGTGATCACCACGCCGTTTACCTTCATCGCCACCGGCGAAATGATCGCCCTGCTGGGGGCAAAGCCGGTGTTTGTCGACATCGATCCGCATACTTATAACCTGAACCCGGCACTGATCGAAGCCGCCATTACGCCGCATACCAAGGCCATCCTGCCGGTGAGCCTTTATGGTCAATGCGCGGAATTCGACGCCATAAACACCGTTGCCGCCAAATACGGACTACCCGTCATCGAAGACGGCGCGCAAAGCTTCGGCGCCGGCTATCGGGAGCGCCGCTCCTGCGGACTGTCCACCATCGGCTGCACCAGTTTTTTTCCCAGCAAACCGCTGGGCTGTTATGGAGAAGGCGGCGCGTGCTTTACCAACGACGATGCCTTGGCCAAAACCATGCGGAAAATCCGCATACACGGCCAGGATCGCCGCTACCATCACCCCATCATCGGCCTCAACGGGCGCATGGACACGCTGCAAGCCGCCATACTGCTGGCAAAACTGCCGCTGTTCGACGGCGAAGTCGCCAGCCGCGGCCGCATCGGCCAACGTTACAGCGAAGCCATACAGGCGGCACTGCCGAACGGCGCCGTGACCACGCCTTACGTTGCGCCCCATCAGCAAAGCGTCTATGCGCAATACACGGTGTTGCTGAACCAGCGTAGCGCGGTACAACAGCGCCTGGCAGAAGCGGGCGTACCCACCGCCGTGCATTATCCGCTACCGCTGCACCGGCAACCGGCGTTTGCCCACCTCGAACCACCCCACGTACCGGTGGCCGAAGCCATGGCGGAACGCGTCATGAGTTTGCCGATGCACCCTTATCTGGCGGAATCCACCCAGGATAAAATCGTTGCCGCACTAAGCCGGGCCGTGGCGGAGGCATAGGATTTGGCCGAAAATCACTCCCCTGAAGTAGGGTACGCTGTGCGTACCATTCAGCGCCGCAGCAGGTACGCACAGCGTACCCTGCATCTGGGCAACATGGTGCAGGGGTAAAGCACCAATGCGCCTGAACCCCACACAAATTGCCGTCATCAAGCAGGCCGCCGCATGAAAATATTGGTTACCGGCACGGCCGGCTTTATCGGCAATCAATTGGCGCTGCGGTTATTGGAGCGCGGCGATACCGTCATCGGCGTCGACAACGTCAATGATTACTACGACGTCACTCTCAAAGCGGCGCGCCTGGACCGGGTCAAAGATCACCCTGGGTTTACCGAAATCCGCGCCGGCATCCACGACCGCACCGCCATGGAACAGGTATTCGCCCAATACCAGCCGCAGCGCGTGGTCAATCTGGCCGCCCAGGCCGGGGTGCGCTATTCGCTGAAAAACCCCTATGCCTACGTAGACTCCAACTTACTGGGCTTCGTCAATATCCTGGAAAACTGCCGCCATCATCAGGTGGAACACCTGGTCTACGCTTCCTCCAGCTCGGTGTATGGCGCCAACACGCGCATGCCGTTTTCGGTGCACCACAACGTCGATCACCCCATCAGCCTGTACGCCGCCAGCAAAAAATCCAACGAACTGATGGCGCACACCTATAGCCATCTGTTTCAACTGCCCACCACGGGGTTGCGCTTTTTCACGGTATATGGCCCTTGGGGCAGACCGGACATGGCGCTGTTTTTATTTACCAAGGCCATTTTGGCAGGCCGCCCCATCGACGTATTCAATCACGGCAATATGCAGCGCGACTTTACCTATATCGACGATATTATCGAAGGCGTTATCCGCGTACTCGATAAAATTCCCGAAGGCAATCCACGCTGGCAAGCGGAACACCCCGATCCCGGCAGCAGCTATGCCCCTTACAAAATCTACAATATCGGCAATCACAATCCAGTCCAGTTGCTGCGCCTGATTGAAATACTGGAACAAAACCTGGGCAAAACCGCCGAAAAGCGTTTTCTGCCCATGCAAGCCGGTGATGTACCGGCGACTTATGCCGACGTGGACGATTTGATTAATGATGTCGGGTTTAAACCCGCCACTCCGCTGGAAACCGGTATTGAACAATTCGTGCATTGGTACCGGAAGTTTTATCTTGCTTAAATGCGCCTGACCGACTATCGAATCCCCCTCGCATCAGGAACTTCCCATTGATCTGCGCTTTTGCGATAACCTCCCGGCAGCGCTGGTTAATCGCCACGTTTATCGCGTCCATCATACTGTCGGCTTATAAAGTCGGCACGGGCAGCACCGTCAACAACGACGGCCTGCTCTATCTGCACACCGCGCAAGTATTCGTCGAGCAAGGCATCCGCGCCGCATTTGCCCAATTCAACTGGCCGTTTTTTCCGGTTTTGATCGGCCTGTTGCACAAAACCACGGGATTGGGTTACGAAAGCGCGGCCCACGCATTAAACGCGCTGTTACTGGCCTTGCTGTGCGTGGGGTTTGTGACGCTGTATCGGGAAATGACAGCATCGGATGAACGCCCATGGCTGGCGGCGGCCATCATTATATTATCCCCACAAATCACCAATTACCGGCCCTATATCATTCGCGACATCGGCTATTGGGCGCTGGCATTATGGGCTTTGCTCTATTTCGCCAGGTATTGCCGCCGCCCAAGCTGGCACACGGCACTGGCGTGGCAAAGCTGTATTCTGGCCGCCGTCGCTTTCCGCATAGAAGGCGCCGCCTTGGCGGCTTTGCTGCCTTTATGGTGCCTGCGCGGCGGGCAAGGCACGGCCTGGTCTGCCCGCTTAAAAACCTGGCTGGGCGCCAACAACCTGTTTTTGGCCGGCGCCGGCGCGCTGCTCGGCCTGCTGATATCCGGCGCCATTCCCCTGCCGGCCAATTCCCGTTTGGACCAATTCAGCGGTTTTTTATCCCCGCTACAATTTGCGGCCGCGTTTTCCCACAAAGCCGAAGCCATTGCGCAGCATACCCAGGCGTTTTATGCGCCCCAGGACGCCAAATTGCTGTTGTTGGGCGGCGGCTTATATCTGTTTATCCACAAAGCCGTCAGTTGCCTGGGCATCATTTACGCACTGCCGCTGGGCTGGGCTTTACTGAATAAACCGCGCGCGCTGGCTGCATTTAGCCTAATCGGATACGCCGCCGCCATTACCGCCATCCCGCTGTTGGCATTTACCTACAAAGACCTTTTCCTGTCCGGCCGTTATATGGGATTGCTGGTATTTTTGCTCAGCCTGCCGGTCGCCTGTGCGGTAAATCATTTCATGGACAGCCGCCGATCTGCTCGTTCTTACCCGTATTGGCTGGGCGCCATGATATTGGCTGGGCTGTTTTTATTGGCCGACATATTTATCCAGACCGGGCCTTCCAAGCGTTATTTACGGGAAGGGGCAAACTGGCTGCAACAAACCCTGCCTGCCGGTACCGCATTATGCAGCGAAGACGGCGACTTGCTGTATTATGCCGGCCGAGGTTACAGCAAAGACCACTGCCCTGCCCTGACCCTGCTGGCCCAGCCGGAAGCGGCAAACTATGGCGCTTTCCTCATCAAGATTCATCACAAAGATAAAACCAAAATGGATCAGCTCCAAGCTATCCTCGCCTCGCACAATGATTGGGGAATCCTCAAAGAATTCGGCAATGCGGCGGGTGACAAGTTGTTTATCGTTACCCATCTCCAGCCGGCGCCTTAACGCCCGGCTCGCCACTCACAAACGCCCCGCCAACGCCACCAACTCGTACAGCAGGTCCAAAGCCTGGCGCGGACTGAGATCGTCCGGCTTGATGTTTTGCAGCCGCAGCAAGGCGGGATGGGGTGCGGCTGCAAACAGGTCCAATTGCCGGGGACCGGCTTTGACCGGCTGCGCTTGATGGCTGGCGACCGCCTGGGTTTCCAGGCCGGCCAGCTTTTCCTGCGCCCTGGCGATGACGCTGCGCGGCACTCCGGCCAGCGCCGCCACCTGCAAGCCATAGCTCTGGCTGGCCGGACCGTCTTTGATCGCGTGCAGAAACACGATGCCGTCGCCGTGCTCCACGGCGTCCAGGTGCACGTTGCGCACCGTCGGATAGTCGTCGGGCAAGGCGGTCAATTCAAAATAGTGGGTGGCGAACAGGCTGTAGCCCTGGGTGGCGCGCGCCAAGTGTTCGGCGCAAGCCCAGGCCAGCGACAAACCGTCGAACGTGCTGGTGCCGCGGCCGATTTCGTCCATGATCACCAGGCTGTTCTGGGTGGCGTTGTGCAGGATGTTGGCGGTTTCGGTCATTTCCACCATGAAGGTGGAACGGCCCGAAGCCAGGTCGTCGGAAGCGCCGATGCGGGTGAAAATGCGGTCGATGGGGCCGATTTCCGCGCTTTGCGCCGGCACAAAGCTGCCGATATGCGCCAGCAGCACGATGAGCGCGGCTTGGCGCATATAGGTGGATTTGCCGCCCATGTTGGGACCGGTGATGACCAGCAGACGGCAATCGGGCGACAAGCTCAGGTCATTGGGCACGAACGGCGTGCTGGCTACCTGCTCCACCACCGGGTGGCGTCCGGCTTGCAGGCTGATGCCGGATTGCTCACTCAGGCTGGGGCGGGTCCAGTCCAGTTCATCGGCGCGTTGCGCCAGATTGGCCAGCGCATCCAGCTCGGCCACGGCGCCGGCGGCGTCCTGCAAAGCGCCCAGGTGCTCGCCCAGGCGGTCCAGCAGCGCCTCGTACAGCGCTTTTTCGCAGGCCAGCGAACGCTCCCTGGCGCTCAGCACCTTGTCTTCAAACGCTTTCAATTCCGGCGTGATGTAGCGCTCGGCGTTTTTCAGGGTCTGGCGCCGCACGTAATCCGCAGGCACTTTGTGTTCCTGGGTACGGCTGATTTCGATGGCGTAGCCCTGCACCCGGTTGTAGGTCACTTTGAGATTGGCGATGCCGCTGCGCTGGCGTTCGCGCTGCTCCAGGTCGAGCAAAAACTGGTCGGCGTTCTGGCTCAGATTACGCAGTTCGTCCAGTTCGGCGTCGTAACCGGGCGCGATGACGCCGCCGTCGCGGATCAGCATGGGCGGATTGACCAGAATGGCGCGCTGCAACAGGGCGGTGAGTTCCCGGTGATCACCCAAACGCAAAGCCAGCTCGGCCAGCAGTGAACCGTCGTCATTGTCCACAGCCTCGCAGGTGGCAAGCACCGCCTGCAAATCCGGCAGCCGCAGCAAAGAATCCCGCAACGACGCCAAATCACGCGGTCTGGCCGAACGCAACGCGATGCGCGCGGCGATGCGCTCCAAATCGCCGATGCCGCGCAACACCTCGCGCAAAGACACGAACGACCGGCTTTGCAGCAGCGCCTCCAGCGCGTCGAAGCGCGCATTCAGCACGGCTTTGTCGCGCAAAGGCCGGTGCAGCCAGCGCCGCAGCATGCGGCTGCCCATGGAGGTAACGGTGCGATCCAGCACGCCGAACAGCGTCAGGTCGTGGCGGCCGGCCGGGTGAAAATCCAACTCCAGATTGCGGCGGCTGGCCGCGTCCAGCAGGATGGTGTCTTCGCCGCTTTCCACCCGGATGCCCTGCACGTGGCTCAACGCGCTTTGCTGGGTGTCGCGCACATACTGGATCAAACAGCCGGCGGCGGCGATGGCGGCTGTCAATCCTTCGCAGCCGAAGCCGGCTAAATCTTTCACCTGGAATTGGCGCAGCAGCAGTTGCCTGGCGCTTTCCGGCTCGAAGTGCCAGGGCGGACGCT
Source organism: Methylococcaceae bacterium (assembly GCA_004299145.1). GTDB lineage: Bacteria > Pseudomonadota > Gammaproteobacteria > Methylococcales > Methylococcaceae > Methylogaea. The sequence continues at coordinate 3,445 of SCQD01000107.1, read as the reverse complement.
TGGTGATGCCTTTGCGGGCGGCCAGGGCGGCGGGTTGCGGCTGGTCTTCGCTGACCAGGGTTTCGGCCGGCGCCAGCCGTTCCAACTCGCCCAGCAACCGTTCGATGCTGGTGATCTGCTGCACGTGAAAGCGCCCGCTGGCCAGATCCAGGCACGCCAAGCCGTAGGCATCCTGCAGCCAGTGCACCGCCACCAGATAGTTATCGCGGCGCTCTTCCAGCAAAGCCTCGTCGGTGACCGTGCCCGGCGTGACGATGCGCACGATCTTGCGCTCCATCGGGCCTTTGGACTTGGGATCGCCGAACTGCTCGGCGATGACCACCGACTCGCCCAGCTTGATCAGCCGCGCCAGATAGTTCTCCGCCGCGTGATAAGGCACGCCGGCCATGGGAATGCCGCCACCCGCCGACTCGCCGCGCTGGGTCAACGTTATGTCCAGCAACTGGGCGGCTTTTTTGGCGTCGTCGAAAAACAACTCGTAGAAATCGCCCATGCGATAGAACAGCAGCCGATCCGGGTTCTGGGCTTTCAGCGCCAGATACTGCTGCATCATGGGCGTATGGTTGGAAAAGTCGCTGGTCATAGCGTTGCAAAAGGGGGAATTGTAAGCGTATTAATCCCATCCCCCAATCTATGCTGAGTCCGCGCTCTGAAGTGGGCCCCTTGATCGGCTACATCACGAAGGAAGTTTTTGTAACGTGCTCCCCGTGTGTCCCCGATCAAAAACAAAAAAGGCCTGCATCGCTGCAAGCCTTTATTTTATTGGTGGGCCATGCAGGGGTCGAACCTGCGACCGTCGGATTAAGAGAACCAACAGCAAAATAGAAATATTTTATAAATCAACACCTTGCAAGCGCCCGCACGTTTTATTGAAGTCTCGCAAAGCCTTGATTTATCGAACACAGCAAATTGGATTAGCTACGTTTTGGCTACGGTCAAATCGGGCAATTTGGGGAGGTTAAGATGAGTGTGCAACTGAAGCCGGACACGATGCAGCAAGTGAATGGACTGCTGCCATTTCCCATGGAAGGCAGGGACTTGGATTTTGTAGTGGATTGGCTGGTATGGGTTGGGTGTCGCACGGTCCAGGTGTCCATGGAAAACCACCCCGGTATGAGCATGGGCCATCTGATGAGCTTGACGCTGGAACAAAAAGAAGGCGTTCACTGAATTTGTGTCTCTGGTTACGCGGTAACGCCAGCAAATGGGTATCGTTGGCTTAGCGCCGTGTTGCTGCCGGGCAAACCGCAGGGACCTCGTTTGCTGTGAATGTCGGCACGGGAGCGCGAAGCGCATGAGGAGGTACGACGAACGCGCGACAAGCGAACCGTGCCGTTCTTGTGGCTTAACGGTTTCGCCGCGCTATCCCTCCCTTCGCTAATTCGTATCGTATCGTTATTGATACGTTACAGACGTATCATGAATTCATATCACTATCCGGTGTGGCCGGAGGGGACCCCGCGCGTCAAGCGCGGGGATACCGGCTTTTCAAGGCATGTCTCGTTATGCGGTAACGCAAATGGATTGTGGCCTGGGTAAGCTTGCCGCTCCCCGCCACCCTGCCGGCGAGCACATAAACCGCAATTCCTGCGCTGACTATCCGTGCTTGCTGCTGCACATTGTCATACGTAGTGCCCTATAGCCTGTTACAACTGACGAAAAACATGGCTGAAATTATCAGCGTTGCGCCGCAATTGTCCACAAATGCACAGCCCTTGCCCGGCGCGGGCCGGCGTAAGCAAGGCCCAGAGCGCCGGGGCGACCAACGGGAGCGGCTGTGTAGTTGTGGACAACTGCTGCTGCGCCGCACTCTACCACGCATGTTTGTCAACCGACCCGCCCAATGCTTCGTATAAAATTTGATACAATTTGTAAGGGGGCAGCATGAAGGAAAGTCACCGCCGCATAACGGAAAAGCCAAAACTTCAAGAAAAACCGATTGATTGGCGAGGCACTTCTTTACGCGACATCAAGGATGACGACATTTTCACCCCGGATGCACGCAGAGAAGCCGGTCACCAGCTTTATCAGGTTCAATCTGGACTGGAGCCGGATCATTGGAAGCCTTTTAACGACGTGGGCGCCGGTACGAAAGAGATCATCATTGATATTGATGACGGATGGTTCAGGATCATGTACGTAGCAAAGTTTCCTGAAGCCGTTTATGTGCTGCACTGCTTCAAGAAAAAAACAAACACCACCTGCAAGCAGGATAAGGACATAGCGGCAACCCGCTACAACGCCCTTATCCAAGAACGGAGCAAACCATGAGTATTGAGGCAAAATCCATGCACATCACCCCAGCTGGCGGCAACGTGTTTGCTGATTTGGGGTTTGAGCCGGCAGAAGCCACCGCTTTGCAAGGAAGATCGCAGCGTATTGTCTCGGAAAAGCTTGCCATTAAGGAAAGCTTGATGACTGAAATCTCCGGGTGGATAGCGCAGAAGAACCTGAAGCAAGCGGAAGCCGCCGAAATTCTGGGGATCAGCAGGCCGCGCGTATCCGACGTAATCCACAAGAAATCCATTAAGTTCACCATTGATGCTTTGGTGGATATGCTGACCAGGACTGGTAAGCAGGTCGTGCTGACAGTGCGTTAACTTTCTGCTTGTGATTGCAGAGTTGTTAGGCGTATCGTGAGTATGTCTTGTTAAGGTCGTTTTTGACTTCCAGCAGGGAGGCTTTCCGATTTCAGTGAGGGCGAGGTGTTTTTGGTCGGTCATCGTTCTGTCCCATGTTTGAAAAGACCGCCCCGCGCGCGGCGCGGCTTGCTGAGGGTACACCCGCCCAACATGAGACAAAAGGGCTCATTTTGTCTATTGTCTGTAATCACAAGTAGCGGAGAGAAGTCAAAAAAAGAGTTTTTTTAAACCCTCTCATGTTGCTAGCGCTCCACAAAAGTGATACGGTGAAAGCTTAAAAATCTCAATGAGGCTGCTTTCCTCTTCTGCTGTGTAGAGGCGCTCCGAATTTAGGCCCACTGTCAGATCATAAAAGGCATCCACCTTAACGATCATGTGGCTTAAAAGAGGAGATACACATGAAAAAAGCGTTTGTTGCGCTCGCATTCGCATTCGTCATTGGATTGGCGGGTTTTTCCGGAAAAGCCTGTGAAGTAAACCCAATAATCCCTGGGCACACAAGGAGTATTACCGTAGGACTGATTCAGGAGAACAAAGGTAGTTCTACCGAGCCACAAAAAATGTGGCCGCCAGAGGAGCATGTCGAGATAGAAGGGCAGAATGAACTCGACAGGAAAAGGTTGAAATCAGAAAGCTAAGTTGGGGTTCTGCGGCGTCCACGCGGCGCCGCAGTTTTATTTATTGACGATAGCGTCGCCATTTTTCGCGAAACCTGAAATGGGGTCCATCCGATTTCAGGAGCGAAAAATTGGCGACGAATTATTGCCTTCGGCTGCCCGCGTTCGTCCTGCGTCCGCCACGTC
>SCQD01000106.1 GCA_004299145.1 Methylococcaceae bacterium | reverse complement strand
TCCTCGGCGCGCCGCGCCGTGTCAATGATGACATTTATTTTGCGACAACAGCCGCCATGGCAAACACGGGGCGCGGCGCGCCCAAACTGCATTCCCACGCGGCGCGTGGGAACGAGAAAAGCACAGCGCCATGCAAGTTCCCAAAGAACCACGCCCTGCTCTGACGGGAAGCCGGAGCTTCCCAGGCGGAGTTCCCAAGCACAGCTTGGGAACCAGCGAACTACAACGGCTTTTGCGATAAGTCAGCTATTTCTTAAAGCCCTGCGCAATACTTTTCCCATGGCCGATTTGGGCAGCTCGGCACGGAATTCGATCAGTTTCGGCACTTTGTAAGCCGTCAAATACTGGCGGCAATAGGCGGTGACGGCGGCCGCATCCAGCGCGGGATTGCGCTTGACGATAAACGCTTTTACCGCTTCGCCGGTTTTTTCGTCCGCCACGCCGATGGCGGCGCATTCGGCGATATCCGGGTGCTGGCTCAATACGGCTTCGACTTCGCCGGGATATACGTTGAATCCGGAAACCAGGATCATGTCTTTGATCCGGTCTTTGATAAACAGCCGGCCTTGTTCGTCCATGCTGGCGATATCGCCGGTTTTCAGCCAGCCGTCGGCGGACAGTTCCTTGACGCTTTCCACCGGTTGTTTCCAATAGCCTTGCATGACCTGCGGCCCGCGCAGGTATAACTCGCCACAGGCTCCCGGCGGCAAAACCTCCCCGGCGTCGTCGCGGATTTCACAATCGGTGGAAGGCAAAGGCAGGCCGATGCTGCCGCTGAACTCCGTACAATCGAGCCGGTTGATGGCGACGGCGGGCGAGGCTTCGGTCAAGCCATAGGCTTCGATAATGCTGTGGCCGGTGAGTTGGCGCCAGCGCCGGGCGGTGGATTCGCGCGTCGGCATGCCGCCGGCCAGGGCGATTTTCAGCGCGGAAAAATCCAGCGCGGCAAAACCCGCTGCATTCATCAAGCCGTCGAACAGCGTATTGACTCCGGTGATGCAGGTAAACCGCCGGCGTTGCAATTCGCGTATAAACTGCGGCATATCGCGCGGATTGGCGATTAGAATATTTTCGGCGCCCAGGCCGAAAAACACCATGAAATTCGCCGTCAACGCGAAAATGTGGTAGAGCGGCAACGCGGTAATGATGACTTCCCGGCCCGGAATCAACGCCTTGCCGGGCAGGTTGCCGTGGGTGATCCAGCACAGGGTTTGGCTGATATTGCTCAGCATATTGCGATGGGTCAGCATGGCGCCCTTGGAAACCCCGGTGGTGCCGCCGGTATACTGTAAAAACGCAATATCTTCGCACTGTAGCGCCGGGGGTGAATATGCCTCATGCCGGCCGGCGCTCAATGCCTGCTGGAAAAATATGGCGCCGGGAATGGCATAATCCGGGATTTGCCGTTTCAGCCATTGCAATACTATGCGGGTCAGCCACGCCTTGCCGAACGGAAAGCAGTCGCCCAGACGGGTGATAATGACGTGTTTAACCGAGGTTTCCGGCAACACGGCAGCCAATACGTGGGCGAAGTTGTCCAGAATAATGATCACCTCGGCGCCGGAATCGTTCAGCTGGTGCTTCAGCTCGCGCGCCGTATATAAAGGATTGGTATTGACGACCGTCAGCCCCGCCCGCAATACCGCCAGCAGGCTGATGGGATATTGCAGGATATTGGGCAGCATGATGGCGACGCGCGCCTGCCTGGGCAGTCGTAGCGCCAGCAGATATTGGCACAAATGCCGACTCTGCACGTCCAGTCCGGCGTAAGTCAGGGTGACGCCGAAGCTGGTAAATGCGGGGCGCTGCGCATGTTTGCCGATGATCTGGTCGAAATATTCCGGCAATGCAGCGGCGCTCAAAGGCGCTATAAATTCAGGCACTCCCGTGGGATAAGCGGCCAGCCAGGGTTTGCTGTGCATAACTAATCCTCCGCTGCGGAATGGTCGGGGGGAGTTTTCAGGGCCGTGGCATTGCGCTGGGCATCCTGCCGGCATTTCACAAAAAACTCGTTGATGATGGCCCAAGTACCGCCCAGGTTCTCCATTAAAATGCCGTGCCGGTCGGCTGGGACGGTAATCAGCCGGGTTTTATCCGCCGCCAGTTTTTCACGGAGCAATTCGGCGCTGTCGCGGGAAACGATGGGATCAGCGTCTGCATAAATAATCAAGCCGGGAACGTCGATAGATTGTAGCGCCGATTCGGCCTCTTCCATCAATAAACGGAGTTCATAAAGGCTTTTGACCGGTATGCTGCGGTAATTGATGGCCGGGTGTTCGGGAATATTGTCGACATAGGGTTTCAGGCCTTCCAGCGGAGCCATCCATTTCACCCATTGATTACCACCATGCAGCAGCGGTGCCAGCATGATCGAAGTTTGCATAAACTTGACCGGCACGGATACCGCCACGTACCCGCTGATTTTATGGCCGAAACGGG
>SCQD01000105.1 GCA_004299145.1 Methylococcaceae bacterium | reverse complement strand
CGCTTGTCGCCCAAATCAATACCCTTGAACTCTTCTTTCGCCCAGCTCACTACGACCTCGCTTACATCGTGAAGTCAGTAGCTTACGCGGTAATGCTCAAGTTGTGTGTAATGGTATGGGGCAAGGGGGGCCATACACCCGCTTGACAATCAGGCTTTTTTACAAGAATGCACCAATATCTTGCTCCGCCCATCATCCTCGATTTCATTATCTCGAATCATGAAGTTATCCAGCTTCATGGTGTGATAGCGGTCAAAATAGGGCTTCAGTTCGCTTTCGATTTTGGCGCGGTCGAATTCCGGTTTCACCGTATGCACGTTGCCCCAGACGATTTTCACGATTTCGCCATGCTTCACCACCAGTTCGCCGTCCTTGAATACATAGTCGGGCTTTTCGAACATTTTTTCCTGGTCTTCCTGTGCGGTATAAACGGTAATATCCGCCGCCGCGCCCTCGCCCAAATGTCCGCGATCGCGCAACCCCAGCAATCTGGCGGCACCGGCGCGGGTCATGATGGCGATTTCGTACAAAGAATATTCGCGCTCGATGCTGCCCAAAGTACTCAACGCCGCCGCATCCGGGTTGATGCGCGCCAGCGCGTCGTTGCGAAACGACTTGTTCATCAACAGCTTAATCAAATGCGGATAAGCATAGAACGGCGCACCGTTGGGGTGGTCGGTGGTCAGGAAGATGCGCCAGGGGTCTTCCACCAGCAGGAAGGTTTCCAGGCCAATAGCCCACTGCAAGGCATTGACGAAGTTCTTGTCCTTGTACTTGAACGGCACCACGCCGCAGCCGGCGTCGCACTCGATGTCCATGCACACCCACTTGTTGGGGTTGGCCACGGCGCTGTTGCGGTGCTGGGCCATGCTGTCGCCGGAAGCGGTGACGGTCTGGCCGAACAGCACCTGCCCCACGTCGATGGTGATGTTTTCGTTTTTATTGATGGCCTCGGCAATGCGCGCCGCCCCGGAAGAAAACTTGCGGTCGCCTTCCGTACCGTAGCTGTGGAACTGGATATGGGTGAGGTGCATGGGCAGCCCTTCGATGCCGCTGATGGTATTCAGCGAGGTCTCAACGTTGCCCGGCACACCCAGGTTGCAGCCGTGCACGTGCAAGGGATGCGGCACGCCCAGTTCGTGCACGGCGCGGGCCAGCGTTTGCAAAATTTGGCGCGGGGTGATGCCGTAGTAACTGTTTTGCTCGTCCAGGTCCAGGTTGCGCTGATTGAATTTGAACGCGCTGATGCCGCCCGGATTTACCACCTTGACGCCGATGCACTGGGTCGAATGAATGGTCCAGGCCACGTAGTTGTTGATTTCCGCCTGGCTGCGCCCGTCGCGCAGCATGCGCAGCAAAAAGTCGTCGGACCCCAGCATGACGTAGCCGCCCACGTCCAGCAGCGGCACGTCGGCCATTTCGTGGTGCGCCTGACGGGCGTTGATGGGCAGCACCGCCGGTTCAAATCCCGCCGTGTAGCCCATTTCCGCGTAGCGGTAGCCGGTGGTCAGCGTGGACGGCACGGCATGGCCGCAGCCGGCGCGCATCAAGCCCTCGCGCGGCGCCGGGTCTTTGCGGTGGTCTTCCGGCAGCAGGTTGCGGGCGATGGTCACTTTGCCGCCGCCGATGTGGGTGTGCATGTCGATGGCGCCGGCCATGACGATTTTGCCGCGCAGGTCGTATTCCTGGTCGGGGGTATCGCCGGTGGGCGGCACGATGCGGCCGTCGCGGACATAAATATCGCGCACCTGGCCGTCGACGCCGTGGGCGGGATCGTAGACGGTGCCGCCGCTAAGTTTGATCAGCATGTTTTCGCTCCCATTGCCTGTTCAATCGCCGCCAACACCTGCGCCGCGCTGGGTAACCCCGAATCGCGCAGTTTATACAGCGGCATGGCGACCACGTTGTCACAGCGGTACATGTGGCCGGCGTGATCGATGCCCGGACAACCCACCGGGATGAACACCGCAGGCTCCTGCTCGAAAACCATGCCGGAACGGCCTATCACCACCGTCGGAACCGCAATGCCGGGCGGCGGATTGAGGCCGATGCTGTTGACCCACACCAGCACGTCCGCCTCGCCATTGCCCAGCAATTGCGCGCCGGCGTAGTGATAGGCATCGTGCTCCGGGTAGCCGCGCAAATAACCGACGCGGCAGGGAAAACCGGACAGCCAGGTGCACACCTGGCCGGCGGTCCGGTCACCGTCCTGCCCACCCACCGGCAGCACGGCGGCGCGCACGGTTTTGTTCAGCGTCACCACGCACTGGCACACCTGCTGTATCGCCAGCTCGGCGTGGGGAAAGTTCAACTGGCCGGCGGCCCAGGTAAATACGCTGTACTGGGCCTGTTTGATGCGATCAATGAGGGCTTGCAGTTCCGCCACCGGCACGCCGCCGACGGCGTCGGCTTGCAAGCGATTGCCGCGCGCCAAAGCAGCCAGCCCCGCCGCCACTTCGGGCAAGGCTTGCTGCGTACAAGGGATAATTTTGGGAAGGCGGCCATCGGGGGCGGTAGCGGCGCTGCCCTTGGGCGCACTGCCGATAAACACGATTTCGCGCTGAGCCGTATCCTGGCCGAACAGGGTTGCAGGCACCCACACAAAACGCTCGAAGAAACGCGGAAAATTCGCCTCGACATCCGAGCCAAAACAGACCAGCACTTCCACGCGGTTTTTCAACTCCGCCAGCGTGGTGGCGATCCAGCCGGAATCCTGCAACACCGCCAAGTTACGCATGCCGCCTTCGGCACGCATCTGATCGAACACGCCACGGCTTTTATCGACGAGAGAGATAGCCGCGCGGGTATCGTTGACGTCCGTGCCGAACCCGCTGAACAATGGCAACCTGGCAGTCCGCAGCAATGCCGCCGCTTCGGCCACGGCGATATCCAGGCCGACTGGCCGGCCGGCCACGCGGGGAGCTGTATCGGTGAGAGGAGCTTCGAAACCGGGGATGGTCACGGCGTCGCCGTGCTCCAAGACTTTCACGCGGGTACCGTCGACCTGGATTTTCAAATCATCCGATGCGATACCGCAAAACGGGCTGGGGACGTTTTCCCAAATTTTACTAGCGCTTTCGCTCATGCCTGCCCTCGGGAAGGAGTGCTGATATAAACGCGCAATCTTACACGAATTATTGCCGCCATTCCTTATCGAAATCCACTTGAAATGACGCGGCACTCATGTTTCCATGCAGGATAGAACCACAATAACCGCCCTCCCCCATGCATGCATACAGCCCGGAAGAAATCGCCGCCGTCTACCGCGTCATCGCCGAACGCCGCGACATGCGCCACTTCCGTAGCGACCCGGTGGACCCTGCCATACTGGCGCGCCTGCTGGGCGCCGCACACCAGGCGCCCAGCGTCGGTTATATGCAGCCCTGGCGTTTTATCCGCATCAGCCAACCCACGCTACGCCGGCAAATCCAGGACTTGGTGGAGCAGGAACGCCGGTTGACCGCGCTGGCGCTGGGTCAACGCCAGGAAGAATTCATGCGCTTGAAAGTCGAAGGCATTGCCGAATGCGGCGAACTGCTGGTAGCGGCGTTGGGCGAAGGGCGCGAAGCCCACGTATTCGGCCGCCGCACCCTGCCGGAAATGGACCTGGCATCGCTGGCCTGCGCCATCCAAAATCTGTGGCTGGCAGCGCGCGCCGAAGGTTTGGGGCTGGGCTGGGTATCGCTGTTCGACCCCGCCGCCCTGGCCGAGATGCTGGGCATGCCTGAAGGCGCAAAACCGCTGGCCATTCTTTGCCTGGGGTACGTGGACGCCTTTTACGAGCGCCCCATGCTGGAACAAGCCGGCTGGGCCAAACAGCGCCCGCTGCAAGAACTGATTTACGACAATCAGTGGGGCACAATCAGCGAAGTCGCCGTATGTCATTGATCAGCTTATGCATCGCCTTGCTGAGCGCCTTTTTCGCCAGCCACTATGCCGTCCGCCGCTACCTGGAGCTGGGCAAATCGGTGGCATTCTGCCTCAACCTGGGCGTGCTGACGTTTGTGGTGGTTTTTGGCGCATTGTTGCTGGTTTTACCGTCGCACTGGTCGATGCCGCGCATGCCGACCAGCCGAACGTTCATCGAAACCGCCAAGGTAGCGGAACAAGGCGATGTCAAAGCCCAATACAACCTTGGGATGATGTACAGCATGGGCCAGGCCGTTGCCAGAGACAAAACCAAGGCGGTGTACTGGACCCGGAAAGCCGCCGAGCAAGGCTACAGCGAAGCCCAGGTAGCGCTGGGGAACATGTACATCAACGGTGAATACCAAAATGAAGGCATCCCCAAGGATTACCGGCAAGGCAAAGAACTGATACGCAAAGCCGCCGAGCAGGGCAACGTCTGGGCGAAAATGCTTTTGTACAATATGGAATACCAGGAGAAAAACAGGGAATGAAGCCGCGCTGAGCGGCTAAGCGCATCAAGCGAGATTTGAATATTCCAGAGCAAAGCGCATGCGTTTAAAACCCGAAGGGTGCCGGGCAGGACAGCCCGGCATGATTGGGCCGGGGTGAGGGGAACGATCATGGCGCGTGTGGTGTTTCATGGTCAGGGGCGGCGCGCGCCATGATCGTTGATAAGATCGACAACCCCGCCATGGCGGGGTTAAACCTGCTAGAATGGTTGGCCTTTTCGCTTTCCCCCTGATTTCGTGCGCATCGCTTTAGGTATCGAATACGATGGCAGTGCTTTTGCCGGTTGGCAGTGGCAGCTTGGTCAGCGCAGCGTGCAATCCTGTGTGGAAGCCGCGGTTGCGCAAGTGGCGGACCATCCGCTGAACGTTATCTGCGCGGGCCGTACCGATGCCGGCGTGCACGCGCTGGAACAAGTGGCGCACTTCGATACTTCCGTTGCACGCGATCTGCGCGCCTGGACGTTGGGCGTCAATACCCATCTGCCCGACGACGTGCGCATATTATGGGCAAAACCGGTTATACCAAGCTTTCATGCCCGCTACAGCGCCCTCGCCCGTTTTTACCGCTATATCATCCTCAATCGCCCGGCCAAATCGGCGCTGGAGCGGCGGCGTGTTACCTGGGTTTATCATCCGCTGGACGAAAATCGCATGGCCCAAGCCGCTGCGCACTTGCTGGGCGAGCACGATTTCAGCGCGTTTCGCGCCCAATGCTGTCAGTCGAACAGTCCGCGTCGGCGCGTGTATTTTATCGAGGTCTATCGCCGGGGCGAGCAGGTGATCATGGATATTGCCGCCAATGCGTTTTTGCACCACATGATCCGCAACATCGCCGGGGTATTGATCGAGATAGGACGGGGCAAGCGGGAGCCGGTCTGGGCTTTGCAGGTGCTGGAATCACGCGATCGACGCCAGGGCGGTATTACGGCAGCGCCGGACGGCCTGTATTTCGGTGGTGTGGCTTATTTGCCCGAATTCGGCATGGCGCGCCATCCGATTTTCGCGCGCTTGCCGGTCGATGCCCGCCGTTACAATAAGCAGGAATGTATTGCATGAATTCGCCATATCGCTGGCAACGAACTCGGGTTAAAATTTGCGGTTTTACTCAACCGCAAGATGCGGCCATGGCCGTGCAGTTGGGTGTCGATGCGCTGGGTCTGGTGTTTTATGCGCCCAGCCCGCGTGCGGTGACGGTGGAGCAGGCTAAGGCCATCGTGGCGGGTTTGCCGCCGTTTGTGACGGTGGTGGGCTTGTTCGTGGACGAATCGCCGGCGGCGATTCGTGAAGTGCTGGCCGCTGTGCGGGTGGACGTGCTGCAATTTCACGGCGACGAAGCGCCGGATGATTGCCGCTGCTACGGCAAGCCTTATATGAAGGCGATCCGCATGGCGAACGAGGTGGATCTGGCGCGAGTGGCCGGGGATTACCAAGATGCCGCCGGTTTGTTGCTGGATGCCTGGCATCCCGACGCCAAAGGCGGCACCGGGCTGGCTTTCGACTGGACGCGCATTCCGGCGGCGCGTGCTTTGCCCATCGTGCTGGCCGGCGGCTTGACGCCGGCCAACGCGCGGCAAGCGTTGACGGCGGTCAGGCCTTTTGCGCTGGACGTGAGCAGCGGGGTGGAGTCGGCAAAAGGCGTAAAAGATTTTGACAAAATGGCGGCGTTTCTCAACGAGGTTTATCAATTTGATCGCACAAGTTAAGCAAGGGTCCGAGTCATACGATTGGCCGGATGCGCGGGGACATTTCGGACCGTATGGCGGCGTTTTTGTATCGGAAACGCTGATGCACGCCATCGGCGAGTTGAGGGACGCTTACCAGCACTACATCAAAGATCCGGCGTTTTTGTCCGAGTTGGACCTTGATCTGAAGCACTATGTCGGGCGGCCTTCGCCGATTTACCACGCCGCGCGCCTGAGCCGGGTCGTGGGCGGTGCGCAAATTTACCTGAAGCGGGAAGATTTGAACCACACCGGCGCGCATAAAGTGAACAACACCGTGGGTCAGGCATTGTTGGCCCAGCGCATGGGCAAAACCCGCATCATCGCGGAAACCGGCGCCGGCCAACACGGCGTGGCCACCGCCACGGTCGCGGCGCGCCTGGGGCTGGAGTGCGTGGTTTACATGGGTTCCGTGGACGTGGCGCGCCAGGCGCAGAACGTCTACCGCATGAATCTGCTGGGCGCCAAGGTGGTGCCGGTGGAGTCCGGTTCGAAGACGCTCAAAGACGCGCTGAACGAAGCCATGCGCGATTGGGTGACCAACATCGACAATACTTTTTACATCATCGGCACGGTGGCGGGGCCGCATCCTTATCCGGCCATGGTGCGCGATTTTCAGGCCATCATCGGCCGCGAATCCAAACAGCAGATGCAGGAACTGACCGGTCGCCTGCCCGACCATCTGGTGGCTTGCGTCGGCGGCGGTTCCAACGCCATCGGCTTGTTTTACCCGTTTATCAAAGACGCCCAGGTCGCCATGCACGGCGTCGAAGCCGCCGGCGACGGCATCGCCACGGGCCGCCATTCGGCGCCGTTGACCGCAGGCCGTCCGGGTGTGCTGCACGGCAACCGCACTTATTTGATGGAAGATGACGACGGTGAAATCATCGAAACCCACTCGATTTCGGCGGGCCTGGATTATCCCGGCGTCGGCCCCGAGCATGCCTGGCTGAAAGACATCGGCCGCGCCAATTACGTGAGCATCACCGACCAGGAAGCCTTGCACGCTTTCCATACCTTGACGGAAAAAGAAGGCATCATCCCGGCGCTGGAGTCCAGCCACGCCGTGGCCTACGGCATGAAGCTGGCATCCACCCTGAGTTCGGAGCAAACCGTGTTGATCAACTTGTCCGGCCGCGGCGACAAAGACATGAAAACCGTAGCCGACTGGGAGGGCAAGCCGCTATGAGCCGCCTGAGCGCTACTTTCGCCAGCTTAAAGGCGAATCATCGTAAAGCCCTGATTCCTTTCATTACCGCCGGTGATCCCACGCCGGGCTTTACCGTGCCTTTGCTGCACGCCATGGTCGCGGCGGGCGCCGACATCATCGAGCTGGGCGTGCCTTTTTCCGACCCGATGGCCGACGGTCCGGTGATCCAGAAAGCCAGCGAACGCTCCCTGGCGCACCATACCAGCTTGCGTAAAGTGCTGAATATGGTGGCGGAGTTTCGCCAAACCGATAAAGCCACCCCCATCGTGCTGATGGGGTATCTCAATCCCATTGAGGCCATGGGTTATGCCGCCTTCGTCGAGCGCGCCAAAGCGGTGGACGTGGACGGCGTCATCACGGTGGACATGCCGCCGGAAGAAGCGGGCGATCTGTTGCCGCTGTTGCAGGCGGCCGGCATCGATCCGGTGTTTTTGCTGGCGCCGACCAGCACCCCGGAGCGGGTGCGCAAAGTCGACGCGGTCGGCAGCGGTTACGTCTATTACGTGTCGCTCAAAGGCGTGACTGGTGCCGGCAACCTGGACCTGGACGACGTGGAAGCCAGGCTGGCCGGCATTCGCCTGAATACTCAGTTGCCGTTGGGCGTGGGCTTTGGCATCAAAAACGCAGAGACCGCCGCGCAGATCGCCAAATTGGCCGACGCCGTGGTGGTCGGCAGCGCCTTGATCGAGCTGATCGAACAGCACTGCGCTCCCGTGGAGCCGGCGCTGGAGGAGCAGGCGCTGTCCGATCTTATCTGCCGGATGCTGCGCGATATGCGTAGCGCCATGGACACCATCTAGCCGGAGTATCACAGCATGAGTTGGTTCTCCAAGTTGATGCCTTCGAAAATCCGCACCGATGCCTTGAGCAAAAGCACGGTGCCGGAAGGTTTATGGACCAAGTGCCCGCAGTGCAACGCCATTCTGTACAAGGCCGAGGTGGAGCGTAATCTGGAGGTCTGCCCCAAGTGCGACCACCACATGCGCATCAATGCCAGAAAGCGTTTGCACTTGTTTCTGGACACGGACCAGCGCCAGGAACTGGGTGAGGAACTGGCGCCCATGGACCCGCTGAAATTCAAAGACAGCAAAAAATACAAAGACCGCCTGGTTCAGGCACAGAAGGCCACCGGTGAAAAAGACGCTCTGATCGCGGTGCGCGGACGGCTCAAGGGCCAGCCCTTGGTCGTGGCTGCTTTCGACTTTCAGTTCATGGGCGGATCGATGGGCTCGGTGGTGGGCGAGCGCTTTGTGCGAGGCGCCGCCTGTGCCTTGGAGTTCAAGATTCCTTTCGTGGTTTTCAGCGCCAGCGGCGGCGCCCGCATGCAGGAGTCGCTGCTTTCCCTGTTTCAGATGGCGAAAACCAGCGCGGTGTTGGCGCGTCTGGCCGATGCGGGCGTGCCGTTCATTTCCGTCATGACCGACCCCACCATGGGCGGCGTGTCCGCCAGTCTGGCCATGCTGGGCGACATCAATATCGCCGAGCCCAACGCCCTCATCGGTTTTGCCGGTCCCCGCGTCATAGAACAGACGGTGCGTGAAAAACTGCCGGAAGGTTTTCAGCGCAGCGAATTTCTGCAAGAGCACGGCGCGGTAGACCTGATCGTCGACCGTCGCCAGATGCGCGATAAAATCGCCGAGCTGTTGAACTTGCTCAGCCACGGGCGCCATCGGTTTGCCGGTGAGCGCGGCGTGTTGCTCAAAGACGACGGTACTCACGAACACGCCCCGCGCATTGCGCCGCCCAGCGCTGAAGCAGCCGAGGCAGGCACGGTTCACGCAGGGATTGGTAGCCTGGAACAGCTTCCTCCTGATGCGGAGAGCGCTGCCAGGGGCGGCACGGGAATCGTGCAAGCGGATTGAACGTGCGTTTCTCGACGCTGGCCGATTGGCTGGCTTGGCAGGAAACGCTGCACCCCAAGCCCATAGATTTGGGTTTGCAACGGGTCAGGCGCGTATTCGACGCGCTGGGCGGCGGTGAACTGCCTTATACCATCACGGTCGGCGGCACCAACGGCAAGGGCTCCAGCGTGGCGCTGCTGGTTGCCATATTGCGCGCGGCGGGTTACCGGGTCGGTGCTTATACCTCGCCACACTTGTTGCGCTACAACGAGCGCATTCAGATCGACGGCCGGCCGGTGGACGATCAGGCTTTGTGCGACGCTTTTGCCCGGGTGGATGCCGCACGCGGCGACACCAGCCTGAGCTATTTCGAATTCGGCACGCTGACCGCGCTGGATATTTTTCGCCGTGGCGCCGTGGACGTGCAGGTGCTGGAGGTGGGGTTGGGTGGCCGCCTCGATGCGGTCAATATCGTCGATGCGGATGCCGCACTGCTGGCCAGCATCGACATCGACCACCAGGAGTGGCTGGGCGATACCTGCGCTGCCATTGCCTTGGAAAAAGCCGGGATTTACCGGCAGGGCAGACCGGCGGTACTGGGCGATGCACAAGCGCCTCAGAGCTTGCTCGATTATGCGTTGGAGCAAGGTATCCCGCTGGACTGTCAATGCCGGGATTTCGGTTTTACGGTGGGCGATGCCGGCTGGAGTTGGCACAGCGGCCAGCTCGTCATGCAAAATCTGCCGTTCCCCGCCCTGGCCGGCCGGCATCAATTGTTCAACGCGGCAGCGGTATTGCAATTACTGCGGCGCATCGGCGAACGCCTGCCGGTGCCGGAAACGGCCATACGCCAAGGCTTGAGCACGGTGACGCTGGCGGGGCGTTTTCAGTTGTTGCCCGGCACGCCGCCCGTGCTGGTGGACGTGGCGCATAATCCCCAGGCGGTCAGGGTATTGGCCGGATATTTGCGCGAAGCCTTTGCCGGCCGGCGGGTGCTGGCGGTATTTGCCATCATGCGCGATAAAGACGTCGCCGGTGTTGTGAACGGCATCACGGATTTGGTGGCGGCGTGGTATCTTGCTCCATTGGCGCTGCCCAGGGCTGCCGCGGTGCCGGCGTTGCAAACGCAGATAGCCGCGTCTTCCCAAGCCCCTATCCACACGGGGTTTGCCGATGTGGCACAGGCTTTTCAAGCGGCCCGGCGGGAGGCCGGCGCAGGTGACCTGATCGTCGTGTTCGGGTCGTTTTTTTTGGTTGCAGAGTTTTTGGCGCAAACATTGTCAGGCAAGAGGTAAAAATAATCATGGATCAGCAGCTTAAAACCCGTTTGATCGGCGCTACCATCATCATGTCTTTGCTGGTGATCTTCGTGCCGATGCTGTTCGAAGACAGCGGTGAGCAGACGGCGGATGTCAGTACCGCCAGCGCTCCCGAGTTCCCGCAGGAATTTGATTCCCAGGCGTTGCCGTTGCCTTCAGCCGCGCCCAAGTCCAGTGCGGCGGCGCCCATGGCCGGCGCGGGCAGCGAAATGCAATCTTTGCCGGCGCCCAGCCGCGATGAGCCGCTGGACCCCTTGGACGTACAACAGCCGGCTGCGGTAACGGGTCAAACGGATGACATGGCGGGATTGGAGCCTACCGACTCGGGGGCTGATTTTGCACCAGCCAAGCTTCCGGCGGCACGGCCTGCTGCCAAAGCACCTGTGACCGCTGACGTCGAACCGCCGCCACTGCCTAGAGAAGCTGCAGCCAGACCGGTGATTGCAGAAAGCAAGCCGGTGGAAAAACCCAAGCCTGTGGTGATCAAGGAGCCTGCCGCCAAAGCCCCCGCGCCGGCCAAAGCCAAAGCCGCGCCAGCCCCGGTACCCGCCAAACCGGCAAGTGCCGAAAAAGCCGCCGGCAAGCTGTCCGCCTGGGTAGTGCAGGCCGGCAGCTTCAGTGACGAAGCCAACGCCAAAACCCTGGTGGCCAAACTGCGCCAGGCGAAGATTCCCGCCTTTATGGAAATGGTGCCGGGACCACAGGGCAACAGCTACCGCGTGCGCGTGGGGCCGGAGGTGGAACGCGCCAAGGCGGAAGTTATCCTGAAAAAAATGGATAGCGATGCCGGCGTGAAAGGCATGATAGTTTCGTACCCCTAATGGCTCAAACCTTGATCTGGATCGACTATGCCATCCTCGGCCTGATCGGCCTGTCGGCGCTGATCGGCCTGTTGCGAGGCTTTATCCGGGAAGCGTTTTCGCTGGTTTTATGGTTTTTGGCGGGCTGGGTGGGGCTGACTTTCAGCCGGGAATTTTCCGTATTTCTGGAACCGTCCATCACCCAGCCTTCGATGCGTATCGCAGCCTCTTTCGGCATTTTGTTCATCACGACTTTGCTGTTGGGCGGCTTGCTGGGCTTTCTGCTGTCCACGCTGGTGGCAGCCACCGGCTTTGGCGGAACCGACCGATTGATAGGCTTGCTGTTTGGCGTGGCGCGCGGCGCCGTCATTGTCGCGATTTTGGTGTTGCTGGCCGGGGTGACGCCTTTGCCGGAAGACCCCTGGTGGAAGGAGTCCCAACTGATACCACCGTTCCAGAAACTGGCGCTGTGGTTGCGTGGTCAATTGCCCGATGGGTTGGCTGGTTACGTTACTTATCGTTAGTCATGGTAGGGTACGCATTGCGTACCACAGTCCGCGCATACCGCAAACGCCGGGGTTTTTACGCGATCATTGGGTAAAGGATGCTTCATGGCTTCGAATCATGGTACGCAATGCGTACCCTACGAGGCTGGTTTTTTTATATTCCAATCCGGATTAGTCTATGTGTGGTATTGCCGGCATCGTCGCCCATGACAATGTCAATCAGGATCTGTACGAAGCATTGACCGTGCTGCAACACCGTGGCCAGGACGCCGGCGGCATAGTGACTTGCGAAGGCGGACGCCTGCATTTGCGCAAGGACAACGGCTTGGTGCGCGACGTATTCCATACCCGCCACATGCTGCAATTGAAAGGCAACATGGGCATCGCCCACGTGCGCTATCCGACGGCGGGTTGTTCCAGTTCCGCCGAAGCGCAGCCGTTTTACGTGAACTCTCCTTACGGCATCACCCTGGCGCACAACGGCAACCTGACCAACGCCGACGAATTGCGCCGCGCGCTGTTCGAAGAAGACCAGCGTCATTGCAATACCGGTTCCGACTCCGAAGTGCTGTTGAATGCATTCGCCCACGAATTGCAGCAAAGCCACAAGCTGCGCCTGGACGTGGATGACGTGTTTCAAGCCGTAGCGGCGGTACACGAGCGTTGCCGCGGCGCCTATGCGGCCCTGGTGATGATCACCGGCCTGGGGATTCTGGGATTTCGCGATCCCAACGGCATTCGTCCTTTGGTATTCGGCACCCGCGAATCGCCGCAGGGGCCGGAATACATGCTGGCCTCGGAAAGCGTGGCCCTGGACGTGTTGGGATTTAAAATCGTGCGCGACGTACGGCCCGGCGAAGCGGTGTTTATCGAACACAACGGCAAACTGCACACCCGTCAGTGCGCGCAAAACCCGACTTATTCGCCCTGCATTTTCGAGTTCGTCTATTTTGCCCGTCCCGATTCCATCATCGACGATATTTCGGTGTACAAAGCGCGGCTGCGCATGGGCGAAAAACTGGCGCAAAAGATCCTGCGCATCCGTCCTGATCACGACATCGACGTGGTCATTCCCATCCCCGACACCAGCCGCACTTCCGCGCTGCAACTGGCCGACACCCTGGGCGTGAAGTATCAGGAAGGTTTCATCAAAAACCGCTATATCGGGCGGACGTTCATCATGCCCGGCCAGCAGATGCGCAAAAAATCCGTGCGGCGCAAGCTCAATGCCATCGACCTGGAGTTCAAGGACAAAAACGTGCTGCTGGTGGACGATTCCATCGTGCGCGGCACCACCTCCATGCAAATTATCCAAATGGCGCGCGACGCCGGCGCCAAAAAAGTCTATTTTGCCTCCGCCTCGCCGCCGGTGCGCTATCCCAACGTCTACGGCATCGACATGCCGGCGGCGGAAGAACTCATCGCCCACGGACGCAACGACGACGAAGTGCAGCGCGAACTGGGCGCCGACTGGCTGGTGTATCAGGATTTGGAAGATCTGATCCGGGCGGTACAAAAAGGCAATCCCGAGGTTACGCAGTTCGATACTTCCTGCTACGACGGTGATTACATTACCGGCGATGTCACTGAAGAATACCTGGTTCAGCAAAGCTGCAAGCGTTCCGACAACGCCAAAAATCAGGAAGGGCAGTACAGCTCCATACTCGACCTCAGCAACACGGTTTAGCTGTGTGCCGTATCGTTCCCACGCTCTCAAGCAGCCTTAGTGATTCCGCTTCGCGGCGGCTGTGCGTGGGAATGCATCTCGGGACGTTCCGCGTCCCGTGGCGTTACGGCTAACCAAGCCAACCTTGTAGGTACGCTGTGCGTGCCTACATCAATAGGCGCAATCGGGAAGTTGTTTTCAACTAAATTAGGAGCAATGCATAGTGGAAGACTTGGACTTACGACACGCATCCGCCGAAAAAAACAGCGCAGGAACATCTGGGCCTCCATATGCTCTCGAAACTCTGGCCATCCGGGCCGGCCAGCGCCGCACGCCGGAACAGGAACACAACGACCCCATTTTTACCACGTCCAGCTACGTGTTCAACAGCGCGGCGGAAGCGGCGGCGCGCTTTGGCGGCCAGTTGCCCGGCAACATTTACTCGCGCTTCACTAATCCCACGGTGCGCACGTTTGAAGAACGTCTGGCGCAGCTGGAAGGCGGAGAGCGCTGCGTCGCCGTGGCGTCCGGCATGGCCGCCATCGCCGCCGTGGGTTACAGCTTGCTCAAAAGCGGCGACCACGTGGTGTGTTCGCGCGGCGTGTTCGGCACGACCACGCTGTTTTTCCAGAATTTTCTCGCCAAGTTCGCTGTGGAAACCAGTTATGTCGGCCTGACCGACTATGCCGGCTGGGAACAGGCCATGCGCCCGAATACGCGGTTTTTACTGCTGGAAACCCCATCCAACCCCTTGACCGAAATCACCGATATCCGCCGTCTGGCCGATCTGGCGCACGCGCACGGTGCTTTGCTGATCGTCGACAATTGTTTTTGCACGCCGATATTGCAAAGGCCGTTGAGCCTGGGCGCCGATCTGGTCGTCCATTCCGCCACCAAATACCTGGACGGGCAGGGCCGTTGCGTCGGCGGCGCGGTGGTCGGCGGACATGATTTGCTGGAAAAAACCGTTTATGCCTACCTGCGCACGGTGGGACCGACGCTGAGCCCGTTCAACGCCTGGGTATTTCTCAAAGGCTTGGAAACCCTGAACGTGCGTATGAAAGCGCACTGCGAGAATGCCTTGGGGTTGGCGCAATGGCTGGAGCAGCAGCCCCAAGTCAGCTGCGTACACTACCCCGGCCTGCCCAGCCACCCTCAGTACGAACTGGCGCAGCGCCAGCAGTCGGGCGGCGGCGGCATCGTCAGCTTTGAGCTGGCCGGCGGCAAAGACGCCGCCTGGCGGGTGATCGACGGTACGCGCATGCTGTCCATCACCGCCAATCTTGGCGACGTCAAAACCACCATCACGCATCCCGCCACCACCACGCATGGCCGTTTGACGCCCGAAGAAAGGGTGGGTGCCGGCATCAGCGACGGCTTGGTGCGCATCGCCGTGGGTTTGGAGAATCTGGACGATATCATCGGGGATTTGCGGGCCGGATTGGGCTGAGAGTCTCAACTGGCTCCGCTGCATCAGGAAGCCCGCTCGGATTGTCGAGCGGGCTTTTTTTTTGGGGGGGGGAGAATAAGGTCGCTGCGGTTTTCATGGCAAGGCATCGAATTCCATCCTGATGGTTTTACCGGTGCGTGTATGGGTTGCTTTGAAAGCCGCCACCCCATTTTGCAGGCTGAGCAGCTCGATTTCCACGGGAGGGTCGTCGTAGTCGTTGGGGGCGATGTTCAGTTGATCCATCAAAGCCTGGTTTTCCTCGGCAGACAGTTCCATATTGCCGTCGCTGTCGATTTGCATGCGGTTTAATCGATTTTGATGGTTTTGCGTTTGGCGGCTTCAACCTTGGGAATGGTCAGTTCCAGTATGCCGTCGTTGAAATTGGCTTTGGCTTTATCGCTGTCCACCTCGCACGGCAGTGCGATAGTGCGCTGAAACTCGCCCTGGCTCAATTCACGGCGGTGAAAATGACCGGTCTCATCGGTCTTTTCTTGCCGCGTGCTGGCCTTGATGCTCAGGCGGTTATCGCTGAGCGTCACGTTCAGGTTGTCTTTGGAGACACCCGGCAATTCAGCGCGCACCAGGATCTCGGTGGGGCGGTCGATGACGTCGACTTTAGGAAAGCGTCCGCCAAACATGGGGTCAGGCATGCCGGCCCACTGTTGACGCCAAAAAGGCGCCATCCAATGGCGGGAAAAAGCCTCGTCGAACCAACGGTCCATTTCATCGAAAACGCTGGGGTAAGGTTGTGCGGGGGCTTGTGGTTGCGGCGCCTTGCTTTGGGATTTTTCCACGTTTTGCTTGGACATAATCATGACTCCTTATCGGGTGGTTTGTGCAAAAGAAGTAGTGTCTCAAGTATTCAGCATTTACAAACAGCTCAAATACTAAAAAGCGGCTATTTCAAATTCAGTATAGCAGCCGGACCGCGAAAATCTATATGGCATATACGGCAGTGTTTGACGATACGGCGCTTTCCTCGGGCAAAACCAGGGCCGTAATTGCAATATCCGGCTGCGTGCCGTAGCATGCGCAAGGGCTGTTTTATCCAACCAAATCCAAGGTGTAGTGCTATGACAGAAAAAGAACCAGAAGTTATTCGTGATACGTCCAGGCTTGAACTTGTTATTGGATTAATCATTGCCATATTTGCCGCCGTGCTGGCGATTAACGACCTGGGCGCGGGGCGTTACGGGGATGATGAAAAAATTGCGCATAATAAACATACCGAGATGTACAACTGGTATCAGTCCAAGAGTATCAAGCAAGCGCTGTTTAAAGGGCAGATCGAATTGCTGCAAGCCTTATCCCGGGCGGAAGCGCTGCAGCCGCAATATAAAAGTGCCGTGGACAATAATATTGAGGTTTTGCAGAAAAAAATCGATAAATACGAAAAGGAAATGAAAGAAATACAATTGGGTTCCGCGGCGATAGGCCAGGCAAATTGGGCACAGGAGCAGGACGGCAAACTTGGCCAGATTACCGGTGCCCAGCAATGGCGGGATATTTATGAAAAGCTGGGCGTCGCCGGCGACAGTTATGACCTGGGAACATTGTTTTTACAGCTTTGCCTGGTTTTCGGCGCGATCGGATTGATCACGCAGGCCGATGCCGTGCGCAAGGGTTTCGTGATCATGATGGTGATACTGGGTTCCATAGGTACTTACTATTGTGTTCAGGCCTATCTGATTGCATTTTCCGTGTGAGGACAGAGGATGGACCAATATACAGAAGTTACCGGTCAATCCTGGCTGGGCCGTTTGGGTAGTGCTTTTAAAGGCGTCATCTTTGGCTTGTTGCTGTTTCTGGCGGCGTTTCCACTGCTGTTCTGGAACGAGGGCAGGGCGGTACATACCGCCAAAAGCCTGGAGGAAGGTGCCGCAGCTGTGATCAGCCTGCCCTCGGCAGCGGTTGATCCGGCCCATGAAGGCAAACTGGTGCATGCCACGGGGTTGGCGACGACGTCCGAAACGCTGACGGATCCCCAGTTCGGCGTTGCCGCCCAGGCGCTTAAGCTGAACCGCAAGGTGGAAATGTATCAGTGGCAGGAAAGCTCATCCAGTAAAACCGAGAAAAAGCTTGGCGGTGAAACCGAGACAGTCACGACTTACAGTTACGATAAGGTCTGGTCGGAGGATAAACTGGATTCTTCGGGATACAAAAAAGCCCATGAACACCAGAACCCCGCGCAAAAAGCCTATCCATCCGCCGAGTGGGTGGCGCGGCAAGTGAGTTTTGGGGATTTTGCGCTGTCGCGCTCACTGGTGGATCGCATTGCCGACCAGGAAGCGCTGCTGATCAACGACGAAAAGTTGTTGCCCAAAGCCCTGCGCGGACGAGTCCACCGGTACGAAGGCGGATTTTATGCGGGAAAAGACGCGAATGCGCCGGAAATCGGCGATTTGCGCATTACTTTTACCGAGGTAAAACCCACCCAGGTCAGCGTGGTGGCCCAGCAGGCCGGCAAAACATTTCAGCCCTATGCCACGCAGAATGGCGAAACCATCGAGTTGCTCCAGACCGGGGTGCATGGTTCGGTGGAAATGTTCCAGCAAGCTCAGGATGAAAACGCGCTGTTGACCTGGATATTGCGCGGCGCGGGGCTGTTGCTGATGTTTATCGGGCTGAGCATGATGCTGGGGCCGCTGTCGGTGATTGCCGACGTGATTCCGTTGCTGGGCGATATCGCGGAGATGGGCGTCGGCTTGGTGGCGTTTTTACTCGCCGTGCCGTTTGCCTTGACCACCGTCGGCGCGGCTTGGCTGTTTTACCGGCCATGGCTAGGCGTGACCCTGCTGGCGATAGCCGGCGCCGTGCTGTGGACGCTCAGGACGCGTTTACATAAAACCGTGCCGGTTGCTGTTTGAAGCCGCTTTGACCTTATCTGCTGCTTGAGGGAGGCTGTGCGTTGTCGATTTCCCGGCCGGGTATGACGTCCTTGTAAATATCCAGGACTAGGTTGTAAAACCAAAGGGGGCGAAACAGCACGACCCATAACAATAACAAGCCTGCGATGGGAATCGGGCCGATTTCAAGAACGGTCAGGAGTAATAACAGGATAAAGGTTAAAGCGCGCATGGTTTTATTATCCGGATTGATGGAGTAGCGTGGCGTTGTGCATGATACATCGACTGAGTTGCAGTAGGGTGGGGACCGCCAGAGCTGCCCGCCATGCAGCGAAATGTTAGACTAGTTGCCGGGTTTCACTTTTAGAACGACGCATAGACACATGGCAGGCCATAGCAAGTGGGCTAACATCCAACACCGCAAAGGCGCACAAGACGCCAAGCGCGGACAATTATTCACCAAACTCATCCGCGAAATCACCGTCTCCAGCAAGGTGGGCGGCGGTGATCCCGCCAACAATCCACGCCTGCGCACGGCGATCGACAAAGCCCTGAACGCCAATATGTCCAGGGATACCATCGACAGGGCCGTGAAAAAAGGCGCCGGTGCCCTGGACGGGGACAATTACGACGAAGTGCGCTACGAAGGCTACGGTCCCGGCGGCATCGCCGTGATGGTCGACTGCCTTACCGACAACCGTAACCGTACCGTATCGGAAGTGCGCCATGCCTTTGCCAAAGCCGGCGGCAATCTGGGCACGGACGGTTCCGTGGCCTATTTGTTCAGCAAATCCGGCGTCATCAGCTTTCCGGCGGGTGCGGATGAAGACGCGGTGATGGAAGCGGCGCTGGATGCCGGCGGCGAGGACGTGGTGGTGTACGACGACGGGTCGCTGGACGTGCTGACCACGCCGGACAATTTTGAAACGGTGCGCGATGCCTTGCTGAAGGCGGGGTTGCAGCCGGAAAACAGCGAAGTGACCATGCGCGCCGGCACCAGCGTGGCCCTGGACGCCGATGACGCGGAAAAAATGATCCGCCTGCTGGACCGGCTGGAGTCGTTGGACGACGTGCAGAACGTTTATTCCAACGCAGATATCAGCGAAGAGATTCTGGCGAAGCTTGGATAATCGTAGGGTACGCTGCCTTCAGGTGTGCACAGCGTACTCTACACATGAGGATAGGCTTTCTCCTTGGCACGCATCCTAGGCATCGATCCCGGTTCCCGCGTGACCGGCTACGGCGTCATCGACGATTGCGCCACCGGCCCGGTGCTGCTGGCCTGGGGCTGCATCCGCATGGATATGGATCATTTCCCGGATCGCCTCAAGCGCATTTTCGACGGCATTGTGCAGGTGGTAACCGAACACGCGCCGCAAGAGTTGGCGGTGGAGCAGGTGTTCATGCATAAAAATGCCGATTCAGCGCTGAAGCTGGGCCAGGCGCGCGGCGCGGCCATTTGCGCGGCGCTGACCGCCAATTTGCCGGTTTACGAATACTCCGCCAAGCAGGTAAAACAGGCCTTGGTCGGCAACGGCAATGCCGACAAGGCTCAGGTGGCGCACATGGTGAAATTCCTGCTGAGAAACCACGTCAATATGAGCCTGGACAGCAGCGACGCGCTGGGCGTGGCCCTGTGCCACGCTCACCATCAGCAGACGGCGCGGCGCATGGCGCGTTTGCAGGGGGCGCGATGATCGGTTTTTTGCGCGGCAAGCTGATCGCCAAAAAAGTGCCTTTTTTATTGCTGGACGTGGGCGGCGTGGGTTACGAAGTAGAGGCGCCCATGACCACGTTCTATCAATTGCCGGCTTTGGGCGAAACCGTCACGCTCTATACTCACTTGGCGATTAGAGAGGACGCGCATAACCTGTTTGGTTTTTTTGCCGAGGCCGAGCGCAGCCTGTTTCGCAGCCTGATCAAGGTGAACGGCGTCGGCGCCAAACTGGCGTTGACCATACTTTCCGGGCTCAGCGCCGAAGAATTCCACCGCGCCATCGAGTGCAACGATTTATCGGCCTTGGTGCGCTTGCCCGGCATCGGCAAAAAAACCGCCGAGCGTCTGGTGATCGAAATGCGCGACCGGCTGCCGGGCATCGAGGGAGATGTGAGTCTGGTCAGCAAGGCGGAAAGCACAACGGCGGTTGCCAGCCCGGTGCAGGACGCGGTCAGCGCGCTCATTGCCCTGGGGTTTAAAGCGCCGGACGCCAGCCGCATGGTGCGCGATATTCCCGCCGAGGGTAAATCCAGCGAAGATTTGATCCGGTTGGCGTTGCGGGCGGCGGCTAAAACTATGTAGGTACGCATTGCGTACCGTAGCCTGCGATGGGCACAAATATTCAGGTTTATCCCAAAATTGTTGCGCAAAAGACAGCCCATCGCTTCGAGTTCTGGTACGCAATGCGTACCACATGGCTGATATATCTGTATGACTATGGACACCGAACGCTTAATCAGCCCTAAAAGCGACCAGGAAGACGACGCGGTAGACCGCGCCATTCGTCCCAGGCGATTGGCGGACTATATCGGTCAGGCGGAGCTCAAGGAGCAGATGGAAATTTTCATCCACGCCGCCAAAGGCCGCCATGAAGCACTGGACCACGTGCTGATTTTCGGTCCGCCGGGCCTGGGTAAGACCACGCTGGCGAAAATCCTGGCCACCGAAATGGGCGTGAACATGCGCCATACTTCCGGTCCCGTGCTGGAAAAAGCCGGCGATCTGGCGGCGCTGCTGACCAATCTGGAAAAGCACGACGTGCTGTTCATCGACGAAATCCATCGCTTGAGCGCGGTGGTGGAAGAGTCTTTGTATCCCGCCATGGAAGACTACCAACTGGATATCATGATCGGCGAAGGTCCCGCCGCGCGTTCCATCAAGCTGGACTTGCCGCCGTTTACCCTGGTGGGCGCCACCACCCGCGCCGGTCTGCTGACTTCACCTTTGCGCGACCGCTTTGGTATCGTGCAGCGGCTGGAGTTTTATTCGGTGGAAGACTTGACCCGCATCGTCGAGCGTTCCGCCCGCATTTTAGGGCTGGCCATGCACGCGGACGGGGCGCTGGAAGTGGCGCGGCGCAGCCGGGGCACGCCGCGCATCGCCAACCGGCTGCTGCGGCGGGTGCGCGATTACGCGGAAGTCAAATCGAACGGCCACGTCACCGCCGAAGTGGCCGCCCGTGCGCTGGAAATGCTGAAAGTGGACCCGGTGGGTTTCGATCCACTGGATCGCAAGTTGTTGAAGGTGATGATCGACATGTTCGACGGTGGTCCGGTGGGCCTGGACAGCTTGGCGGCGGCCATCAGCGAAGAGCGCGGCACCATAGAGGACGTGCTGGAGCCTTATTTGATCCAGCAGGGTTATATATTACGAACGCCACGCGGCCGCATCGCCACGCGCTTGGCCTATTTGCACTTCGGCCTGGAGCCGGCCAAAGCGCCACCGCCGCAGGAGGATTTGTTTGCTTAGGATTTGGTTGGAAATAACTTCCCTGAATCGAAGCGATGTGTTCAGAAGCCTTAGTTAGTCCGCTTCGCGGCGGCTTTCCAGGGGCTAGCCCACCGTGTAGGGTACGCTGTGCGTACCGTTCGACGCCATTGAAGGTACGCACAGCGTACCCTTAAAACTCCAGTCAGCAGACGCATAACCCAATACATGACCACCCGCATCACACAACTTTCTCAACTGGATTTGAACGGCATTTACAGCTATGCCGACTATTTGACCTGGCGCTGCGATCAGGCGGTGGAACTCATCAAGGGTAAAATCATGCTGATGTGTCCGGCGCCCAGCCTGGCTCACCAGCGTCTGTCGCGTAAACTGCTGCATCCCATCGATAGTTACCTGATGGGCAAAACCTGCGAAGTGTTTCATGCGCCTTTCGACGTGCGTTTTCCGGATCGCCTGTGCGCCGACCAGGAAGTATTTACCGTAGTGCAACCCGATCTGTGCGTGATCTGCGATCCTCGCAAGCTGGATAGCCGGGGCTGTTTGGGCGCGCCCGACTGGATTATCGAAATCCTTTCCCGGGAAAACTCGAAGCGGGATATTAAAACCAAGTATGCGCTGTATCAGGAACACGGCGTTCTGGAGTATTGGATCGTTTATCCGTACGAAAAAACCATCCACCAATTTGTTTTGGGTGATGACAAAAAATATCAGCTGATCAACATGTACTCTTGCGATGATCAGGCCGTGCCCAGCATTTTCCCTGACCTTGCCATTGATTTGACGCAAGTGTTTCAGCAAGTCGGCGACGCAGATAACGAATGAACAGCAACCGATTTAAATGGCCCGTGCGCGTCTATTACGAAGACACCGATGCCGGCGGCGTGGTGTATCACGCCACTTATTTGCGCTACTTCGAAAGGGCGCGCACCGAAAGGCTGCGGGCCTTGGGGTTTGAACATGGCGGGCTGCGGGCGGACGCGGGCATTCTGTTTGCAGTAAAATCCATGACCGTGGATTTTGTGAAGCCTGCCCGCTTCGACGAGTTGTTATGGGTGGACGCCCGCCTGACGGAGGTCAAACGCGCCAGCCTGATGTTCGAGCAGGAAATCCGCCGGCAACAGGGCGCCGGCGCGGTGCTCTGCAAAGCCCTGGTGCGCATCGCCTGCCTGGCGGCGGATACGTTTACGGTCACAGCCATTCCAGATAATTTATTGCAACGGATGAAAGATGAACTCTGATCAGTCCTTCCTCGCCATCATCGCCGATGCCAGCGTTGTCGTTCAGTTGGTGATGCTGATCCTGCTGGCCGCGTCGGTGATTTCCTGGACCTTCATTTTTGAAAAGCGCAAAGTGTTGAACAATGCCATCGGCATTGCCGACGAATTCGAAAACCGCTTTTGGTCCGGCATGGATCTGGCCGATTTGTACCGGGAAATGTCTTCGGAAGACTACCAGTGCGACGGCATCGAAAATATTTTCATGGCGGGTTTCAAGGAATTCGGCCGCTTGCGGCGCCAGGAAGGCATCGCCCCGGAAGCGGTGGTGGAAGGCGCCCAGCGCGCCATGCGCGCCACGTTGAGCCGCGAAATCGACAAGCTCGACGAACACCTGCCGTTCATGGCCACGGTGGGTTCCACCAGCCCGTACATCGGCCTGTTCGGCACGGTGTGGGGCATCATGAACTCGTTCCGTTCACTCGGCAGCGTCAAACAGGCCACGCTGGCGATGGTGGCGCCGGGCATTTCCGAAGCGCTGATCGCCACCGCCATGGGTCTGTTCGCGGCGATTCCCGCCGTCATCGCCTATAACCGCTACGCCACCGTCAACGACAAGCTGACCAGCCGCTACCAGACTTTTATGGAAGAGTTCCTGAGCCTGTTGCACCGGCAGGCCCACGCCGGCAGCCTGAGCGATGCCGCAGCGCGGCGGCAGACCAAATGAACGTACCCGGTCGCGGCGGTCGCCGTAAACCCATGGCGGAAATCAACGTCGTTCCCTACATCGACGTGTCTTTTGTCTTGCTGATCATCTTCATGATCACCGCGCCGTTGCTGCAAACCGGCGTGGAAGTGGATTTGCCCCAGGCCGACGCCAAGACCGTGGAGACCCCGGAAGACAAACCGCCGGTCATCATCAGCATCAAGGCGGACGGCAGCTATTTCGTGGATTTGGGCGATCACGAAGACCAGCCGGTAGCGGCGGAAGAACTGGCGGCAAAAGTGACGGCGGCCTTGCGTTTAAAGCCGGGCACCGCCGTTTACGTGCGCGGCGATAAAGCGGTGGAATACGGCAAAGTGGTCACCGCCATGGCGGCATTGAAACAGTCCGGCGTGCCCAGCGTGGGCTTGATGACCTCGCCGGCGCCGGATGGCGCTCCACCCGCTCACCCGGGAAAAACGGCGCCTGCCAAAGCCGCCGCGTCGCGGGAAAATTAAAGGGTATGTTCGATATCAACCGTCCGAATTCGCTCATCGGTGTAGGGCACGCTGTGCGTACCTGCGGCGGCGCGGAACGGTACGCACGGCGTACCCTGCGAAACTGAGGCTGGACCATGAAAATTTCGGGCCATTATCAAAAACCTTTTTTCTGGGCCGCGCTGCTGCACTTGCTGTTGCTGGCGCTGTTCTTCCTGAGTTTTCACAGCGGCGAACCGCCTGGTAAACCGGTTGCATCCCCACCGGCCGCCACGGCGGAAGTACCGGAAACCATCAAGGCCAGCGCGGTCGACGAAAGCCAGATTCAGCAGGAGATGGACCGGCTCAAAGAAAAAGAACTGGCCAAGCAGCAACAGCAGCAAGCCCTGGTGCAAAAACGCCAGGAAGAGGAACGGCGTTTGCAGGAGTTGCAGGAGCAAAAAACGCGGTTACAGCAAGAGGCCGAGCAAAGCCGCGCCGCCGAAGCGCAGGCAGCCAAACATCTGGAAGAAACCAAGCGCTTGCAGGAAGCCGCCGAACAGCAAAGACAGGCGGAAGAAAAGCGTTTGGCCGAGTTGGAGGCCGCGCGCAAAGCGGAAGCGGAAAAGCAGCGTCAGGCCGAAGCGGAAGCCAAACACCAGGCCGATGTGAAAAAGGCCGCCGACGATAAAAAAAAAGCCGAGGAACAACAGCGCCTAGCGGAACAGGCCAAGCTGCAAGCGGAGGCGGAAGCAACCAACAAAGCGCAGGAAGCAGCTCGGCAAAAAGCGGCGGAAGACGCTAGAAAGAAAGAAGAGACCGCCAAAAAATCGGACGAAGCCAGAAAAAAAACCGAAGTGGAAGCGGAAACCAAACGCAAGGCGGAGTTGGAGGCGGAAGCCAAACACAAAGTCGAAGCGGCAGCCAAAAAGCAGGCAGCGGAAGCCGAGGCGAAACGCAAAGCCGAAGCCGAGGCGGTTGCCAAAAAGCAAGCGGCGGAAGCCGAAGCCAAGCGCAAAGCCGAGGCCGAAGCGACCGCCAAAAAGCTGGCGGCGGAAGAAGAAGCCCAGCGCAAAGCCGCCGAGGCCGCCAAACGCCAGGCTGACCGGGAACGGGCAGTTAAAGAACAGTTGGAGGCGGAAGGCAAGGCGGAAGCCGCCAAGCAAAATAAAGCCGCGCTGGATCAGGCCATAGCCAGAGCCACGGCGGCGATCCAGCAAAAAGTGCTAAGCAGTTGGATCAGGCCGTCATCCGCTGAGGTTGGGTTATCTTGTAAAATTGCGGTGCGGCTGATGCCGGGCGGTGGGGTGGCTGAAGCCAAAGTGGTCGACGGTGAATGCAGCGGTGATGCTGCTTTTCAACGCTCCGCCGAAATGGCCGTGCTCCGGGCTTCGCCTTTACCCATCCCGTCCGAACCTGAATTGCAAGCAGTCTTCCGTGAATTTGAGTTTACTTTCAGACCCCGTTAAATCCATGCAAAAACGACTTCATACTTTCTCGTTCCCACGCGCTGCGTGGGAATGTGTTTTCGGCGCGCTGCGCCGCGTAAGCTATGGCTCCCGTTTGGCGACGGCGGGCGCCATAGTGGATGCTGCGGGGCGCGGCGCGCCCAGACTGCGTTCCCACGCGGCGCGTGGGAACGAGGAAAATACCGCTGAGCGGCGGCTTTATGTTTCTTCCGTCATTTTGATCCTGGTCGCCTTGTTCGGCGTATCCGGCCCTGCCCATGCGGTGCTGCAAATCGAAATCATCGGAGGCGTGGAAAGCGCCAGCCCCATCGCCATCGTGCCGTTCGGCGTCCAGGGCGCGCAGTTGCCGGAAGACATCGCCGCAGTGGTTTCCGCCGACCTGAATCGCAGCGGCCGCTTCAAGTCCATGCCGCGCGAAAATATGCTCGTCACGCCGACCTCGCCCGACCAAGTGCGCTTCAACGACTGGCGCATGCTGAACCAGGACTTTCTGGTGATAGGCCAGGTGCGCCCCGATGCCGGCGGTTACTCCATCCAGTTCACCCTGTTCGACGTGCTGAAAGGCGGCCAGTTGTTGTCTTATACGGTGGACAGCAGCGCCGCCGACTTGCGGCGCACCGCCCATCGCATCGCCGACATGATCTATCAGCAACTCACCGGCGCGCCCGGCGCTTTCGCCACCCGCATCGCCTACGTCACATCGCTGATGGGCGACAAGGGCAAGCGCCTGTACCGCATTCAGGTCGCCGACGCGGACGGGTTTGCGCCGCAGACCATCGTCACCTCGCCCGAACCCATCATGTCGCCCGCCTGGTCGGCGGACGGCAAGCGCTTGGCTTACGTATCGTTCGAAACCAAAACTTCCGCCATCTGGGTGCAGGAATTGGCCACCGGCCGGCGCGAGATGGTATCCAACCTGCCTGGCATCAACGGCGCGCCGGCCTGGTCGCCGGACGGCGGCAGGCTGGCCGTGACCCTGTCCAAGGACGGCAACCCGGAAGTTTACGTACTGGACTTGCAAAGCCAAGCGTTGACCAATATATCCAATAACCGCGCCATCGACACCGAACCCAACTGGTCGCCGGACGGTGGTAGCCTGGTATTTACTTCGGACCGGGGCGGCAGACCGCAGTTATACATCGCGCCCAGCAGCGGCGGCTCGGCGCAACGGGTGACGTTCGACGGTGAGTACAATGCCCGTGGCGTGTTTTCGCCGGATGGCCGCAGTCTGGCCATGGTGCACGGCGGCGGCGGTTTCCGCATCGCCGTGCTGGATTTGAAAACCCGTGCCATGCGCGTGTTGACCAAAGGGCCTTTGGACGAATCGCCCAGCTTTGCCGCCAACGGCAGTATGATCATGTACGCCAGCAAAGCGGGCAGTGAAGGCTATTTATCGGCGGTCTCTTTCGACGGCAACGTACACCAGCGTTTGTCCAGCGAGACCCACGACGTGCGCGAACCGGCGTGGTCGCCGTTTTAACCGGTGGGCAGTTGTATGAAACGAAGCGCGTCGAAAGCTATAGCGCCGTCGCGCTTCGCTTTCCGGCGCACTCCAAAAAACGCGCGCGACTTTGCCTTCGAGTCTTGAATTCATCGTTCCCACGCAAAGCCGCCGCGTAGCGGTATCACTTAAGGCTTCTTGAGAGCGTGGGAACGATATGCGGGGATATGTCTATTTTTTATTGTAAGAGGTAGCAACAATGGTAACGAACAAAATATATTTGACGGCAGCGATAATGGCCTTGGCCCTGGCCGGTTGCAGTTCGACCGGCGACAAACAGGATGCCGGCGCGGCCGGCGCCAATGGCTCGTCTTTAGCCAACACCTCCGGCTATGGCGCAGGGGGCGCTTCGTCGGGTTATGGCGCCGGCGGCGGCAGCGGATTTGGCCGCGGCGGCAGCTATACCGCAGCGGATCTGGACAATCCCAACAGCCCTTTATCCAAGCGGGTCATTTATTTTCAGTATGACAGCGCCGAAGTCATGCCGGAATACGTGTCCATCGTCACCGCCCACGCCGAGTTTCTGGCGGGCAATCCCAGCCAGCGGGTGACGGTGGATGGTCACGCCGACGAGCGCGGCACGCGCGAATACAACATCGCCCTGGGCGAGCAGCGCGCCAAGACTGTCGCCAATATGCTCAAACTGCAGGGCGTGGCGGACAGCCAGGTGCAAATCGTCAGCTACGGCGAGGAAAAACCGCTGTGCATGGGGCATGACGACGAGTGCTGGAACCAGAACCGCCGCGCTGAATTTGCTTACGCGGGGCATTGATCGCCATGTTCAGGTACGCAAGCGCCTTTGCTTTGCTGCTCGCCGCCGTCCTGCCGGCCCAGGCGGCGGATGAGTACTTCGCCACGGTTGCAACGCTGATCGAACGGGTGGATCGCCTGGAAAAACGCCTGTCCGGGTCCGCCTTGACGGAAATGGCGGGGCAGTCGGAACAACTGCGTTCCGATCTCAGCCTGTTGCGCGGCGACATGGAGCAACTCACCCACGATCTGGAAGAGTTGAAAAGGCAACAGCGCGAACAGTATCTGGATTTGGACAAACGCTTGCAGGCATTGTCCGGTGGCGCGCCGGTCAATAAACCGGTACCGCTCGCCGCGGGTACGGACGCGCCCGCCGCTCCAGCTGGACCAGCCCAGGAGACGGTCGCCGATGCGGAAACCGTCAAACAGGCTTATCTGAAAGCGTTCAACAGCATGAAAGAGGGACGTTACAAAGACGCCATCGGGCTGTTCAAAGGCTTTCTGGCCAGTTATGCCGGCCGGGAAAATGCCGATAATGCCCAATACTGGCTGGGCGAGGCTTATTACGTTACCCAGGATTTTGCGGCAGCCCAGGAGGCTTTCCGTAAACTACAGGATAATTACCCGAAAAGCCCCAAAGTGGCGCAAGCGCAGGCGCGCTTGCAGCAGATGAAAAAAGAAGGGCATTGATTGAGTTGGCTACAGCAGTTTGACCAAGGTAGCCACAACCGCCACAGATGCCATCATCATCCCTCCCAGCTTGATGACCAACCGATACTCCAGTTCGCGCAAATCGGTTTTGGTCGCAACTTCGGCTTCCATGTGTGCCTCACGAAAAGCATCGGCTACCGCTTCCGCCTGTTTGGAGTCAAAGCCGGCATTTTCCAATTTGCGAATAAATTTGTGGGTATCAAAAGCAATGGTAGCCATATTTTTTCCTCCACGAGCCCTAATGAGTCGTAATTGCTGGGAGTATATCATCGTCTGCTGGTTCCCAAGTTTTGCCCGGGAACCCCATCCCCAGAAGATCCAGCTTCGTGTCTCGGCGGATCCGGCGTTGACGCTGGAGTCGGACGGGAAGCTGGAGCTTCCTGAACCGGGTTCCCAAGTAGAGCTTGGGAACCAGCGTCACCAGCGCCTTCCGTTCTGATGAACACCCTGCGCATCACCGAAATTTTCTACTCCTTGCAAGGCGAAACGCGCAGCGTCGGTTGCCCGACGGTGTTCGTGCGCCTGACCGGCTGCCCTTTGCGCTGCCACTATTGCGATACCGCCTATGCCTTCAGCGGCGGCACGCGCATGGTGCTGGAGCAGATTTTGCAGCGGGTGGCGAGCTACGGCGCCCACTATGTCACCGTCACCGGTGGCGAGCCGCTGGCGCAGCCGGAGTGCCTGACCTTGCTGGAATGCCTGGCCGACGCCGGCTATGAGGTTTCACTGGAAACCAGCGGCGCTTTGGACGTGGCCGGCGTCGACCCCAGGGTGGTCAAAGTGCTGGACCTCAAAGGCCCCAGTTCCGGCGAAGCGCAGCGCAATTGCTACGGCAACATTGATCACCTGTTGCCGCATGACCAGGTCAAGTTCGTCGTCGCCGACGAGGAAGACTACCAGTGGGCCAAAGCCGCCATGGAACGCTACGAATTGGCGCGGCGTTGCGAAGTCTTATTTTCGCCCTGCGCTGGTCGGCAAAATCCAACAGAACTGGCCGATAAAATTTTGCGCGACCGCCTGCCGGTGCGCCTGCAACTGCAACTGCACAAACTGTTATGGGGGAACGAACCTGGACGCTAGCATGAATTCACCGTCGCCCAAGAATGCCGTGGTACTGCTGTCCGGTGGCCTGGATTCGGCCACCGTCCTGGCCTGGGCCAAATCGCAAGGCTATCGCTGCTACGCGCTGAGCTTCGATTATGGCCAGCGCCACCGCGCCGAGTTGCAGGCGGCGCAGCGCATTGCGGCGGAGCTGGGCTGCGCTGCCCACAAGACCGTCCACATCGGCTTTGACGCCATCGGCGGTTCGGCGCTCACCGACAGCGACATCGCCGTACCTCAACAGCTCCAGGCCGGCATACCGGTCACTTACGTGCCGGCGCGCAACACCGTGTTTTTGGCTTTTGCGCTGGGCTGGGCCGAAGTGTTGGGCGCCCTGGACATTTTTATCGGCGTCAACGCCGTGGATTATTCCGGCTATCCCGACTGCCGGCCCGAGTTCATCGCCGCTTTTCAGCGCCTGGCGCAACTGGCGACCAAAGCCGGGGTGGAAGGCGGCGAGTTCCACATTCACACCCCGTTGATCCACCTCAGCAAGGCGCAAATCATCGCCATGGGCAGCCAGCTGGGCGTGGACTATTCCCATACGGTTTCCTGCTATGCCGCCGACGCCGAAGGCCGGGCGTGCGGCTGCTGCGATTCCTGCCGCTTGCGCCGCGTGGGCTTTGAGCAAGCGGGTGTGGTTGATCCGACGCGCTATCAGACAGCCATCAGCTTGTCACTTGGAGTTAGGGGGTAAATTCCCTGATCGGTTGAGCCAAAATTGTAGGGTACGCTGTGCGTACCTTCGATGGCGCCGAACGGTAGGCACAGCGTACCCTACATCGATCAGCGAGGTCGGAAAGTAATCCTTATGAATTCCGCCCCCCCTACTCCTCCCTCAACCAGACCTGCGTGCGTCCGAACAGGCTGACGCCGAGATAGCCGCGCACTTGCAACTTCGCGCCGCCGTCCAGCAGCGTCAGTTTGGCGTTATAAACCTTGCCGGAAAACGGTTCGAGTATCTCGCCGCCGTCGTAGTCATCGCCATTGCGCTGCAAGCCGGAAATAATCTCCATGCCCAGCAAACGCTGGTTTTTGCGCTGGTCCTTGCACGCCGTACAGAACCTGTGCCTGGTATCGGTCGGCAGGCCGCGTTCCACCACGCCGCGCAACACGCCGTCCTGCTCCGTGATGCGGATGTAACCGGTGGGCTTGCCCTGGTCGTTGACGGCCAGCCACAGGCCGACCGGGGAGTCCGCCGTACCGGCTGGCGCCGACGGTCCCCACAGCAGATAAAACAGTGCCACAAACAGGCGCGTCATGATGGTTTCCTCCTTATAGTCAACAAATGCGCGGCAATTGCTCCCCGCTGAGCAAATCCAAAATCCGGCTGCCGCCGAACGTATTCCGCAAACTGACCTGACCGCGCCCCGTCCCCTGTACGCTGCCGATGCGCGCCGCCTGCCCGCCCAAAGGATGGCTGCGCAGCAGCGCCAAAGCCTGTGGCGCCTGGCTTTCCGGCAGGAACAACACCATGCGGCCCTCGTTGGCCACATATAAAGGATCGAAGCCGAGGATTTCGCAAGCGGCCTGTACTTCCGCGCAGACCGGCACGGCGGCGGCTTCCAGGCTCACGTCCAGGCCGCTGTCGTGCGCCAGTTCCAGCACGGCGGAAGCCAGCCCGCCGCGCGTCAAATCGCGCAGACAGTGCAATTCACAGCCCGCGTCGATCAACTGCGCCACCAGGCCGGACAAGTCCGCGCAATCGCTGGTCAGGCTGGTTTCAAAGCCCAGGCTTTCCCGGGCCGAGATGATGGCGACGCCGTGACGGCCCAGATCGCCGCTGACCAGCACGGCATCGCCGGGCCGGATGGCGGTCGGGCCTATGCTCAAGCCGTGTTCGATCAAGCCTATGCCGCTGGTGGTCACATACAGCCCATCGCCCTTGCCGTTTTCCACCACCTTGGTGTCGCCGGTCACCACCGCCGCGCCGGCGGCGCGCACGGTGTCGTTCAGGCTGGTCAGCACGGTTTGCAAGGAGGCCAGCGGAAAGCCTTCTTCGATCACCAGGGCGGCGCTGAGGAATAAAGGCTTGGCGCCGCTCATCGCCAGATCGTTCAAAGTGCCGCAAGCGGCCAGCTTGCCGATGTCGCCGCCGGGAAAAAACAGCGGGCTGACCACATAGGCGTCGGTGGTGAACGCCAGACGCGCGCCGCCGCAGTTCA
>SCQD01000104.1 GCA_004299145.1 Methylococcaceae bacterium | reverse complement strand
CGCTTTTTCCGGCGCCTGTTTGATCGGCAAACCTTCCGCGCTTTTATGCAGCGGCAGCATGCGCACGGTGTCATGCCGGTAATCGCCGAGTTTTTTACCCTGCGCGGCGGGGGCGCCGGCTTTTAAAAAGCCCGAGTCGCTACGCTGCGCGGCAGAGCTGGCCGGGGCTTTGCCCAGTTGCTTGACCACCATGTCGGCAAAGCCGAGGTTGGATTTTTTCGCCAACTGCATGGCCATTTGCTGATCGTGCATGTCGCGGAACATGCGCGCGCCGTTGCTGTCCGCCAGATTGCTGCCCATGGACTCCCCGGCTTGGCGCATGTTTTTCATGGCCATCTGCAAAAACATGGATTCAAACTGCTGGGCAGTCTGCTTCAACGCTTCCGGCGATTGGGAACGTGCGGCGCCTTTCAACTGCGCCAACGCTTGGGTATCGGTCACATCTGCCGCGCTGGAACCTGCCGGTTTCATGGCGCACCTCCGATGGTTAAATCACGATGAGTTCAGCGCGCAATGCGCCGGCGCTTTTCAGCGCTTCCAGAATGGCTACCAGATCGCTGGGGGCAGCTCCCACTTTGTTGATGGCCTGGACGATTTCGTCCAGCGTGACGCCGGGTTTGAACACAAAAGCCCGATTGGCTTCTTCTTTGGCCGTGACCTGGGACTGGGGCACGGCGGCGGTACTGCCACCCGACAACGGGTTCGGCTGGCTGATTTTGGGGCTTTCGCTGATGGTGACGGTGAGGTTGCCGTGCGTCACCGCCGCCGGCTGCACCCTGACGCTGCTGTTGATCACCACCGTGCCGGTACGGGAGTTGACGATGATCTTGGCGGCGGCGTCGGCCGGATCGATGGTCAAATTTTCCACCATCGAGGCAAACTCCACTTTTTGCGAGGCGTCGCGCGGCGAGGAAACCTGGATGGAGGAGCCGTCGATGGCGCGGGCGCTGCCCTCGCCGAACGCTTTATTAATGACCTCGGCCACTTGCCTGGCGGTGGAAAAATCGCTGCTGTGCAGATTCAGCACGATGTCGTCGGTTTCGTTGAACGGTGTCTGCACCATGCGCTCCACCGTGGCACCGCCCGGTATGCGGCCGACGCTGGGGTTGTTGACGGTGATTTTGGAGCCGTCCTGCCCGGCTGCGCTCAAGCCGCCGACCACCAGATTGCCTTGGGCGATGGCGTAAATCTGCCCGTCGGCGCCTTTGAGCGGCGTCATCAATAAGGTGCCGCCGCGCAAGCTGGTGGCGTCACCGACCGAGGAAACGGTGACGTCTATGGGTTGACCGGGCTTGGCAAACGGCGGCAAATCGGCGTGTACCGACACGGCGGCGATGTTTTTGGATTTGGGGTCGACGTCGGACGGGATGGTGATGCCCAGTTGCAGCATCATGTTGCGCAAGGTCTGGCCGGTAAAACGGGTTTTGTCGCCGGTTTTGGGCAAGCCCACCACCAGGCCGTAGCCCAGCAACTGGTTGTTGCGCACGCCGGCCAGCGAGGCGACGTCTTTGATGCGTTCGGCATGGGCCGGCGACGCCCAGCACAGGCTGGTCAGCACGATCCCGAATATGATGGCGATGTTTAACCTTTGCATGACAATAGTCCTGATCAGTGATTACCCGTAGGTCTTACATGAATCGTGCCATGTTCGCCGTTTCTATGTTGTTGATTCGAAAGAAAAAGCTAGACCGCAGCCTTCACATCCTTGTGCCTGGGTTTCGGCTTCGCCGCTGTACCAGTCGCCAATCCCTGGCGGAACGACGTTGTTGGTGGAATCTAACAAAGTAGAATTAGTCGGAAAGCCGCCGCGCAGCGGTATCACTAAGGCTTCCTGAAAGCCGCCGCGCAACGGTATCACTAAGGCTTCCTGAAAGCCGCCGCGCAGCGGTATCACTAAGGCTTCCTGAAAGCCGCCGCGCAGCGGTATCACTAAG
>SCQD01000103.1 GCA_004299145.1 Methylococcaceae bacterium | reverse complement strand
GGGTGAAATCGAAACCGGCAAAAGTGCTCTGCTGCTGCATCGGAGCGGAGTTTGCCGCTCCCGCGTAGCTGTTGCTGAGCGTGCCGCAGCAGGAGGAGCCGCCGTGGTTGCCGCCCAGCAGCGCGCCGACGTGGTAGCTGCCCGCGCCGGCCGTTACGTTGCCGGTGGCATAGCTGTTGCTGATGACGCTGGCGTAATAGTAGTTCTGCCCCACCAGCCCGCCGACCTCGCGGCTGTAGAGGCCGGTGGTTACGTTGCCGGTGGCATAGCTGTTGGTTACGGTGCTGTTGTTGTAGTTGGCTCCCACCAATCCGCCGATACGGCTACTGCCGTAGGCGGTCGCCGATACGGCGGCGGTGGCGTAGCTGTTGCCGACCATGCCGCTGTTGTCCCCCACCAGAGCGCCGACCGAGTAATCCCCGCGCACGCTGCCGGTCACATAGCTGTTGTCGATGGTGGCGCCGTTATTGGAACCGACCAGGGCAGCGACCTTCTGCGATCCGGTTATGTCGGCGCCGGTCAGTCCGACGTTGCGGATCGTGGCGGAACCCGTGCTGCCGAACAGGCCGACGTAATTGGTCGTGGGCCGGTTGATGGTGAGGTTGCCGATGGTGTGGCCCAGCCCGTCGAAGAGGCCGGTGAACCCTGTGTAGTATTCATGCCCCACCGGCGCAAAACCCGCGCCCGCATTCCAGGCCGCCGTTGCCGTGGCGTCGATGTCGGCGCCCAGCGCGTAGTTGCCCGCCAGGTTGCCGCTCATGCCTTGCAAGGCATCTACGCCGGTGATGACGGTATAGCTTTTCACCACGCCGTTCGAGCCTTGCCGGGTGGTGAAGTTGGCCGTTCCGGCGGGCAGGCCGATTTGCGCGCCGTGCAGAAAGTAGTTGGCGCTATTGCCCGCCGCCGCCGCGCCCTGGCCGTACCTCAGGGCGAGGGCGGCGCTGCCGGAGGCGTTCAGGTCGGCGTTGATATTGATGTTGTTGGCCGCGCTCAAGGTCAGGGTATTGGTCGACCAGTTCAAGGGGGCGTCGACGTCGATGTCGCCGCTGCTGGTGCTGAACAGCAGGTTGCCCGGCGCCGATACCGCGCCGAGTTTGATGGCCTGGTCGTTGTAGAACAGCAGATCGCCCGTGTTTTGGTGGATGTCGAGCCGGCTGCCGTTGCCCGTCAAGCGCAGGCTGCCGCTCGCGCCGCTGCCTTTGGCGAAGCTCTGCGTCACGCTCATGTCGCCGCCGACGTTGAGCGTGCCGCCGCTCTGGCTGTAGCCCGCCGTGACCAGATCGCCCGTGGTGGACAGCGTGCCCGCCGCCATCAGCAGATTGCCGCCGCTGCTCAGCGTGTTCAGCGTGGTGGCTCCCTCCACGCCGCTGTCGTAGGTCACCGTTTTGCCCGCCGCTATCGTCACTGCCAGCACGTTGGCATGATCGGGAATCGCGCCGCCCGCCCAGTTGGCCGGGTTCGACCAGTTGCCGGAAGCACCCCCTGTCCACGCCACGCTGGTCAGCGGCGTAATGTCGGCGGCACTGGTCAGCACGTAGTTGCCGGCGTCCGTACCGCCCAGGCTGTAGCCGCCCGTTACCAGCACGGGCTTGCCGGTACCGGCGTTTTTGTCGGCGAATACGCCGCTGCCGTTGCTGCCGCCCAGCGTGACACTGTCGCCGGCGATGACGCCGGAGATCGCCGGCGTGCCGGTCACGGTGAAGGTGGCGGCCGTGCCGCCGTCATACACTTTGTCCGCGCTCACGCCGGTCAAGGCCAGCGCGGCGGGCGTGATGCTGAACGAACTGCCGGCCGTGCTCAGCGCGTTGTAGTTGCCGGCGAGGCCGCCGTTGCCGCTGCCGCCCAGCGACAAGCCGGCGACACTGCTCAGCGTGCTGCCGGTCTGTACGTTTTTGCTGCTCAGGTTGCCGGCGTCGCCGGCGCCGGTGACGGAGAATGTTTCGCCGTGTACGCCCACTGCTGTGAGCGTGTTGCCGGCCACCGTGGTGGTGCCGTCATAGCTGCGCGTGCCGCTCAAAGTCAGGTTGGCCGGGTTGATGGTCAGCGTGCCGTTGCCGTCGCCGTAGCCGATGAGGTAACCCTGCTGGTTGGAGTAGAGTCCGCTGTTGGGGGTGATGGCGTAGCTGCCGACGTTGCTGCCGCTGCTGCCGCTCAGCGTGCCGAACAGCTTGGCCGGGTCGGGCGTGCTGGAATAGGACACGCTCATGCCGTTGCCGACGGAATAGGAGGGCAGTCCGTCGTAAGTTTTGCTGAGGTTCCCCGTCGCCGTTACCGTCAGCGGCGTCAGGAAAGCACGCAGCAGCGGGGTGGTGTGGCCTTCGTACATCACCCAGGTGTTGGTGAAATCGAAACCGGCGAAATGGCTCTGTTGCTGCATTTGCGCGGAGCCGGCCAGGCCCGCGTAGCTGCTGTCGGCGATGCTGAGGTTTCTTCCGATCAGAGCGCCGGTGTTGTTGTTGCCGCTGACATTGCCGGTGGCGTAGCTGGTCCAGGTTCTGTCCACGGCTTTGCCCACCAGGCCGCCGACATCGGTATTGCCGCCGACATTGCCGGTGGCGTAGCTGTTGCTGACGTTCAAACTGTATCCGGCCAGTCCGCCGACGTCGGTATTGCCGCTGACGTTGCCGGTGGCGTAGCTGCCGTCCATCCAGTAGTTGAAGCCCGCCAGCCCGCCGATTTCGAAGCTGCCGGCGCTGCCCGTCACGTTGCCGGTGGCGTAACTGTTGCTGATGTAGCCGTTGTTGTATCCCACCAATCCGCCGACGTCGCTGTTGCCGTTCACGTCGGCGGTGGCGTGGCTGTGGCGGACTGTGCCCAGGTTGTTGTATCCCACCAGGGCGCCGACATTGGCGCCGCCGTGTACGCTGCCGCCGGTCAGGCCCACGTTCTGCACGGTTGCTCCGTAGGGACTCAGGCTGGCAAACAGGCCCACGTTGGTTTCCGTTGGCCGGTCGATGGTGAGGTTGCCGATGCTGTGGCCCAGCCCGTCGAAGATACCGAGGAACGGTCCGTTGGATGAATTCGGGTCACGACCGGCTCCCAGCGGTGAGAAGCCCGCACCGGCATTCCAGGTAGCGGTGGCGGTGGCGTCGATGTCGCTGCCCAGGGCGTAGTAAGCGGGGGCGTAGGATCTGCCCAGCCTGCCGTCGATGCCCTGCAAGTCGGCGCCGGTGGTGCTGCCCGCCACGCCCAGGCTGGTGATGACGGTGTAGTTTTTAAGGTTGCCGCCCGCCGCGTCGGCGGTGGTAAAGGTCAAGCCCGCCGGCAGATTGATCGGCGCCTTGACGATGTAGTTTTGGCTTTGCAGGGTAAGGCCGGCGGCATTCACGCTGCCGTTGAAGGTGATGTCGCCCGAACTGCCCAGCGTGATTTTACCGGGAGCCGTTACCGTGCCCAGCTTGATCGGCTGATCGTTGTAGAACGTCAGATCGCCCGCGTTCTGGTTGATGGCCAGGGTGCCGCCGGCGCCGGTCAGCGCCAGGCTGCCGGTCGCGCCCGCTGCCTTGGCAAAGCTCTGCGTCACGCGCATGTTGCCGCCGACGTTGAGCCGGCTGAGCGCTCCGCCGATCTGCCGATACCCCGCCGTGTCGAGGTCGCCGTCGACGGTCAGCGTGCCCGCCGCCATTACCAGATCGCCGCTGCTGCTCAAGGTGTTCAGCGTGGTGGCGCCCGCCACGCCGCTGTCGTAGGTCACCGTCACGCCGGCCGGTATCGTCACCGCCTTGACGTTGGCGTGGTCGGGAATGGCGCCGCCCGCCCAGTTGGCGGCATTCGACCAGTTGCCGGATGCGCCGCCGCTCCACGCCACACTGGCGCGCGGGCTGATGGTGACGTTGCCGAAGGTGGGCAGGGTGTAGTTGCCCGCCAGTCCCGTGCCGTCCGCCAGTGCCACGCTGACGCTCCGGCTGCCGGCGTTCCGGCTGTCCAGCGTGCCGGTCAACCTGCCGCCGGCGTTGAACAGCGTCAGGGTTTCGCTGCCGACCAGGCCGCTCAGCACCGGGCTGCCGCTGTAGCTGAGATCGACCACCGTCGAACCGTCGTAGGCGCGGTCGACGCCGGACAGGCCGGTCAGGCCCGACAGGGTCAGCAGCTTGGGCGCGATGGTCAGCGTGCCGCCGGTAATGTCATAGCCCTGCTGGGTGGAATAGTAGCCGTTGTAAGTCCCCGCATGGGTCGCCGTGGCCGCCGCGCCCAGGACGCCGGCGATACCGGTGGTTGCCGCGCTGTGGGGGGAGCCGTCGTAGGTTACGGTGACATCGGCGGCGTCGCTGAGCGTCAAGGGCGTCAGGAAGCTGGCGAGCAGGGGTGCGGTGTGGCCTTCGTAGATGCGCCAGGTGGCGCCGCTGCCGCCGCTGCCGGCGATATTCCAGCCGGTAAGGCCGCCGGTGAAGCTGGCGGTTTGCATCATCTGCGCGCTGGTCAGGCCGGTGCCGCCGGCCGATGCCGGCTGTCCCGAGGTGGAAATGTTCCAGTAGCTGCTGTCGACGCTGCCGCCGTGGACGATATCGTTGAGTCCAAGCAGTCCGCCTACCGTGCCGGCGTCGCCGTTGATGCGCGGGGCGCCGCTGCCGGCGCCGAAACTGGCGCCGTTGCCGGCGCCTCCGTAACAGTATGGGCCGAAACATATGCCGCTGCCGCCGGTGCCGCCGTCGCCGCCGAGCCCGCCCCAGCCGCCGCTGCCGCCGCTCACGCCGCCCAAGGCATAGCTGGTGCTGATCGTGGAAGAGTTTTTGCCGGCCAGGCCACCCGCATTGCCGCCGTCGCCGCCCCAGCCGCCGATGCCGCCGTTGCCGCCTTTGCCGGCTACCAATAATGAAGGTATGTACACACCGCCTTCGCCTCCTTGTCCGCCGACGCCGCCTTCACCGCCGTTACCGCCGCTCACATTGCCGGCCGCATAACTATTGCCGATGGCGGCGGAAGTTTCGCCCACCAGACCACCCACATTGCCGCCATTGCCGCCGTTGCCGCCATAGCCTGCCGCAGCGCCGTCGCCGCCGCGCAAGGTTCCCAATGCGCCCAGGTTGAGACTGGCGGAATTGCCGCCGTGGCCGCCGCCGCCGCCGGTGCCGCCGCTGCCGCCGTTCACGCTGCCCGCGGCGTAGCTGACGTCTATCGTGCCGGTGCTTTTGCCCGCCAAACCGCCCGCATTGCCGCCCACGCCGCCGTGGCCGCCGTTGGCGCCGCCTATGCCCATGGAGGCGTAATACTGCTGTGCGTTTCCATACTTTTCCACGAAAGTCGCAAGGCCCGCTTTTATTGCGCTCTGCAGCGCCTTGGAGACGATGAATGCGCTCAGCTGGCCCCCCGCCAATGCGCCGACTCCGGGCATTGGCCAAGTTACCGCGGTACTGACCAGGAAGACGATGCCTTCCACCTGAAGTTTTTGCAGAATAAAGGTATTGCTGATGTCGTATCCGGCCCCGCCGTTGCCGCCGTTGCCGCCATAACCGCCAGCCACATTGCCGCTGGCATAACTGCCGCTGATGGTGCCGGTCCAGTTGAGTCCCACAAAACCACCCGCATTGCCGCCCGCGCCGCCGTCGCCACCGTCGCTGCTGGCGATGTTCCAGCCGGTTTCGTGGCCGTTGGTGCCGTCGCCGCCGTTGCCGC
This sequence comes from Methylococcaceae bacterium, assembly GCA_004299145.1. Classification (GTDB taxonomy): domain Bacteria; phylum Pseudomonadota; class Gammaproteobacteria; order Methylococcales; family Methylococcaceae; genus Methylogaea. The sequence continues at coordinate 3,895 of SCQD01000103.1, read as the reverse complement.
CATTGCCCCCGTTCACGTTGCCGGTGGCGTAGCTGGTGCCGATGGAACTCGTATTGAACCCCGCCAGGCCGCCCACATTGCCGCCGCCGCCACCTTGGCCGCTGCTCGAATAGTGAGTACCCCAGCCGCCGTTGCCGCCGATGCCGCCGTTCACGCTGCCGCCGGCGTGGCTGGCGCTGATCGTGCCGGAGCTGCTGCCCACCAGGCCTCCGACGTTGCCGCCGAGTCCGCCGAGTCCGCCGAGGCCGTAGGCGCCGTCTTCGCCGTTGCCACCCCTGCCGCCATCGCCGCCGCCGGCGCCGCTCACGCCGCCTGTGGCGTAGCTGTTGCGGATGTTGCCGAGGTTCAACCCCACCAAGCCCCCCAGGTTGCCGCCGCTGCCGCCATCGCCGCCGTTGCCGTTGCCTCCCATGCCGGTGTTATTGCCGCCATTGCCGCCGACACCGCCATAGCCACCGTGGCCGCCGCTGACGCTGCCGGTGGCATAGCTGTTGCTGATCGTGCCGAGGTTCATGCCCACCAGATTGCCGACGTTGCCGCCATTGCCGCCGGCGCCGCCGCGGGAGTAGCCGACGCCGGCAGAGCCGACGCTGCCGTTGCCGCCGAATACGCTGCCCCCCAGCAGGCCCACATTGCGGATCACGGCGGAGCTGCCCGTCACGCCGAACAGGCCGACGTCGTGCAGGCTGTAGCGATTGCTGGCGAGGTTGCCGATGGTGTGGCCCAAACCGTCGAAAGTGCCGGTGAAATTGGCGCCGGCATTGCCGATGGGGGTAAAGCCCGTGCTGAAATTCCAGGCGGCCGTTGCCGACGCATCGATGTCCGCGCCCAGCACGTAGTTGCCCGCCAGGTTGCCGTTGATGCCCTGCAAATCGGTGGCGGTCGTGCTGTTCTGGTCCGCGCCCAGCATGGTGAGGACCGTGTAGTTTTTGTTCGCGCCGGCGCTACCCAGTTTGGTGCTGAAGTTTGATCCGGCGGGCAGGTTGATTCGCGCGCCGTGAGCCAGGTTGTAGCTGCTGGTCCCGCCGGCTGCCGATGCCTGACCGTATTGCAGCGACAGGCTGGCAGTGCCCGAGCCGTTCAGGTCGGCATTGAAGTTGATGTTGTTCAGCGCATTGAGGGTGAGCTTGTTGGCGTTCCAGGTCACCGCGTCGTTCACGTTGACGTCGCCGGCCGTGCCGCCGTGGCTGCCGCTGGTGCTTTGTATCACGACATTGCCGGCGCCCAGATTGCTGCTGAGCGTGGCGCCCGTCATGTCGCCGCCCGTGGCGGCGATGGTGAAATCGACCGGGTCGATCAGCCAGGTGCCGCTGTGGCCGCGAGGCGCCTGGGTGGTGATTTTGGCGTCGTTCGCCACGTGCACGTGGGCGGCGGAGGTTTCGACGAAGCTAAATCCTCCCTGTCCCTTTTTGCCAAAGGGTGGGGGTACACCCTGCGCTTCTTTTGCAGGGATGGGGGATACACGCTGTCCTCCTTGTGCGGCGGGGGAAACAAACACGTCGTTTTCCCCCGTTGCGGCAGAGGGAGCGGGAATATCATTCCCCCCCTTGGCAAAAGAGGAGGCAGGGGGGATTTGTGAAGCATCCAGCGTGCCCCCGACGTTGACGGTACCGGTCGCCATGCCGCCCAGCAGGGTGATGACGCCGTTGTGATTTTCCACGCTGCGCGCTTCGATCACGCCGGTATTGTTGACCACGCTGGCCAACAAGCTGTCCCGGGCGCCGGCGGTCATGAACACCCGTCCGCCGTCGGCCCGGATCAGTTGCTTGTTCTCAGCCAGATTGTTCAGGGTGCTTTGCTTTACCTGCATCTGCACCAGGCTGTTATCGCTGAAGGTCAAGGCGACTGTACTGCCCGCACCCAGTGCCACGGTGCCGAGCTGCGCGGTGATGACGCCTTTGTTGCCGACTTTGTTGCCGAGCAGCGCCACGTAGCCGCCGTCGGTGGCGTGGATGTGGCCCTTGTTGATAACGCGGCCGCCGCCTTTGAAAGTTTTCGTCGTGCTGTTCAGACTGGCGTCATCCAGGTCCAGCGTCGATGCCACTATGCCGCCGACGTTGACTTCCGCGCCTTCCCCGAACACGACGCCGTTCGGGTTGATCAGATATACCTGCCCGTTGGCGTTGACGTGGCCGAGGATTTGCGTGCCGTCTGTGTCGGCTATGCGGTTGACGGCGATGGAGGCGGCCGAAGGTTGTTCGAAGTTGACGGTTTCCTTTGGCGCAACGTCGAAGCTTTGCCAGTTGGCGGACAGGTTCCGGCTGGTCTGGTGGATGGTGGTGGTATCGCCTGCTTGGCTGATGCTGCCGCTGCCTGAAACAATCCGCCCGCCGAGCGGTTCGCCGTGGCTTACCGCCGCGGTCAGCGACAAGGCTGCCGCCGCCAGTTTGCGGCCCGAACCTTTGCTGCGTCCCCGCGCGATTTCCGCCACGGGAATCCAGACTCTATGGACAGTGCTCCAGACGAGCCGATAGATACGATTCATTGATGCATGGCGTTTCATGGCGTGTCCCCGTCAAACAGGCGATTTGGCTTGAATCAGGCGGCCCGGCAGCTTTTTTGGTGAAATAGCGCCGGAATCAGCCGCATAATCTTCGATCCTACAACGCCACCGTTCGCCCATCGTTCGTGACCATGTCTTCTTGTTTCATAATTTTGAGCTTATGCTGCTGGGTTTTGATGTCCACCTGAACGGCCGCCGCGTCGACGGTTTTTTTTACAACGAGATGCGTGCGCTGCTGGCTTACTTGGCGGTTTCGCCGCGCACTCACTGCAGACGCCAAAGCCATTTTTTCTAATGCAACCTGACACCTTTTCCCCAAGTCACAGGTGGTGCGGTTGGACGCTTACAGATAACCCGGAGGTAACCCCATTCTGCTCTATGATCGGAATGGGATTTTTGTATGCGTTGCTGTGCGCTCCGATCCGAGACGGGTGTTATGATGACGCCGAACGAATGTTTGGCAGAGGAGTTCTGTGATGACGGCAGTCACCCATGATGAAGTGTGGGAAATGTTCCGCGAAGTGGCCCGGCGCTTTGAGGAAACGGATAAAAAATTCCAAGACACGGATCGTAAGTTTCAAGACACGGACCGTTTGCTCCGGCAGCGGTTTGAAGAGACGGATCGTAAGTTCCAAGATACGGATCGCATGATCAAAGCATCGGACCGCAAACTGAATAAGCTGGAAGATTTGTTTACCAGCCAGTGGGGGCGGTTGATGGAATCGCTGGTTGAAGGGGATTTAGTCAATATTTTGAATCGGCGAGGTATAGCGATAGGTGATACCACGACCCGCTTGAAAGGCAAGCGCCCGGACGGCGGCAACTTTGAATTCGATATTCTGGCGCACAATGGTCAAGCCATGGTGGTCATTGAGGTCAAAACCACGCTACGTCCGCAAGATGTGAAGAAGTTCATTGAAAAGCTGAACCATATCAAACAATGGGTGCCACGTTATGCCAACAATGTCATTTACGGTGGCGTGGCGTGGTTGACCGCTGCCGCCGGTGCTGAAGAAATGGCGGAAAGCCGGGGATTGTTCAGTATCCGCGCGACCGGTGATTCGGCGGCTATCGTCAATAGTTCGGCGTTTCACCCCCGGTCGTGGTAACCGGGAGGGAAACCCGTAAGGCGGATTACGCAGATGGCACTGGGATCGGTGCGCGTCGATTTTTATTGAGGATTTTATTGCCACGGATGAGAGCGGGTTCCCGAAGCGGAAGCGAAATTTTGCCCCTTATTCCCTGTACCTGAAAGGCGCAAGACTGCCTATGCCGGCAAAGTTTTTGATTGACCATAATGAATGGGTAAATTGAGCTTTCCATACCTTGCCGCGCAACGCTGAAGGTACGGCAACACGGTATAAATCCTTAATGCCGGTATCTTCGCGCGGG
>SCQD01000102.1 GCA_004299145.1 Methylococcaceae bacterium | reverse complement strand
ACCGGCACCTTCGGCGCGCCTTCGCCGTAGCCGACGGCGCCGCGGCCGAACAGATAGCTGGTGTACGTGATGCGGTTGGCGCCCACCACCGCCGGGCAGCCGTCGTCGACGATCACCGTGTAACCCAGGTAGGTGCCCCAGCCGATATTCGCCTGGTCGTTCGGGATGTAGGCGATCAGGTTTTGCCGCTGCAGCTCGGTGTGCAGCACCGAATGCATGCACAGCGCCGTCAGGTTCCCGGCGGCATCGCCCATGGTCTGCTTGGCGGTCAACAGCAGGCCGGCGGAAACTTTCTCGTTGGCGGCGGGCGCGCCGACTGCATCCGTGGCTACGTTCACCACCATGTCGCCGCCATCGTTGGCCGCGTTGTCGGCAATAACGCCGTTCAACGACGCAATCAGCATCGCCTGCATGTCGCGCGCCCAGAACCTGGCCACGGAATCGGCGATCACGCGCGCCGGGTCGCTGCCGGCCAACTCGCCGGCCAGATCCATGGTCGACCAGCTCTTGGCGCGGAAGTGCTTGACCGCCACGTCCTGACTGGAACCGATCTTATCCGGCACGGACAAAACGGCGGGATCGTCCGACGCCACATCGGACGATCCTGTCAGGTCCGTCCAATACGGCATGTTGAACGTGCTGCCCGCCCCCTGGGCGAGCTGGGCGATTTGCGGATCGGCGACGATGATGCCGGAGCGGTACAGCGCCGACTGCTCCAGCGATTGCTGTTGCACGTAAGGCGTAAAAACTTCGGGGACGATAATGTCGGATAAACGGACGACTGCCATGGGTTATGCCTCGGTAAGGTGATTGCCCGTCGTTCCGCCAGGGACTGGCGGAACCCAGGCACAAGGATGTGAACGCTTCAAAGCCCCGCCGCCGCCCTAAGCCTTGCGGCCTCTTGCGGGTTTTCGCGGAAAAGGCGCGCCTGCTCGGTAAGGTTGAAGCTATCCTTGCTCCAAGGGTTTTTCGCCGCGCCGCCCCCGCCATTGGCCGGAGCGCCGCCACCGGCGCCGCCCGCCGGTTTAGCCAGGAATGGCTTTTTCTCCAATAGCTCCTTGACCGCCTCGGCAGCGGGCTTGCCGCCGATTTTGACGGCGCCATCCGCGCCGACTTCCGCCTTGCCGCCCAGCAGAGCCAGTACGGTTTCCGAGTCAACCGCGTCGCCGGCGGCGGCCAGCAGGGCATTGCCGATTTGGGCCTGTTCGTATTTGGCTTTGAGCTGGAGAGAAGCGGCCTTTTCGGCGTCATACAACTCCTGAACCCTGTTCTGGCTTTTGAATTGGGCCTCCTGAAACGCTTTCAGATCGTCATGCCCAGTCAACTCTTTGAGTTGCTTGGCGAATTCAGCGCTTTGAGTCGCCAGCGCTTTTTGCACAGCGGCGTCCACGTCCACGGCAGGAACGGCAGGAGGTTGTTGAGTCGCGGCAGCAGCGCCAGACGCCGCAGGCGCTGCTGAAGCAGTGGGGTCGGCGTTGCCGGCGGCAGCGGCGGGTGGGGTATTGGGATCGGCCATGGGGCACCTCGTAAAAAATCACGAGGCCAGAATGCCAGCCGGGGAAGGGGAAAGCAGCCCGGAAAGACTTCCGCTGTCGGCCGGTAAGGCGTCAAAAAAACGGGGCTATCACCGTCGTTCCGCCAGGGATGGGCGGAACCCAGGCACAGGGAAGTGGAAGCTGCGAATGCCGCCGCGTCCTCGCGGAAAAACTAAGGCTTCCTGAAACCCAGGCACATGGAGGTGAACGCTGCGATGACATTCATGCTCGAATCGGCGATGGACGCGGCTTGCGGGCTTGCCCTCCCTGGCACTGGGTTCCGCCCATCCCTGGCGGAACGACGCAGCTCCTTCCTTTTCCAGACAAAACGGGGCAATCAGAGACCGGATACACCCCCCAAAAACCCCGTTAAACCCCCGTTAACACCCGCCGAACGGGCTTAGGCGCGACCATGGTTGCGCCAAAGGCCATTCGGCGGCGCTACGGGCACTTCAGGCGGCTTGGGGGAGTTCGGTGTAGACAGCCCGCAAATGGGGCGGAAGCAGGTCGGCGGGGTAGGTGCCGGCGCGGATCTTACCCAGGTGCCACCACCAGTGGCTCAAGGGTTGAGCGGGGTCATCCTGCAAAAGATAGGGTGCGACATCATCCAAACTGACCACAAATTCCACGGCGCCCGCGTCGATGTCGACAAGCTCCGCTTGTTCCTCCGGCGTCAAGGCCAGCACGGCAATGTCCTCGCGCACCCGTCGCAGGGTTGGGCCTTCGCCCAATTCCAGACAAAAGTCCACCTCCTGGCGGTAGCCTCTCAATCGCTCAGTATATGGATAGCCCACAATGGTTCTCCCAAACGTTTCAGTTCGTCATCGGTCGGCTGGTATACCGATATGCGCGCGCCGGATGGCTGCACAATCGCCCAACGCCCAGCCCGCTCCGAGTAAATGATATACCGCTCGCCGCCACGATACACCCGTGCATTACGATCCCGCAGCACAGTATCGAAGCGGGCGTCCAGTTCCGCCGGTGACGACAAGGTATCGCCATACTGGTACTTGTACTTGAAGTAATGCCACGTCCGGCTGGGCGTTCGATAGTCGTTGGCCGCCAAATCCGCCAAATAGCGGCGCACCTCCGGGACAGACGAATGCGCTTCCAGCGCATCCAGTGTCGCGCGGCTCATCCGGTTGCCCGGCCTGATCCGGCTCTCCGGCCAGCGCCGCTCCGACAGCGCCTTGCCCAAGGCTTCCGCCGCCTGAAACTTATCCTGGCCCATCAGGGCAGCCATCTCCTCCCGCGTCGTCAACCCCAGCCCATCAGGCCGAACCAGGCGATCCAGCGGCACCCCCAGGCCGTGCAAGCGATTGGCCCACTGCGGCAACAGCTCCGCCCGCTTCTCCGGCGACAGATTGTGCATAAAATCGGCGTAACTCGCGCTACCCTTCGTTTTCACCGGCGTCACCCTTGGCAATAACAGGCACATGCAGTGCGGGTGGGCTTTGTGGCGCGGCACGGCATCCTTGGTCCATACCCCCCGGCCCAAGCCCATTTCGATATTGGCGTAATAATCGCAGATATCCGGTGCCGGATGGCTGGCCGACAGCCGCCATTGAAAGCCGATGATGGTAGCGTCGTTTTCGGCGCCGGCAATCACCGCCCGGTGCGCGGCGGTGGCCATCTCGGTGCGGGCGATGCGCTTCAACAAGTACAACTGCTTATCGTAAGCCCACCACTTCAGCGCCTTGCCCAGCAAATCCTCGCGTCCCAGCTTGACGGCCTTGGATATTGCCTGGAACGCCTTAACCGCCGCGTGGCGCGTGCCGGACTCCTTCAGCAAGTCCATATGGCGCCGGGCTTGGCGCACCACGGATTCCCACTCCGCCCTGGTTTCCGGGTTATGAATCAACCGCCTGCCCGCGCCGGCCAGATCGGACACCCAGTCCTCGGCATCGACGTAGACGGTTTCAAACTTCGAGCCGGCTTTTTCGATAGCGCGCTGCATGTCGTAGACCAGTTGATTGACACCGGCGCCCGATTTGACGCCGGCGGCCAGCTCGCGCTCAACCCCCGCGCGCATCTCGGTCTTCCAGGCCCACAGCCGGCTGGAGAGATTTTTGCCGTCCTGCCAGCGCTGAGAAAACGCCTCCTCGGTCAAACGCAGCACGGTATCGGATTGCAAGGTAGGGCGGAACGCGGCAGCGGTTCCGCCGGACCCCGCCACAGACTCTGCCGCACCGGTGGAAACCGCAGCGACGGCTTTGGCTGGTGGCGCCATGACCACCGCAATGGCATCGCTGATACCGGCCTGCAAATGGCCGTCAACGCTGCTCCAATACGCCGCCAACACCGCCTCCGACTCCGGCCCGAGCTGCCAGCCCTCCGCCCGCGCGGCCTGCACCAGGGACGCGGCAAACAGCGCCGCGCTTTCATCGATTCGTCCCTCCCGCGCCTGCACGGTTTGCCACAGACGGCGATAGAGCGCGTCGTAATCAGTCATACGGGCGCTGCCAGAGCCCGCAGTTCGGGCACAGCATTCCGTGCTGCCGCGACAACACAAACAAATCGTTGCCGCATTCGCAAATAAAAATCTGATCATGCTCCGGGTATGTCGGCCCTCGAAAGCGCCCTTTCGACAGCGCACAGCCTGGACATTCCAGCCAATCCGTACCGACTGGCGCCACCGCTACCCATTCGTGCCTACAAGCCAGACATAGCGCCGGACCCTCCTTGGTTAACCTCGGCACATCCTGCTGCTTCCGGTCCATTTGTTTACGGTCGCGGAATCGGGTCAAATCAACAACATTAATGTTCACGGCCCAGCGCTTCCCGCCGCCTGCGCTACCCGATCCCCATACACATCGCCGTCGGCGTCGATTTCCGCATCAATGGCCGCCAGCACGTCGGGCGCCGTATCGCTGCCTAAAATCTGCTTGACCAGGCGCTTTTTCAACTCGCGGTCGAATCGGGGCGAAAGGCTCAAGCTGACGGCATCCATGGCCAGCGTCAACGCCTGCGCCACGTCCGTCAAATTAAAATCCCGTGGATAGGCGATATGACCTTCGAACACCTGCCCCTGCCAAGCGTGCACCAACTGCGCGATTTCCCGCTCCGCCTGTTCGCACAGGTCCGCCATGGTCGACAGCGCGCTATTCGCCTCCTGGAAGTGGAACGACAGCGCAACGCCGCTTTGCTGCACCCCGCCGACAAACTCCAGGTTCGCAATCCGGTACAAATCCTGAACGGTGGCGGCATTTTTCTCCATATGCTGCTTGACCGGACCATCCGGCGGTGCAATAAACTTCGGCTCTCCGCCGTTCGCCGGGTCGTAAAGCAGCCCATTCTGAGTGCCCAACACCAGCCCCTCCTGCTGCAATCGCTCGCGTTCCGTACCGTCGGAAACCGGCATGGCAAATACACTGAACTCCTGATCGCGAAACAGCGCGTTCAACCCGGACTCCATGTTGTACAGCGACCAATTGAGCTGCACCAGATCGAAAACCCAACTCATGGCGCGCTTATCCGTGGGATTGATCGGATAGGCCGAATGCAGCGCCACCACCGGCACGCGGCCCAGCCCGTGCTCCCCTTGCGCGATAATCCGCGTCCCCGCCGCGTCCTCGCTGAGCACCCAACCCGTGCGGGTAAAGGTTCGATAAACGGCGGCCCCGTCCGACATCTCGGAAAACGTCACGGAAAACCACACGCCGGACGAATCCACCGATGAACGCACCAGATGCGCCGGCAACCGGTGCGCGATATAGGGCGGCTTTTCATCGGCGCGCGTGGCGCTTGGCGTGATGGGCTTGTCCACAATCACATAAACCGTACCCAGCAGCATGGCCAAGCGCTGATAGCTGGCCAGCAAGTAATCCAGGTTGTGCCCGGCGCCATCCGCATTCACGGCGAAAGCGGCATACGCCTCGCCGGCGTCACGACTGGGCGCTTGCCGCCACAACAATCCCAGATAAACATCCACGATTTTTCGGACAAAGTTGGGATACACCGCCAGCGCCTGACGGCGAGCAAACGCCTCGCTCGACTCGCTATGATGCTGCACCAGATACGCGCCGGTAATAAAGCCGCCCTGGCCGGTATAGGCGTCCAACAGAAATTGATCGGAATTGCGGGCTATCGCCATGACACACGGGCTCCTTGGTAAGTTTTATTCATCCCCGACACCGCCGCCATCCACAGCATGTGCAGCGCGTCAGGGCCGTCGTCGTGGTCCGCCTTGGGAAAGTGGCGCAGCTGCTCAATGAGCGTGTGCTGACTGGGGTGCAGGCGGATCAAACCGTTGGTCATGTGCGGCTGCAAGCTTTCAATGCGCAGCAGCTTGTCCGTGCTGGGCTGCACGGCGCGGGCAGGCACCGGAATGCCGCGCTGCGCCGAACGCTTGACCAGCTCGGTGCGCAAGAATTCTTGAAATTGCACGGTCTCCACCACCCACAACACGCAGCGCCACTCGCGGTGCAGGTCGATAATGTCCTCGATGATCTTGTCCGGCAGCCGCTTTTTGATCGCCGCCTCCACCACGTCCAGCACGCCGGTTTGACGGTTGAAGCCGCCCACCAGCAGCGCCGAGGGATCGCGGGAAGCGCCGTGCTTGCCCAGCGACGGGTCGCACGCGCTATAAAACACCCACTCCGCCAGGCGGTTAACCCAAAAAACCCCGGGCTTGGAAAGGCACAGCGCAAACGGCGCGTCATCGTCGGATAGCGGGTCATTCTGCAGCTCAGAATCGAACGCCGCATGGCCGTCCCTGGCGCGGATTTTCATCAACGCCGCCAAAGGACGGCCGGCGGGCCAGCTCACCTCGCTGCCGGCGTCCATGTCCGCTTGACGCTGCCGGTAAAACGCATCCGCCTGGGCTTCGCCCTGGCTCAGCAGGATTTCCTCCCACTGATCCCACAGCGTCATCTGCTCCGGCCACTGGATCACGGCCTTGAACTTCGCCGAGCGCCACAGCGGATTTTTCAGCAGACGGTTTAAAACACTGTCGTAGTGCAGGATGGTGCCGATAATGATCACGTCGAATTTATCGCCGGCCCCGCCCAGCTTCAGCACCGCCTTGGTCAGCCAGCCTTGCAGCTTGTCGCGCTGCTCCGGCGTGCGCACGTTCTCATCGTTTTCCAGATCATCGCCGATGAACAAATCGGGCCGATGCGGCCCGTGGCGGCGGCCACGAATGCGCTTGCCGCTGCCCACCGCCTCGATCTTGGCGTTGTTGCGCGTCACCACCACGCCCGCCTGCCACACGCCGCCCTTGCCGCAGCATTCCGGGAAATCCAGCGCCAGACGCGGGTTAAACTCCAGTTCCGCCTTGATGGCCTCCAGCATGATGGCTGCCTGGTCAAAGGCGTCCATGCCGATCATCGGATAGCGCTTGCGGCCTGTAACGACACACCACAACAGGAACAACTGACTGGTGATGGTGGACTTGGCTTCGCCACGCGGCGCGGCGATGGCCAAGCAATGAGACCCGCCAGGGACGGCGGAATGCGGCTCGCCCCCCTCTCCCTTTGGGAGAGCGCAGCGAGGGCTGGGGGATGGGGGTGAGGGCGCCGGTCCCGCGATCTCCGGCAGCACTTGGTATAGATAGTCATGCAGCCTGGAATTAGGCTTTTTGACATAGTGCGGAAAGTACGTGCGCGCAAAAAACTCGAAGTTTTTCACTGCCGTATCCCGCCGAGCGCGGGAGGCGGCAGGGTCGGCGTCAAAGCCGTCGACATCCGCCTCAATGCGTTGCCGGTAGCTCTCGGCAAACTGCTCCAGTTCTTTGAGGAAGGACTTGGCGGAGGTTTTAGCCACGCGCCACCTCATCCGCAAACGGTTTCAAAATCTCCAAAAACGCCTCCCGATGCTGCGGATAGCCGGCGCTGATGAACTCGCCCAGCTTCTTGATCGTCTCCATCCGCACCGCCAAAGCGTCGGTTTCCGGCATCATCCTGCGCATGGCGGCGGTCAATTTGGCACAGGAATCGGCGCAACTGGCCAGCATTTGCACCTTAACAGCCGGCGCCATGGCGCCATCGTCCTCCACCGCCTGAATGGTCGCCTGCACCTGGCGCATTAAACCCGCCATCGCCTGACGCAACACCTCTTCGATGCTGCCGCCGGCCAGCAACTGCGCGCCCCTGGCCTTATCCCAATCATCGCCGGCGTCGATGGCCTCCCGCTTCCAGCGGCGCGCCGTCGGCAAAGGCACGCCGCAAGCCGCAGCGGCGGCGGGCAGTTCCAGCCCGTCGAAAATATAGGACTTACGCAAGCGTCGCCGCGTTTCCTCGCCGTGGGCCATCAATCCCCCGGACGCGGCTTGGCAACGCCGGACACCGACGCCGTGCCCAGCGCCACATCCCGGCCAAACATCGTCAGCGTCGCCACCTCGCTGGCCTCATCGAATGCAATCAGCCCGGTTTCAACCAGCCACGACACATCGCCGCGCAACCTGGCGTCACTGATGGAATGGCCCATTTCGATCAACGTGGGATGCAGCACGGCCAACGGCTGACGGTATTGGCTGGACAGGGACAAGGTCAACAAAATAGCCAGTCGGCGCATCTCCTGGGCAATACGGATGGCGGCGTTCATGGGTGTACCCTCATCAAACTGGTCTGAATGGAGCGCAGGATTTGCTCGTTGATTTTGTAAGCGCCCGCCAGCTCCGATAATTTGGTGTCGACATCGTGCACCCGGTCGATCACATCCTGATTGCCGGCATTGAACTTCTCGTGCAGCTCGCCCACGTCGGTCTTAAAGGCGTCGTGCATCCTGTCCAGATCGGCGCGTGATATGACGCGGGCCTCGATTTCGCCCAAGCGCCTGGACTGCTCGTCGATGCGCTTGTCCACCGTGCGCTCGATTTGCGTCAAGCTGGTCATCGCCCGGCTTTCATCGGCGATATGCGTGGCCAGCGTGGTTTCGATGCTGGTAAACCGCTCGCCCATGCGCCGCTCGAACTGGCCGAACAGCAGCTTTCCGGCGGCAATCAGCACCCCCAAAAAGCCCAGCAACAGCGTCAAAATCTCTGAAAAACTGAATGGTATCGTCATGCCCATTTCCCCGGTCAAACGCGCCGCGCCCGCCGCTGCTGCTCCAGCACCGTCAGGCACGACACGCACAAATTCGCCCCCGGCACGGCGATCAGCCGTTCCACGGGGATTTCCTCCCAGCACTCGAAGCACAGCACCTCCCCCGTGTCCGGGTTCAGCCGTTGCTCGCCGACGCCCAGCGCCGGCTGGGCCAGTTGCCGGGCGATGGCCAGCGCGGTATCGGCCTCGCACCGCTCTGCCGCCTGGTCAAAAATATCTACCACCCGCGCACCTTCCGGCTCCCTCTCCCCTCGGGAAAGCCGCCGCGCAGCGGAATCACTAAGGCTTCCTGAGAGGGCTGGGGTGAGGGCGACCTCAAACACCCTCTCATGACGACAAAACCGGCTACCATCCTCGCACCTGATACCGGCTGCGCCGACGATGACAGCATCGGACAGAGGACGCGCGACAATCCAGCAACGAAACGCCAGCCGTCGGCAACTGCGGCAACGACAAAGCGGACAACAAGAATTTCAACGCACTCATGACGCCAACCTATCCGGCAAAAACACCCCGGCCACGCCCGCCAGCGCCACGCCGGCAGACACGATGGCGTCATGCTGATCGGGCGTCAGCGCCACGCCTAAAAAGCCGGTGACCAGCAAAACCAGCCCACGCACGGTCGAAGCCTCCTGTGCGCGTGCCAAAACATACGACCACGCCGATGCTCGGCGTGGCGGACTGTTACGCCTGGCCATAATCCGTCTCCGGGAACTTGGCCAACTGAAAGTGCATGCCATCCGGCTTGCTCCAGTTCCCACCCCAGTCAAAACCGGCGTCCGTAAAGCAGGCGACCAATGCGGGCGACATCGTCGGCGGCTTGCCGAAGGCATTGCCGGCGGCATTGATGTCGAACGCAATCCCCCAACTGTGCAGGCTGTGCGTCGTTCCGCCGCGCTTCTTGCGGATGTTGAAACAACCGTCCCAACTGTCGATCTCATCGATCAGACCGCGCTCGATGACGTTGCCGAAGGCCGCTTCCAGCGGGCCGATCAAGTCGCGGTTGCAATAAATTTTCGCCGGCAATTTGCCGGCCATCAGGGGCGCGGGCGCGTGCCACACCTGCATGTTGTGCTCGTTTTCGGGGTCGCCGTAACGACTCAGACAAGCATCGCTCGTAATCATGGGAGTCTCCGGGGGAAATAGTGGATGGGTGGGCGTCCTTGCCCTTATGGTTTTCCCGGGGTTGTAGGTTGTAGGTTGTAGGGCGGAACGCAACAGCGGTTCCGCCGAAGGTATCGCGAGAAACCCCGAACGGCGGAACCGCTACCGCGTTCCGCCCTACGCGCTACGCGTTGTCATTTACCTTTTGCGGGGACAATCAGATACCCACCAACAAGCTCATCGGTACCAACACTGTCGGTCCATCGGGCGTAGCCATGCATATAGAACGATGCCGCCTGCAGCATCGTGTCGACAATAGTCACCGAGCTGGTGTTGGAGAATGTCACCCCAGCGCCGCTGTACCATTTGAATGTCACCGAACTGGCGATACCGTCAGGGTCAGTGACGGACATAGTGCAAACGTCACCCAACTTCACCGTCGTACCCGCTGCGACAGTGGCCCCATTGACCTTCATGGTGAAGACCGGTTTGTGTGAAACCGGGGTATATGTGGATGTGGTCAAGTTTTCCGTGGAGTTTGAGCCATCAACATACGTGACTTGGCAGGTGATGACCTTGCCGACATGAGTTTCGGCCAAGAGCAAAGACGATCCATGTGCACCCAATGCCACGCCATTGGCAGCCCAGTTGTAGTTAATTCTACTTTGTCAGATTTCGCCACTACCCAAAAACATAGCGGCGTTGTATAATAAGTCTTTGATTTATATATGAATTATCACGATGTCGTCGTGAAAATCCTACACTCAGCCTCAT
>SCQD01000101.1 GCA_004299145.1 Methylococcaceae bacterium | reverse complement strand
CTTGGGTGTACCCTCTGCGCTTGTTGTGCCGTCATAGGTTTTGCTGACGTCTTCGATACTGAGCTTAAGATCAGCGGCAGTGATGGTGGCGGTATGCGTGCCGCCGGTCAGGTTGTAGTTACTGGCCTGCCCGCCGTTGTCGCCATCGAGCAACAGCAGGGTGTTCAACGTGACGGACTTGTTGCTGCCGACGTGCTTGTCTGCCAGCAAGCCAACCCCCGAAAGCCCGAGCGTTTCAGTGCCGACCAGCGGCCCCATGCTGAATGCGGCGGCATCCATGTTCTCCGTACCGTTATAGGTACGGCTGCCGGATAGGTTGACTACGAAAGGTTCGATGGTGCTGGTGGTGTTGTCGACATATGTAACGTTGTAGTTGTTGCCGCCGTTGCCGTCATCGATCAGTACATTGGCAGTGGTCACGATTTTGTCGCCCAAACCGACGTTTTTGTCGACATAGGCAAAAGTGCCGCCGGAGACGCTATCCTCTCCAAACAACTGCGTGCCTTTGACTGGAACTGCCTCGCCGTCGGCTACGGTGGTTCCGTCATAAGTTTTGGTGACGTCCTTACTGCTGAGTTTCAGTGCCGCCGGAGTGATGGTGCTGGTCGTATTTTCGATAAACGTAACGTTGTAGTTATTGCCGTCATTGCCGTCATTAACCCTCACGTCGGCCACGGTTACCTTTTTGTTGTTCAGTCCCGCGTTTTTATCGGTGTACGCAAAGGTGCCGCCGGACAGGTTGTCGTCAGCGAACAACCGGGTTCCCTCGACGACCGTCGGTTCGGCATTCGGAGCCGCAGTGGTGCCGTCATAAGGCTTGCTGAGATCGGCAATGCTGATCTTAAGTTCGGCCGGAGTAATGTCGACCTTATGCACGGCAGTGGTATCGTTCAGCGTGTAATTGCCGGCGAGTGCGCCGTTGTCGCCATCCAACAACTTTAAAGTGCCCAGTAGCAACGGTTTGTTTCCGCCGACGTGTTTGTTGGCGAGAAAGCCTTCCCCGGACAGATTGAGCTTTTCTGTGCCTACTAATGGTCCCATGGCAAAGGCATCGGCAGTCACCACCTTGGTGCCGTTATAGGCTCTGCTTCCGAACAGGTCGACGATAAATGGCGTGATGGTGCTTTTGGTATTTTCGATGTACGAGACGTTGTAGTTTTTACCGTTATTGCCGTCTTTAACCAGAACGTCGGCGACTGTTACCGTTTTGTTATTTCCTGCGTTTTTGTCGGAGTATGCAATTGTGCCGCCGGACAAGCTGTCGTCCGCAAATAATTGGGTGCCGTTGACGGCGATTGGTTCGGCGTTCGGTGTTGATGTGGTGCCGTCATAGGATTTGCTGAGGCTGGCGACGCTGAGTTTAAGATCGGCCGGGGTGATTTCGACCCCATGCACGGAGGCGGCATCAGTCAGTGTGTAATTGCTGGCCAATCCGCCGTTGCCGCCATCCAGCAATTTCAAGTTACCCAGTTGCAATAATTTGTTTGCGCCGACGTGTTTGTTGGCGACGAAGCCTACGCCTGTCAGATTGAGCTTTTCTAAACCCACCAATGGCTCCATGGTGAATGCGCCGGCGGTTATGTTCTTGGTGCCGTCATAGACGCGATTGCCGGACAAACTGACGGCGAATGGGGTGATAGTGCTGCTGGTGTTGCTGACATAGCTGATATCGTAGTTGGCGCCGTTATTGCCGTCATTCAGCGTAACATCGGCAACGGTTACGGTTTTGTTTCCCTGACCAGCGTTCTTGTTGGTAAAACTAAACGTACCGTCCGACAAATTATCCGTTCCGAATAACTGTGTGCCGTTGACAGGAATGGCCTTGCCTCCGGCAACCGTCGTCGTGCCGTCATAAGTTTTCGAAACATCTTCGCTGCTGATTCTGAGCGGCGCCTGGGTGATGTCCAACGTATGCGTGCCGCCGCTTAGCGTGTAGTTGGCCGCAAAACCGCCGTTACTGCCATCCTGTAAAGCCAGGGTGCCCAGCGTTACATCCTTGTCGTTGCCAGCGTTTTTATCCGTTATTGAGCCAAGTCCTGTGAGTGTCAGTGTTTCGCCGTTGGCGCCATCTATCGAACCAAAAACACTCGTCGGCACGTTTGTTCTGCCGTTGTAAGCACGACTACCGGTTAGGCTGAGTGTATAGAGTTCAACGGTCAGCGAGCCGCCACTTTTGGGGTCGAGGGCATAGCCGCCGGGTGATGAAACACCCGATAAGCTGACGTCGATTAAATAGGGCGAATTGGTTACGCCGCTGTTGATGGCGGAACCAGTGGAAGTCTGTACGGGCGTGCCACTGTATGCGGTAGCGGCTGTATCCGGGAGATAAGCCCCCGCAACACCGGGATCAAAGCCGGAAACCGTGGGCGTGCCGGCGGCCACCTTGGCGGAGGCATCTTCACCGTAAGTCTTGGTTAAAGTATCGGTCGCCGTGAAAGTGAGCGTCGGCTGATAAGCGAATACATACCGGTCGCCGTTTTGGCTGATGCTGGTTTGCGGGGTAAATAAGGTATTCCAAACGGCGGTATTGCCGCTGTCGAGGTCGCCGAAAACATGGCCGCTGTCGGGCCTGTCCAGATAAACCAGCCAGCGACCGGTGCTGGGGGTGGAAATCAGGCCGCTGCCCGCGTTGTTGGTGAACACGCCGCCCAACCCCGCCGCTAAAATTACGCTGTCCCCGCTGCCTGCGGCATTGATGCCGGCAGCGCTGCCGAATGTTAAATCACCGCCTGCTTCCATGCTGGCATGATCGGCGGTCAGAATGCCGTTTTGCGTCAGGTTGCCCACGGCGGCCACATCAGCATCACCACCGGTGGCGCTAAGGTTGGTAATCGTGAGGTCGGAACTGTCATTGAAGTTTACCGTCCCGGTGGTGCCGGCCAGCGTAACCACGTCGTTGGCGGCTTTGTTCAGATCGTAGGCGCCGGCGTTGCCGCTCAAGGTCAACAAATTGGCCGTCAAAGCCGCGCTCGAAGCTTGGGATACGGTGCCGGCACTATCTAACTCGAGATCACGGGTTCCCACGCTCAATGGTTCCAGAAAACTGATGCCGCCGCTGCCCGTCCCCGGATTTCGCAACGCCAGGTTGTCGGCAAAGGTGAAACCGGTTCCCGTGCCATCGCCGAACGTTATGGCTCCGCTGCCGTCGGATCGGCCGATGGTGATACTGGCAAAACCGGGTTGCAGGGTGGTCAGT
Organism: Methylococcaceae bacterium; assembly: GCA_004299145.1. Lineage (GTDB taxonomy): Bacteria > Pseudomonadota > Gammaproteobacteria > Methylococcales > Methylococcaceae > Methylogaea. The sequence goes on along the minus strand of SCQD01000101.1, from coordinate 9,168 downwards.
TCGTCTGCGTCCACGTTGAAAATGCCTTTCCCACCGGCGACGCCGATGCTCGTGGCGGCATCCAAAGGTTGCAGCAATAGGTCGCCCTTGCCTTGGACGGCAATGGTGGACTCCAGCGCTATGCTGTCCGCTTCCACATCGGTACGTGCCGTGCGCGTTTGTAGTACGATGCGACCGGTTTGATTGGCGTCGCCTATGTTGCTGGCCAGGTTGACGCGCAAGCCTTCCGTCGTCAGGCTGTCTCCTGACAGCGTCAAAGTGCCGCTGCCTGACGACAGGGTGGTCTTGCTCGCTAAAATTCCGTAATCGGAAACGTCGGCAAGGAAAGTTCCCTTGCTGGTGCCGGTGATGGTCAAATCGCCCCCGGCTGTCGATAGCCGAGTGCTGGGCGCTTCGAGGATGACGCCGACGTTGGAGCCGGTTGCGCCGCTGCCGCTGGTGCCGGTCAGCGTCAAAGCGCTGGAACCACCCGCAGAGAGGTTGATTTCGGGTGCGCCGGTGCCGGCGCCGCTGGATGCGTGGAAAATATAAATGCCGTGATTTTCCGTTCCACTCCCTGCGCCAGTGCCGGTAAGGGTGATGTTGCCGCCGGCGGTTTCAAGCAGATTAGGGGAAGCGTCCGAACTGATGACGATGCCTGAGCCGGAGTCAGTGCCATCGCCTGCCGTACCGGTCAGATCGATATTGCCGTTTCCCAAACTGGTTTGCAAAACGGCATCTTGTAAATAAATGCCCACATTCTCGCCGGTGCCGTTCGACCCGGTGCCGATGATCGTCATGTTGCCGCCGCCCTGCGTGGATAAACTGCTCGCGAGGACATTGACGCCATAATTTCTGGCTCCGGAACCTCTGCCGACGCCTCTGATCGTCAGGTTGCCGCCCGTGGTAGCCAGCGTGCTGTTGCTGAGGGTTACGCCGATGTTGTCGTCGCTACCGTTACCCGCCGTGCCGGTCAGCGTCAAAGCGCCGGTATGGGTTTGCACCAGCGCATCGCTCAGATTGATGCCGTATCCACCCGCCCCGCCGGCGCCGCCGGTGCCGGTAATCGATAGGTTACCGGTACCGGTTGTTTTGATGGTGGGCGTTGCCGTTGCGGTATAAACGCCATAGTTGCCGGCCCCGGCGGAAAGGCTTTGACCGGTAATGTCGAGGTCGCCGTCGACTGTTTTGATCAGCGTATTGGCGTCGGTAATGCTGACGCCGGGCGCGTAGTCGGCGCCGCGTCCTGTGCCGTCGATGGTGATGGAGCCGCCGCCGCTGTTGGTGATCTGGCTGCCGGCAGCGATAAGTACGCCATCCTTGATGGAACCAGCCAAGCCTTGCGACTCGCCCTGCAGGTTAATAGCGCCACCGCTGCTGGAGACTTGGGCGCCGCCGGTTAGATTAAGTCCCCGGCTGTTGTTTTGGGACGAACCGCCCCAGCCCCGGGCATCGATAGTGCCGGTAGTGGTGGTGATCGAGCCGCCGTCGATGTGGACGCCGTCGCTGAACGGCGTTCCGCCGAAGCCATTACCCCGCAAGCGGATATTGCCGGCACCCGCGGCTAACGTGGCGCCCGTCAGTGTAATTCCTGATGCATGCGCCGTGGTTCCATAGGCGTCATTCAAAAGTGGGTCGGCACCGCCGCCCATGGTGATGTTGCCGCCGTTCGTGCTGATGGACGAGCCGCTGACCATGTCGATGGCGCCGGATGAAGAAGCGTCCGCGTCTGCATTGAATACGACGTTCAGCTTGCCCACCGTAGAGCCGATGGCTATTCCGCTATTCATGATGATGCTGTTGTCCGCTCGCAAGGTCAGCGTGGCGTCTCCGCCCGCCGCTTTGGCGATGGATCCGCCGACGGAAATATCACCTTTGCTGCCCGCCAGGGAGGTGGCCTGAATGGTGACGTCGGTACCGCCGTCCAGCGTCCTGTTGATGACCTGAGTACCGATGGTTCCCGTGGTCAATGCTTCGAATATACCCCCAATGATGGAACCCGCGTTGCTGTTGTCTATCGATACGTCGCCGGGATCCAGCAGCCACTGGCCATTCCGGCCGCGTGCGGCGGTAGCGTCGGCCGATCCGGTAGCTTCAAGCCAGTGTCCCGAGGTTTCTATAAAGCCGCCATCACCGCCGTCGGTGCCGCCCTGGGCTTGGATATTGCCATAAAAGCGCGTCGCGCCATCCGACCACAGCACCACTTTGCCGCCCTTGCCCAGCGTCAAAGCATTCGCCAAAACCACGGCGCTCGGGCTCAGATAGGCGGCTTGGGCGTTACGCAGCGCCGCATTTGCGCCGTAAGCGTCGCCGCCCATCAGCACCGTGCCGCCGCCGGATTTGCCGGAAGCATCGATGCGCGCGCCATCCAGCACGCCTACCTGCCGGCCCAATACCCGGACGTTGCCGCCGGTGCCATGTTCGCCTTTGGCGTCGATATTGCCGCTGACCAGGGTTTGCCCGCTGGTGCTTTCGATGCGTACATTGCCGCCAACCTGTCCGCTCGCGTTGATTTGGCTTTGGCCTTGCAAGGTGAGGGTGTTTTGCGCTTCCAACACGACATTGCCCTCGGCATCCATGTGCAGGGCATTGGCGCTGATCTCGCCGCTGTTGGTCAGCGTGCCGGCAAACACGTGCACGGCACCGCCCCCGTCGGCCAGCAGTTGTCCCAGGTTGAGCACTTTGTCGCTGGCCGCCTGAATCTTAAAGCTCACTTCCGGTGCGTCCAGGCTGGAAATGGTCAGCTCCCGGCCCGCCGCCAGCGTGATGCGTCCGCCTTCGCTCTGTATGACGCCGTCGTTCTTGATGTCGGGCGCGATCAGCATGATATTGCCGTCTTTACCGGCGTGGATCAGGCCGTGGTTTTCTATGCCTTGGGCATCGTGGCTGGTGAAAACGTAGTTGCCCTTGAGAAAATCGCTGTCGCTGATGTCCAGCGTCGAAGCCAGAAAGCCGGCGGTGTCGATGACCGAGCCCTGGCCGAAAATCATGCCGTGGGGATTGATGAGGTACACGCGCCCGTTGGACTGCAAAGTGCCCAGGATGCTGCTGGGGTCTTGCCCTACCACGCGGTTGAGCACCGCGCTTTTGGCGGTTTGCTGGATGAAGCGGACGGCTTCATTCTGGCCGATGGAAAAGCCCTGCCAGTTGATGATGGCGTTGGGGCTGTTGGTGATGTTCAGCCTGCCGGGCTGGCTGGCGTCAAAGCCGACCGTGCCGTGGGCAATGACCGGGCCGGATGGGCCCGCCACCGCCGAAGCGCCATAAAGGCATACTAATACAGAAGCGGCCAACAGCCCCAAGGGGCGCTTGGAACCGGGTGGATGATAGGTTCGGTTAAACATTGGCTTATCCCCCTGCAAAATTCCGGTTAAAAGTGGATCATGACTTGCGCGTGCACCTTGCCGGTGTGGCGTTTGGTCTGGGGCCCTTCATCCAGCGCCTGCGCCAAATCCACTGAAGTGGTCACGTTGTTTTGCCAGCTCCAGCGCGCGCCGACGCCGATGCTGCGCAGCCATTCCGTAGAATTTTGACCGGGCTGCGGGTTGTATAAAAAGCGATGTCCCTGATCGTAGAAGGCCAGAAAATTAACCCCCGGATACCACTGGGGAGTCCATACCTCGGATTTGTACAGATTGGCAACGTCGCCGCCGGTTTCACGTTCCGAATAACCGCGCACGCTCGATAAGCCGCCCAGGCCCAGTTGTTCGGCGGCGATCAAGGTTTGCGTGCTGTATTGGCCGCTGTATTGGTGGCGCCACATCCAGCTGGCCGGCAGCCGGAAATCCATGTTCATGCCATAACGCCAGACATCCCAGTCCGGTTTGGCGCCGCCGTTGCCCATATAGGCGGCGGCATCGTTCAGCGTGCCGCCCTGAATATTCTTGGCCCAACCCAGGTTGACGCTGGAGTGGTAAGTAGCGCCGTTGATGTCGCTGCGATAAGTCACGCTGACCGGCATGCTGCGCACGCTGGTACCGACGTTTTCCTGGCCGAACAACACGGTGTTGGTAAACAATTTATCGTCCCAACCCACGTCGACCCAGTGTTCATAGCCTTTCATCTGCGGCAGGAACTGCTGATAGTGCAGGCCGCCCATTTCACCGCTGCCGGTAATGTTGAAATCCCCCACCGCGCCCACGTCCACGTCGGACTTGGACCAGTAGCCGCTCAGCCAGCCGCGGGTTTGATAAATGGGCAGCATGTAGTTGACGCCGTATTGTTTTATGCCTTCCACGTTTTCCGGCGAAGCCGAAAAGCTTACGTTGAGCACGTGGTCCAGGCCGAATAAATTGGCGTGTTGATAACCCACGCCTAGGCGAAACCGTCCGGTCGAGCTGGTGCCGCGATTGTTGAAGGAGAACGAAAAGGACTGCGGGTTCTGGTCTTTGACTTGGATGTCCGCGCCCAGGCCGCCGGCGCCCTCTAATTTATGGTAAGTCAATGCCAGTTTTTTGCCGGGATTGTAATTGGACACTTTGACGTCGTTTACCACGGCATCGTTGTCCGGCACGCTGTTCAGCGTAAGATGCGGCAAGCCGGCCAGAATATTGTCCTTGTCGTAATGCTCGTTGCCTTCCACTTTGATTTCGCCCAATGGGTAAGAGATGACTTTAAGGGCTACGTCACGGCTTTTGCCTAAATTCTGTTTGGGCAATATCACGCGGTAAAAGGGATTAACCTTCTCCCTGATGGCTTCTTCCAGCGCTTTGGCGGCTGTCTGTAAACCGTCGAGGTTATGGCTTTGCTGTTCGAAGCGCGCCAGAATCGCACGGGTTGCTTCGGCGTCCAATGGGTTCTCGCCTTCTACGACGAAATGTTCCACGGTCACGCGGACTTCCTGTTCGGCAGTCACGCCTCCGCTGATCAAACTCAGTGCGATCAGGCCCATCGAAAAACGGCTTTGTAATTTTTGCATAGGAAGTACTACCCGAGCTATTGTGAAGCACACGCAAAACCGCCAGTGCCTAACTGGTCGGTCATGGGTGAAAAATTCTGTTGCAGTTGATCCACGCCCAGGTTGGGAGTAGGGGATGGGTCACTGCTGAATACGGTTTGGATACCGTCCATGACGTTGACCTGCCCGGAACCGCCTACGGCAGCCGTTTGATTGTAACCAACCTGCGTGCTGCTGCCGTTAGCGCCTTCCACGGAAACCTCTCCGCCTTCTTCGTTGACCGTTACCAGAAGTTTGGGCTGGGTCGGCGAGTCTTCACCTTCGGTCGACTCCGTATCTCCTTCACTGGTGGATGTGCCGCCACCGCCTCCACCAGTGCCTTTGCCCGACGTTGTCCCCCCGCCGCCGCTGCCGGTTCCTTGATTTTTGGACTTGTCGTCTTTCACCGTGTCTGGACGCACGCCCTGCTGCATTCCTTCGGGGATGGCAGGAATCGACTGCGGCGCCGTTTCAAAGCCGGCGGTAAAAGTGGACTGGCCTTCTTCCTGAACGACGCAGCCGGTTGCGTTACACACTTCAATCGCGCCCAGCCAGGTGTTGCTGTACAAGCCGTCCGGCGGCGTCGTGCCGCCGCCCGTGCCGCCGGTAGACGGCGTGCCGCCCGTCGTCTCCCCGGTTGCGCCACAGCTGCCCTGACAGAAAGCATCCAACCCCGTGCCCCGAATACCCAACGTGGCTACCGGCGTGACGAATTTCACGTTTTCTTTTTTCGTTTTGCCGATCAGCCCCGTCAACGCGCGGATGCCGCCGGACAAAATGCGTACCATGGATTTATTGTTGGCCGCGTCCTGCGCCTTATAGCGAAATTCGCTGATTTCGAACGTGCTGCTCGGTTCGATGGTCACCTTGCCTTCGTCGCGGAACAGCAAGACCGCGCTGCTGTCCGCCTGACTGCGAATTTTTTCACCTTCGTACACAGCGGAGCCCAGCGCCAGGTCGCGCTCCACGCCCTTGCTGTCGAATGCGCTGACCACACCCTCCAGGCGCACCACGTGTCCCGCTGCCGACTCGTCCACGGCGGGTTGTGCGACCGATTCCGCTTTGCCGGTTTTGGCCGTGGCTTGCTCGCCAGGACAGTCTCCCGAACAAAGTCTGGCCGAAAATTCAGCGGCCTTGGCAGTCGTTACTCCGCCTTGGGGCGTTTGCAACTGAAACGCAGCCGGCTGGGCTTTGGCCGCTTCACCGGGCGCCACGCGCACGCCGCCTTTTTCCAAAAACAGTTTGACCGAGACGTCGGCGCCGGTGGCGTATTTGTCCACGCGAAAGCTGCTGTTCGGACGTACCGTCGCGCGTGCCTTGTCATTGAACTCCAGCACGACAAAGCTGTCGCCGCCGGTTTGGATCACGTCGCCTTCGAACACTTCGTCGCCCATGCTGAGCACCGACGCCCCACTCGCCGTCAGCGCCGCGGTGCCGCCGCGCACGAACACCACGTGGCCCACCGGTTGCCCGGTTCCGGCATTTGCTTCAGCGCAAAAAAGCGCGGCGATAATCAGGATTATCGACACCCTAAAAAACCCCGTATTCATCACTTCCTCCACCACCGGGCCCGGACAAAAGAAAAACCGCATTGTTTATTCATAGCATGATCAGATATCGGAAAACGTGTGCAAGCCGAAAGACGGCTTGCTGCAAATATGCTAGCGGACACAAACCGGCCAAATTTACGCCCCGCACTGCGCTCTGTTCGTTTTGCCTGAACGGTTACCCTGACAGAAGTGCGGCAAGTGCTCTACACATTATGTTTTAAATGTAGATATAACAGTTTACGGCTGCAGGCGCAAGGCCGCCGGGTTTGCCGGGAAGAGGATTGGCTGTTGAGGATGAGTGCCGTTCAAACCATAGCCGGCGGCTTGGAAATTAAAGCATTTTCGCATAAATTATGAAAAACAATTATGTAATCATAGCGGTATTAATGATGGTGGAAACTAAAATTCATTAGTAGGTGTAAGGAATGAAATCAGTGCCATCCCCTTGCAAATCATGCAGCCCCAGGCATGCGCCGCGCCTGGCGTGTTCGGCTCTGGCCAGGATGGGCAGTAAGCCCTCAGGCATGGGGTAATCGGGTAAGTGTTGCTGTTCCACCCAGCGGGCTTGCAGCGCATCGTCGGCGGGACGGAGTGGGGCCGATGCATCATATTGCGTGGCGAGAAAATCCAGGATGATGTAGTGAAATCCTTCCAGGCGCCTTTCGACGACAGCCAGCAAAGGACCGATTTCCACGGTCAAGCCGGTTTCTTCCCATACTTCGCGGCGGCAAGCTTGCAACAGGCTTTCACCGGCTTCCAGTTTGCCGCCCGGCGGGTGCCACAAACCCAGGGACGGCGGTTGCGCGCGCTGCACCAACAGCAAGCGGTCTTGCGCATCGAACACGATAACGCTGACGCCGATAGCCGGGCGTGGAGGATGAGAATTCATAGCGAGCCGATCAGCAAGTCATCGCCCTCCAGGCGTTCCAATCTGCCTGTCCGGATGGTGGCGCACAGATCGGCGTGATCGGGTGGCAAATCCACCGCCACCCGCAAATAGTGCGGCGTGTAGCCGTACTGGCGTATTTTTCCATTGGACAGGTGTTCGCGCTGACCTTCCCAGAGGATGGGATGGCTCCGGCCAAGGTGGCTTTGCAGGGTTTGCCGCTTTAAACCGTGCGCCATGGCCTGCAAGCTGCGGCAGCGCGCTTTTTTGACGGTTTCCGGCACCGGATCGGGCAGGTCGGCGGCTTTGGTGCCCTGGCGCGGTGAATAGCTGAACAGGTGTAATTGGCCGAAACCGATCTGTTGCACGAAATCCAGGGTTTGCCGCCATTCCTCTTCGCTTTCGCCGGGAAAACCGACGATGACGTCGCTGCTGATGTGGATATCCGGTACTTTGGCACGGGCTTGGGCAACCAGTGCGGCAAACTCGGCGGTTTTGCAGCGCCGCGCCATGCGCCGCAATACGCTGTCGCTGCCGCTTTGCAAAGGCAGGTGCAAGTGGGGCATCAGGCGTGGGTCGTTGAACAGGTCGAAAAAAACCGGCGGGAGGTGCCAGGGTTCCAGCGAACCCAGGCGCAGGCGCGGCATGGAGGTTTGCGCCAGCACGGCACGGATCAACTCGTCCAGGCGCAAGCCCAGGTCACTGCCATAACCGCCCAGATGGACGCCGGTGAGCACCACTTCCGGGATGCCCTGACGGTGCAATGCATTGATTTCGGCGACGACGTCGTCGATGGTGCGGCTGCGTTCCTCGCCTCTGGCGACGGTGACGATGCAAAAGGTGCAGCGGTAGCGGCAACCGTCTTGCACTTTGACGAAGGCGCGCTGACGGCCCAGCCGAAACAGCACGCTTTCGCCCGGTTCGGCGGCAAACGCCGGGGCGGTTGTCAGGTTCAGCGATTGCCGGGTGATTTCCACCAAGCGGTCTTTATCGGCGTTGCCGACCAGTAAATCCACGCCCAACGATTGCCGGACCTGCTCAGGTTGCAAGGTGGCGTAGCAACCGCTGACCACCAGTTTGGCGGTGGGGTTTTCCCGGTGCAGGCGGCTGAGTGTCTGGCGGGATTTTCTGACGGCGTCGGCGGTAACGGCGCAGGAGTTGAGCACGATGACGTCGGCCAAACCCACGTCCGTCACCACCGTGTGGCCTTCGGCCTGGAATTGGCGCGCCCAGCTTTCCAGTTCGGCTTCGTTGAGGCGACAGCCCAGGGTTTTCAGGTGAATGCGCAAGTTTAGTGGTTAGTGGTCAGTGATTAGTGGTCAGCTTGGTGTGAATAGCTGCCAACATTTTGGATAGTTCCTCCAACAGGGAAAGAAGAGGGGCCGCCTGTTCTATAGAAATGTAATGAAGCCGGACTGCAATCAATAATTGTGTTTCCGCTTCTGCTTTTGATCCTTGGGCGATGGATAGAAAGTTCCGAAACTCTGCTCTTGATTTTCTCGCTTGTCCTTCCGCTATATTCGATGGAATCGACACCGCTGCCCTGCGAAGCTGGCTGGTTAATCCATAAAGTTCTTCTTTCGGGAATTGTCTGGTTATCTGGTATACCAGCTCGACCAAATCCATAGCCTTTTGCCAAACAATTAATTCCCGATAATGTTGCACCATCGCTTGCTTTTATTTCACGGCCAACTAAACTCACTGACCACTGACCACTGACCACTGACCACTGACCACTGACCACTGACCACTGACCACTGACCACTGACCACTGACCACTGACCACTGACCACTGACCACTGACCACTGACCACTGA
>SCQD01000100.1 GCA_004299145.1 Methylococcaceae bacterium | reverse complement strand
CGAAATTTGTACTCAACCCAATCTCAGCACCAGTGCCCACACAAATTATTTGACCCGAATTCTTAAAGAACTTGCCGACTAGCGCCGGCCCTCATCAGACGAACCATTCTACAGCATCCGCGGCGTTTGTCAACAGCCTGCCGAACTTGAAGTTCAGTTCCACCTGTCGCGCCCGTTGTTTTTCCTTTATGGACCCACTTCATTGTCTGCGTTCACCTCTTCAAGTCTTGGCACGCGATATTTTCAATACCACCGGCAATTTGCGCAGCGCGCGCATGGCGCTGGCCAAGTGGACGCGGTCTTTGACGGCGATGGTGATGAAGTCGGTGGAAGTCTGGGCGTCCTGGTTGACCATGGCGACGTTTTCGATGTTGCAGCCCATGCGCGATATGGTGGCCGCCACTTCCGCCAACGTGCCGCGCTTGTTGACCAGTTCCAGGCGGATTTCCGCGCTGAACTCGCGGTTGATCTGCTTGTCCCATTCCACTTCCAGCCAACTGGTCTGCTTTTTCTTGCGGAAATCGGTGGCGTTGTTGCATTCCAGCCGATGGATGACGATGCCTTTGCCGGGGCTGAAAAAGCCGATGATGGGATCGCCCGGTATGGGCCGGCAGCAGCGCGCCAGATTGACCACCATGCCTTCCGTGCCCCTGATCACCAGCGGCGAACTGGTGCGGCCGTCAGTTTCGCCACGCTCTCCCTCGGATGGCGTGCTGAGCGCACCGCTGTCCTGCCACAGCTTTTGCGCCACCAGCAGCGGCAGGCGATTGCCCAGTCCGATGTCTTCCAGCAGTGCGTCCAGACTGGGCAGGTGAAAAGTTTTCAGCGCCAACCTCAGACGTTCTTCGCTGATGTCGGACAGGCAGACACCGAGGTTGCCGAGTTCTATTTCCAGCAAGTGCCGACCCAAATCGACCGCCTCCTGCCACTGGAAGTTGCGCAAGCTGGCGCGCACGGCGGAACGGGCTTTAGCGGTAACCACGCAGTTGAGCCACTGCGGTTTGGGGCGCACCCAGCTGGAAGTGATGATTTCCACCGTTTCGCCGTTTTGCAGTGCGGTCTGCAAGGGCGCGGGGTGGCGGTCGATGCGCCCGGACAGGCAGTGGTTGCCGACGTCGGTGTGCACGGCGTAGGCGAAATCGAGCAGGGTCGAGCCGCGCGGCAGTTTGACGATTTTGCCCTTGGGCGTGAACACGAACACTTCCTGCTGGAACAGGTCCACTTTGAGGTTGTCGAGAAATTCCAGGGAATTGTCGGCGTCTTTTTGAATTTCCAGCAGTTCGCGCAGCCACTTGTGCACCCGCACTTGTTCCTGCTCGGATTTGTACAGCCAGTGCGAGGCGATGCCGGATTCGGCCACGTGGTGCATGTCGCGGGTGCGGATCTGAATTTCCATGGGCAGGTCGAACGGCCCGGCCAGCACGGTGTGCAGCGATTGGTAGCCGTTGCCCTTGGGCAGGGCGATATAGTCCTTGAAGCGCCCCGGCACCGGCTTATAGAGGTTGTGCACCACGCCCAGCGCCCGGTAGCAGTCGTCCACGCTGTCGGTGATGATGCGAAAAGCGTACACGTCGAACACATCGTGCAGGGTCAGGTGCTTGTTGCGCATTTTTTCGTAGAGGCTGAGCAGGTGCTTTTCCCGCCCCAGAACTTCGCACTGCAAGCCGTGTTCGATCAGCCGCGCTTCGATGGCGGCGCGGATTTTGGCCACCACTTCCAGCCGGTTGCCGCGCGCACTGCGCACCGCTTGTTCCAGCACCCGGTGGCGCAAGGGATACATGGCGGCAAAGCCCAGGTCTTCCAGTTCCAGGCGGATTTTGTTGATGCCCAGGCGGTTGGCCAGCGGGGCATAGATTTCCAGGGTTTCGCGGGCGATGCGCCGCCGCCGTTCCGGCAGCATGGCGCCCAGGGTGCGCATGTTGTGCAGACGGTCGGCCAGCTTGACCATGATGACGCGCAAGTCCTTGACCATGGCCAGGAACATTTTGCGCACGCTCTCGGCCTGGGTTTCCGCTTTGGACTTGCCGTCCAACTGGGTCAGCTTGCTGACCCCGTCCACCAGTTCGGCCACCTCGCCGCCGAATTGCTCGGCCAGCTGTTCTTTGGTGATGGAGGTGTCTTCGATGACGTCGTGCAGGATGGCCGCCATCAGCCCGCTGCGGTCCATGCGCATGCCGGCCAGGATGATGGCGACCGACAAGGGATGGCAGATGTAGGGTTCGCCGCTGACCCGGTACTGGCCTTGGTGGCCTGCCGCGCCGAATTGGTAGGCGCGCTGGATGTCGGCTATCTGGTTGGCGTCCAGGTAAGCCGCCGCCGCCGTGCATAATTGTTCGACCAGCCGTTCTTGCAAAGGTGGGTCGATCGGTACGGTGGCGGCGGCCTCAGTCATCAGAACGCGCTGTCGTCGATGATTTCCATGGGCGGCGGGGGCGGCGGGCGGCGAATGACCGGCGGCATTTTGTCGACGATTTCCTGTGTGATCACGCCGGCGGCGATTTCGCGCAGCGCCACTACGGTGGGTTTGTCGTTGCCGGCGACGACGAACGGCGTGGCGCCGTTCATGATCTGGCGCGCCCGTTTGGAGGCCAGCAAAATGAGGTGAAACCGATTGTCCACTTTATCCAGACAATCTTCGACGGTGACGCGAGCCATGTGTTTTTCTCCAGGGAGTGATAGGCGATAAAAACGGCCAGGCGCGAACCTGACCGTGAGTGCCGGGTATTTTAGCATCTACCGCTTGCCGAAGGCGCGGCTGCGCGGCGGCTTTCCAACCGCGCCTATCGATGTAGGGTACGCTGTGCGTACCTTCGAGGGCATCGAGCGGTACGCACAGCGTACCCTATGCCCGAGGCTTAAGCGCTCGACTTATCCTGCGCCGGAACCAGCGGCGTCCAGGCGTGGCCGTTGCGGGCCAGCAGCGCGTCGGCGACCTGGGGACCGTCGCTGCCGAACGAGTAGTTGGGAAACTGCGGCGGCGACAGCGCTTTCCAGGTTTCCAGGATAGGCGTGATCAAGCGCCACTGCGCTTCGACGCCGTCACGGCGCAAAAACTGGGTGGCGTTGCCGCGCATCACGTCCAGCAACAGGGTTTCGTAGGCGGAAGGCAGCCTCTCATTGAAGGTCTCGTGGTAGTAAAAATCCATGCTAACCCGGCTGGTGCGCATTTCCGAGCCCGGCTGCTTGGCGCCGAATGACAGGGTGATGCCTTCGTTGGGCTGGATGCGCAGGGTGATGACGTTGGGCTCGATGCAGTGCAACGGCAGATCGTTTTCGCTGCGGATGTGTGAAAACAGCGCCAGCGGCGGGTGTTTGAAGTGGATGGCGATTTCCGTCACTTGCGCCGCCAGCGCTTTGCCGGTGCGCAGATAAAACGGCACGCCGGCCCAGCGCCAGTTGTCGATGCGAAAATCCACCGCGGCATAAGTCTCGGTGCGCGAATCCGGCGCCACGTTCTCTTCATCCCGATAACCCAGCACTCGCTTGCCGCCGGCAAAGCCGGGGCCGTATTGGCCGCGCGCCGTGCGCTGGATGATCTGCTCCGGCGTCATGGGCATGATGGAATTCCACAACTGGCTTTTCTGGTCGCGCACCGCGTCGGCGTCGAAAGCGATGGGCGGCTCCATGGCGATGAGCGACAACAATTGCAGCAAATGGTTGGTCACCATGTCGCGCAGCGCGCCGGCCTCTTCGTAGTAGCGGCCGCGGTTGCCTATGCCCAGCGTTTCGGTGGCGGTGATTTCGACAAAGTCGATGTGGTTGCGATTCCACAACGGTTCGAACAGCGAATTGCCGAAGCGGAACACCAGGATGTTCTGCACCGTTTCCTTACCCAGGTAATGATCGATGCGGTACACCTGATGTTCGTCGCACACGTGCGCGATCTGCGCATTCAACTTGGTGGCCGAGTCCAAATCCTGGCCGAACGGTTTTTCGACGACGATGCGCGACCAGCCCAGATCCTCCTTGACCAGCCCGGCGGCGGCCAGGCCTTCCACGATCACCGGCGCGGCGGACGGCGGCGTGGACAAATAAAACATGCGGTCGGCGCTGGCGCCTTCTTCCAGCCGCATGGCTTCCAGGCGGTCGGACAGGCGCTGATAGGTATTCTGGTCGGCGACGATGCCGGACAGATAGTCCAGGCGGGCCACGAAAGCGTTCCAGGCGGCGGCGTCGAACAGGCTGGGTTCGATAAAGCCCTTGGCGCCTTTATCGATCATGTCGCGGTATTCATCCACGGTAAAAGGCCGCTGCCCCACGCACAACACGCGCAGCTCCCCGGACAAAAACCCCTCCCGGATCAGGTGGAACAGGGCCGGGATCAGTTTGCGCTGCGACAAATCGCCGGTGCCGCCGAAAATGACCATGACGCAACTGGTGGGAGCGTTTCTGCCGGAGGGTTTGCATGCGGCGTTACAGGGATCGAACACGGTGGAGTTCCTTTTGCAAGACGGGGTGAGGGATGCCAATACTGTTGCAACCAGCGCTACCGCGCCTCAAGCAAGCGGGCTATCGCTACGCCTTATACAACAGCCTTGGTGGAAGATGCGGGTATTTTCACATAGCCGGCGCTGAAGAATCCATGCGTTTTAACGGCCTTGGTCAGCGTGCAGCGGAGCACGCACGCAGATGGCAAATAACAAGCCGGTTTGAACCGGCTCACAAAAAACACACTAACTATCCGCAAAACAACATACTGCAACAAATTGATTTTTATATAAAAAATTAAAGCTTGTAATCCTGGGACTACAGCGTGTAAGCCTAGGATTGCATACTTCGACGGCAAAACAATCTAAGGTTCCAGTCATTGCCAACGCACATGGCACAACATCATGAATCGCGCCATGAGGAGGAACCTGCATGCATGACCCCGACACCATGCGCCATGCTTTGCCCCACGCGCTGATGAACCGCGTCAGCGAGTTTGTCGCCACACGGTTGGGGCTGGCCTTTCCGCAACAGCGCTGGAAAGACCTCGAACGCGGACTCGCCGCCGCCGCACCGGCGTTCGGCGCCGCGAATGCGGAAGCCTGCGCGCGGGAACTGCTGTCCAACCCGCTGACGCACGATCAAGTCGGCAGGCTGGCCAGCCACCTGACCGTGGGCGAAACCTATTTTTTCCGCGAACCACGCAGCTTCGAGGCATTCGAGCAACACATTCTTCCCGCCCTGCTCCGCAGCCGCGCAGCCGGCGAGCGGCGGCTGCGCCTCTGGAGCGCCGGCTGCTGCACCGGCGAGGAGCCCTACTCCATCGCCGTGCTGCTCGACCGCTTGCTGCCACGCGATTCCGAATGGCGGATCAGCCTGCTCGCCACCGACCTCAACCCGCAATTTCTGCACCAAGCACAGACCGGCCTCTACGGCGACTGGTCGTTCCGTGGCGCACCGGCCTGGCTCCAGGAAAGCTATTTCCAACGTAAAAAAGACGGACGCTACGAAATACAGCCGCACATTCGCCGGCGGGTGGAATTTGCCCACCTCAACCTCGCCGACGACGTCTATCCCTCGTCCGTCAACCATACACAGGCGATGGACGTGATCTTTTGCCGCAACGTGCTGATGTATTTCACCGAGCAGCAAGCGCGCAAGGTTATCGCCAACTTCCACCGCTCGCTGGTAAACGGGGGCTGGCTGATCGTCAGCCCGGTGGAAACCTCGACCCGCCTGTTTTCCCAATTCGCCACCCTGGATTACGCCGGCGCCGTGCTGTACCGGAAAGCGGAGGAAACCGGACCGGCGGCGCAGGCATCGGTCACGGCGGGGGTTATCGACGCCAATGCCGTTGAAATAAGGGAGGCTGCCGGCGCCGACTTCGCTGGACACGCCGCAGTGCCTGCCTTCAATGGCGGTGAACGGTACGCGCAGCGTACCCTACGTTTCGCTCCACCCGCAGCGCTTATTTCAACAACATTGGCCGGCAACGATCATGAGACAGCGCCCGCACAGACTGAGGCCGGCGCCGAGGAAATGGCGGTCATGGCGCAGACCTGTGCCGATCAAGGCCGGCTCGCCGAGGCCGAGACGTGGTGCCGGCAAGCGATTGCAACCGACAAGTTGAATCCCGCGCACCATCAGCTGCTCGCCGGCATCCTGCAGGAACTGGGACAGCACGAAGCCGCCGTGCGCGCGCTGATGAGTGCGCTCTACCTCGCCCCTGATTGCGTATCCGCGCACGTCGCGCTGGGCAATCTGTGCTGCGCACAAGGCCGGCGGCGCGAAGCCCAGCGGCATTTCGACCATGCGCTGGCGCTGCTGCGCGCACACCTGCCGGACGCCATACTCCCGGACTCGGCCGGGCTGACCGCCGGCCGGCTGGGCGAGATCGTCGCAAACATACGCTCACGCCTGTCCGGCCACGAGGAGCAACGCCGATGAATAAATCACCCATAGACTGGCGCGAAGTCGAGCTATACATGGAAGCCGCGCTTGCCGCCATCGAAAACGGCTGGACGCCGACGCCGGAGCAAACCTGGCAGATACTGAAGCAAAGAGCCAAGGCGCTGGCGCAAGAACCCGAACCCAGTGCAGCGGCTGGCGAGCACGTCGAATGCCTGACCTTTCACCTGGCCCACGAAGCCTATGCGGTCGAAGCGCGTTTCGTGCGCGAAGTCTGCCCGCTGGAACACCTCACGCCGCTGCCGTGCACGCCGCCCTTCGTACTGGGCATCGTCAATCTGCGCGGAGAAATACTCTCGGTGCTCGACCTCAAAAAATTTTTCGGCCTGCCCGAAAAAGGGCTCACCGATTTAAACAAGGTCATCGTGCTGCAATCCGGCGGCATGCACTTCGGCGTACTGGCCGACGCCATCTGCGGCGTCCACCGCTTGGCGCGGCGCGACCTCCAGCCGCCCCTGCCCACGCTCACGGGCATTCACGAGGATTACCTGCTCGGGGTAACGGCGCAGCGCCTGATTTTTCTCGACGCCGCCAAGCTGTTGGCCAACGAAAGACTCATCGTGCATGAACAGGTGGAATGAGTGGTCGCGTCCGGGTACCGGCTTCCCCCTGACACGTGTAGGTTTTTTCCGGCCGCCCCGAAAACAGAGCAGCCCGTCGTTCCGCTTTCTTCGAACAAGGCCGGCGGGACCGTGAGCACTATGGAGTGCGGTAAATATGCTGAATAGTTACCGTCGTTTTAGCAACATCCTTACCCCTGAACTAGATTTGACCAGCAACAGGAGGCTACACCATGACCATAGGCAAAAAACTGATCGGCGGATACGTGATCGTGCTGGCGCTGTTGGCGTTGGTAGCGGCTATTTCGTTCTACTCGCTCAACCGGCTGCAAACGACCTACGACCGCTTCATCGACGTCAACGAGCGGCTGGTGAACGGCGCCGATGAACTGCGCTTCGGCATACGCGATCAAATCGCCCATTTTCGCGGCATGCTGCTTTATCCCGACCTCGCCAAACGCTTTATGGCCGACTTGCAGGACGATCACCGCGAATTCAATGC
>SCQD01000099.1 GCA_004299145.1 Methylococcaceae bacterium | reverse complement strand
GTTGGCAACCATGGACGGCGGCATTTTCGGGTATAGCCGTTCCGCCTCGTCAACGCCAAAATGTATGCAAACGCGGCAGATATCTTCAAATATTCCGCGCGCCAATACATTGAGGATCAGTGCTTCATCCGAAATGTCCGGATTCGGCCAGTCGTAGGGGAAGGAAAGCCCAAGCCTTGCGCTTTTCGCCTGCTTATTCATGTTTCATACAATAAAGCCATCAAGGTGATTTATGAACTCCGCCAAAACATTATTGCCGTTGCTTTCCGCTCTGCTATGGGCTTTGCCGGTGGCGGCGGAGGGCTGGGCGGAAACTGCCGGCGCCGGCCGCGCCGTCGCCCAGGCGCGCTTGCCGGCAGGGTTTCAGCTGAGCCTGTATACCAGCCGCACCCCCGATGCCCGCTCCATGGCTCTGGGCGATGACGGCACGCTGTACGTCGGCACGCGCGATCAGGGCAAAGTGTATGCGGTGCGCGACCACGATGGCGACGGGCAGGGCGAGCAGGTCATCACCGTCGCCGCGGGCCTCAACTATCCCAACGGCGTGGCGTTTTACCAGGGTGCTTTGTACGTGGCGGAAGTCCAGCGCATTCTGCGCTACCGCCAGATCGGCGCCGATCCGGCGCATCCGCCCCGGCCGGTGGTGGTGTACGATCAACTGCCCCACGATATCCACCACGGCAGCCGCTACTTGCGCGCGGGACCGGACGGCAAGCTGTATCTGGGCATCGGCATGCCCTGCAACGTCTGCCTGCCGCCGCGGGAGGTTTATGGCAGCCTGGCCAGGCTGGACCCGGACGGCACGCACTTCGAAATCATCGCCCAGGGCATACGCAATAGCGTGGGCTTCGACTGGCAACCGGACACGGGCGCGTTGTATTTCACCGACAATGGCCGCGACAGGCTGGGCGACGACCTGCCGCCGGAAGAGTTGAACCGCCTGGAGCAACCCGGACAGCACTTTGGCTTTCCCTATTGCCACGCCGGCCAACTGGCCGATTTACAGTTCGGCCAGGGCCGATCCTGCCGCGAGTTCACGCCGCCGCTGTGGCGCTTCCCGGCCCACGCCGCGCCTTTGGGGCTGCGTTTTTACACGGGGGCGTCGTTTCCCGCCGCTTACCGCGGACAGTTGTTCGTGGCCCAGCACGGTTCCTGGAACCGCAGCGTGCCGCAAGGCTATCGGGTCGCTCTGGTCCGTTTCGAGCAGGGCGTACCGGTATCCGAGGCCGTATTCGTCGACGGTTGGCTGAACCGCGACGGCCATGCCCTGGCGCGGCCGGTCGATATTCTGCAAATGCCGGACGGCAGCCTGCTGGTGTCGGACGATATGAACGGCGCCATATATCGCATCCGCTACGGCGGGTAGCCCGCCACGATTTGATAGAATGCCCGTTCCGCCCATTTCAAAAGCGCTTTCCCATGCACATTTTTTTCGCCATTGCCGTGTTGCTGGCAAGCAGTGTCGCCGGTGCCGCCGAATCTCCCATAGACCGCCTGCTGCAATTCCTCGACAGCAGCAAATCGATGCAGGCGGAGTTTTCCCAGGTATCCATCGACGAAACGGGCAACGCCCACCACAAAGCCACCGGCGTGGTTTATTTGCAAAAGCCCGGCAAATTCCGCTGGGATTACTTTGAGCCTTATCAACAGCAAATCATCACCAGCGACGGCAAAGTGTGGTTTTACGACGTCGACCTGGAGCAAGTCACCATCAAGCGCATCGATAAAGCGGTAGGTTCCACGCCGGCGCTGCTGCTCAGCGGGCAGATTTCGCTCAAGGACAATTTCACCCTGGAGCAGCAAGGCGAGGACGAAGGCCTGGTCTGGGTCAAGCTGTTGCCCAAGGGCGAGGAAAATACCTTCAAATATGTCACCATCGGTTTACAGGACGGCACGCTGGGCGGCATGGAATTGGCGGATAATTTCGGCCAGCTGACGCGCATTTATTTCAGTCACGTCAAATCGGGCGGCAAGCTGGACCCCAGCCTGTTCGAATTCAAACCGCCCAGCGGGGTGGACGTGTTCGAGGACAAATAACGCAATCCCATGAGATACCCTCCCATCCAACCCTTGCTGGAGCGCATTCAGGGCATCGTGGCCCGGGAAACCGGCCAACGGCTGGGCGTGGAGGCGATCCTGGAAGTGGAGGCCATTCTGCAGGAGTTGGAAGGCGGCAGCCACGCGGCGGCGCTGGGGCAGGAGTTTCTCAGCCGCGAAGTCACCATCCTGCTGGCCGACCTGCGCGGCTTTACCGCCATCGCGGCGGGCCATCCCGCCGCCATCGTCATCCAGTTGCTCAATCCCTGCCTGATCAAGATGAGTGAAATCATCTTCAGGCATCACGGCACCATCGACAAATTCATGGGCGATTCCATCATGGTGTTGTTCGGCGCGCCGGTCAGCCGCAACGACGACGTGACCCGGGCGCTGGCCTGCGCCGTGGAAATGCAGCGCGCCATGAGCACGCTGAATCTCGCCCACAAAGATCAGGGCCTGCCCGAGCTGTACATGGGCATAGGCATCAATACCGGCGAAGTGCTGGCCGGCATGCTGGGGTCGGAGCATTATTCCGAATACACCGTCATCGGCGATGAAGTGAACCTGGCGTCACGCATCGAAGCGTTCAGCCTGCGCGGGCAGGTGTTGATCAGCCAGAGCACTTACGAGCACTGCAAGGATTTTGTCGAAACCAACGCGCCCATGGACATTTACGTCAAAGGCAAGCCGGAGCCGGTGAGCTTGCGCGAAGTGATCGCCATTCCGTCGCTGGGTTTGAAAGTGCCGCGCCAGGAAATCCGCCGCAGCCACCGCGTGGAAGTCAAATTGCCGCTCACTTACCAGTTGATCGACAACGGCATCATCCTGCCGGAAATCCACGCGGGCATTATCCGCGACATCGGCTACCAGGGCGTTTTGATCGAAACCGACCGGGAACTGCCGCTGTACACGGAAATCAAGCTCGATTTCGATTTGCCGCTGGTGGATTATCAGGTGCGGGATATCTACGCAAAAATCGTCGGGCGCAAACCCAATGACCGGCCTATTCAAATGGGCGTGGAGTTTACGTCGGTGACGGCGGCCACCAATATGAAAATCCAGTTGTTCGTGCAGCTGTTGATATTTACCGATTTATCCTAGCTGCCGTTTGTTCACGATCACGGCGCCGCCGCGCCAAAGCCATAACGCGCGATCATGGCGGCGGCGAGGCCGTGGCCTTTTTCGTTCCAGTGATCGTCGTCGCGAAAATAAAGCATCTCCCGCCCGGCTTGCTGGGCGAACAGCGCATGCAGATCGATAAACGCCGCGCCGTGTCGCCGCGCCAGTGAGCCGACGTAATCGATGAAATGCGGGGCGGCGCTCAGCGGCGGAAAATCATCGAAATAGCGGCCATGCAGGCGTGCACCGGTCGGTGCTATTGCTACCGTCACCGTGAAGTGGTGCCGTGCGGCCAATTGCATCATTTGTGCAAAAGTACGCTCCAGGCGCGGACGGTTTTCGTGGTTTATTACATAGCTTGCCGGCAGCCCGGCGCGCTCGATGAAAGCCGAAAAAAACAGGGCGGGTCCGAGCGTGGCGGAGCGGTACAGCGGCACCGCCAGCGGTATGCCGTCGACGCTCAGGTGCCGGTTGCCGCCGTGTTCAGCAGGCCCTGCAAACACCACGCGGCCTTGGCGAAACTGTTCGATGACCATATTGTCTTTGATGTTGCTGAACAGGGTATGCAGCAGCG
Organism: Methylococcaceae bacterium; assembly: GCA_004299145.1. Classification (GTDB taxonomy): domain Bacteria; phylum Pseudomonadota; class Gammaproteobacteria; order Methylococcales; family Methylococcaceae; genus Methylogaea. The sequence continues at coordinate 602 of SCQD01000099.1, read as the reverse complement.
GATCGATGCCGCGCCGCCATTCCTGGTGTTTCGGCGCCGGCGCGTGGTCGGCGTAGCTGTCTTCGAGATCGTTGCCTTCATAAAACAGCCAGACCAGGTGCCGCAACGGCAGGCGGTCGCCCAGTTTGGCGAGAAAGTGGGTCAGCAACTCCAATTGCTGTTTGGGTGAGCCGTCGTGCATGCCGAAATTGACCACGCGCCGGCCCAGCCGCCGTTCCAGTTGCCTGACCCAGGTCGACTCCTCTTGCATGCCCCAGCCGAAAGTGAACGAATCGCCCAGCGCGACGATTTGCGCGCCTTCCAGCGGCTGGCTTTCCCGCAAACCGTGTTCGTCGATGCGGATGGTCACCGGCTTCAAAGACAGCACTTGCTCGCGCAAAGTGGGCGATTGCAGCATGTGGGCGGAATAAGCATCGCCGTAATGGCTGCCGCTGACCGACATATTGGCCCGGTGCAGGCGAAAGTTGCGCTCGGTGGGGTAATACAGCGGCGGATAGAATTCTCCGGCGGCGAAATGGCCGTCGAAGTGCCGGTCATCCAGCGGCGGCTGTGCCGCCGAGCGTTCCAGATAAGCCGCATACACTGCATCCATCAGCAACAGA
>SCQD01000098.1 GCA_004299145.1 Methylococcaceae bacterium | reverse complement strand
ATTCCCAAGCTGGAGCTTGGGAACCAGCGGAATGATCCACGCCAGCAGGGCGTGGCAATCCTCGACGGCTTTGGGCATGGTGTCGAATGGATGTTTCATTTGCGCTGGTTCCCAAGCTCCAGCTTGGGAACCCGGTCGGGGAAGCTCCAGCTTCCCGAAGCACGGGCTTCCCACGTAATTCTGCACCATGTAACAACACCGATGCCCAGGCTTAAAGTCAGGAAGCCACAGCTTCCAAGGCCGGGTTCCCAAGCTGGAGCTTGGGAACCAGCGGAAATTCAAAAGTCAAAGTTTTGCTCTGCGGGAACGCGCCTACAACACCTCAAGGGCCACGTGATAGCTGCTGTTGTCGTAGTAGTCGTAGACGTAGCCATTGACGAGGCCAACGAGGGCGTGCCCCGAAGGCGAGGGCGTGGCCGACCAGTAATAGTAGCCGTACCAGCCCGACGGCGTACCGTAGATATCCGTGCCTGTCCCCGTCCCGTTGTAGGCATCCCAAATCGCCAGCAGGCCGTCATAGGCAGGGTTAACAGCCGTGCTGCCCGCCGAGGCAGGAGAGCCACCTACTGCCGAACCCGGCTGATAGCCATAGGAAAGCACCGTCTCGCCCACTGTCGGCAAGGCCACTTCTACCCCGTTCAGCGTGGCGTAACGGTAGGTGTCGTTGGTATCGCCGCTACCGCCGCTGACGCCGTTGATGTCCTGGGTGAAAAGGCCATCCAGCACGTCGTGGGTGGTGTAATCGGTGGTGTTGCTGTAACCGGCAGCCCGTGTATCTGCACTGCTGCCATCGCCCGTGCGATCCCAGTAGTAATACCAATGCCCGTCCACGTTCACCGGTTTGATGAGCTTGCCGTAATCGGCCCCCAGATCGATCACGGCCTGCCCCGCTGGCGATTCCACCGCCACGTCCGTCACCGTCAGCGCCACCGCTTGCTCGATGGCATTGCCATCCGCATCCGTGGCGCGCACGCTGAAGTCATAGACGTTGTTGCCCCCATTGTCGGTGGGGTGCTCGTAATCCGGCTGGAAAGCCAGGCTCACCGTGCCGTTATTGAGGTCAATGCCGAATTTAGCGGCATCGGCGCCCAATAAGCTATAGCTCACGCCGGTAGCGTCTTCCACGGTTGCCGTGTAGACCGGCGTGCTGGAGGCGGTGTTTTCCGCCACCGTGGCCGTGGCGCCAGAGCTGAACACCGGCCCGACCGTCAGTTCCCCGTCGGCGAACTGTAAGCGCTCGACGTCGACCGCCTGATCGGTGTCGCCGGTGTTGAGGTTGTCGATGAGCCAGGTACGGCTGTCGGCATCGTAGCGCGGGTCGTAATCGGCCTGCACGCCGCTGTAGTACACGGTGTCGCTGCCGGCGCCGCCGTTCAACAGGTTGCTGCCGGCACCGCCGTCCAGCGTGTCGTTCCCGGCGTTGCCATTCAGCGTGTCATCGCCGTCATCCCCGGCCAGTTGATTGGCGGCGGCATTGCCTTCCAGCAAATTGCCCAGCACGTTGCCGCTGCCGTCAATGGTCGCCTCACCGGTGAGGATCAGCGTTTCCACGTTGTCCGGCAGGGTGAAGGTGCTGTTGGTCTGGATGCTGTCGTTATCGCCCTCTCCCGGCGCTTCGCTGACGCTGTCCTGGCTATTGTTGACGAGGTAAACATCGGAACCGTCGCCGCCGAACAGGCGGTCGATGCCGCCGCCGCCGTCCAGCGTGTCGTCCCCCGCCCCGCCGGCCAGGCTGTCGACGCCGTCCAAACCTTGCAGCAGGTTGGCGCCGTTGTTGCCGATCAATTGGTTGTTCAGGATGTTGCCGGTCAGGGTCAAATCTTGTTCGCCGCTCAACGCGCCGTTTTCCAGACCGGTGGGCAGGGTAGCGCTGACCGAAGCCTTGACGCCGTCCTTGCTGCCGCCGCTGGCGCTTTCCACCAGTTGATCGGAAATGTCGTTGATCTGGTACAGGTCGTTGCCATTGCCGCCCACCAGGGTGTCGGCGCCCAGACCGCCCAAAAACGTATCCTGGCCATCGCCGCCGACCAGGCTGTCGTTATCGTTGCCGCCGTCCAGGTAGTCGTTCCCGGTATCGCCGATCAAGGTATCGCGGCCTTTGCCGCCGGATAAGGCATCGTTGCCGCTGCCGCCGTTGAGCGAATCGGCGCCGTCGCTGCCGAGAATGGTGTCGTTGCCGGCGAGCCCGAGGATGGTGTCGTTGCCCGACAGGCCATCGAACCGGTCGGGGCCAGAGGTGCCGTTGCGCCGGTCGTTGTTAGCGGTGAAAGGTTGGATGGCGATTTTGCGGGTGGGAAAAGTGAGCGTGTTCATGAGGATGTTCCTATGTGTTGCCGGTAGCAATGGGTTAATCAGGTTTGGTCACACGAGGGTAAAGGCGGAGGACGCTGTGCATGGCTGACCATCGCCAAACGTTGGGCAACGATTAAAACAGGCGCTGCGTGGATAGCATAAGGGTCGAGGTGACGAACTCGGCTGGAACGGGTTGGTAACCCATTGACCTCGTCCCACACCTCGCCGGGGCGGATTTTTCCATCATCCCAAAATTCGACGCCGTCCTGCTGCAATTCCTTGAGAAACCCCAGCAACGAATCATCCGCCAGATAGGCGGAATCTTTATGGCTATAGCTGACAAAAATCTTTATGGCGCGGGTCATGGCTTGATTCTCTTGCATTGGAACCTTGGGGAAGGCATAGCTTAACAGACCAGGCTGGACGGGGTTTACTCTGGTTCCCAAGCTCCAGCTTGGGAATCCGGTCGGGGAAGCTCCAGCTTCCCGAAACACAGGCTGCCCACGTATTTCTGTACCCTGGAACAATGCCGATGCCCAGGCTTTAAAACCAGGAAGCTACAGCTTCCAAGGCCGGGTTCCCAAGCTGGAGCTTGGGAACCAGCATAACCAGCACACCCAGCACACCCAGCACAACCTACACATGTAAGGCAGCCCCCAGCCCTGCCCCGTGCAAATCAAACAACCGCACCGCCACGCGCGGCACCGCCGGCGCTCTTTGCGCCACGGCCTCCGCAATGCGATGTTCCAAAAACAGCCAAAACTCCCACCCCGCCGGGTGTGCGCTCAGCGGCTGCACCATCGCTTCCACCGTATTGGCTCGCGCCAAAGCAGCGGCGGTTTCCGCATCCAACCCGAACGCCGCCGCTTCCCTGGCAATGGCCGCCATCGCCATGGCGCTGCGGCTGGAGTGGGTATCCCAGTGGCCGTCCAGCACTTTCGCCAATTTGCCGGGATGGCCCAGCAGCCACAGCGTATCCAGCGAGCCAGCGCCCTGTTCCAGTGCGCTTTGCACTTGATCCACGGCAAACCCCAGGAAATTGGCGATTTGCACCATGGCGCGCGGCGTAAGGCCCAGCGACTCGCGGCCATAAGCCGCGCCGATCTTGCCGGGCAGCAAGGCGCTGGCGCCCTGCCCCGCCGCCAGCGCCACGCGGATGTACACTTCGATGGAAGCTTGGTAAGCCGCCAGCGACATGGGTTCGACGATGCCGGAAGTGCCCAGGATGGAAATGCCGCCGACGATGCCTAAGCGCGGGTTGTAGGTTTTGCGCGCCAGCGCTACGCCGTTTTCGCAGCCGATGGCCAGGTCGAACCCGGCCTCGCTACCGGCCACCGCCTGCACTGCCCAGGCCATCATGCGGCGCGGCACCGGGTTGATGGCGGGCTCGCCCACCGCCACGCGGAGGCCGGGCGCCGTCACCGTGCCCACACCGCTCGCCGCGTAAAAACGGATGCTGCCGACGGTGTTACGCCGCACCTGGGCAAAAATCACCGCGCCGTGCGTGCAGTCGGGATCGTCGCCGCCGTCTTTGACCACCTCGGCGCGCGCGCCGTCTTCCCAGTGCCGCACGGCATGCACCGGCACCCGTAAATAAAGTGCTGGGCTGCCATGAAATTGGTCATGGCTAAGGATGCCTTCGGGAGCCAACGGTGCAGGGTACGCTGTGCGCACCCTACATTTCCGCCCACGAAAGGAACCGGAAACCGTCGGTTCCTGGGCAGGGCTGGGGTCCGGCAGGCGGATGCTCACTTCCGCCACCCGTTCCCCACGCAATAACAGCAGCAAAGCCGCCTGCACCGCCGCCGTGGCACAGGCGCCGGTGCTGCGGCCACGGCGCAGACCGTTGGGGGCGGGTTGGGATAAATCGAAGTAGCGGGGGACGGTCACTATTCACCATAACGGCAAGAAATTACGTGCGGGCCGGTTGTATGGTCCATCCACACCAACACCACTCACACCTCCCACACCCCGGCCACCTGATTGATGGCGCAAATCATCATGGCGTTCACCACCGAAGCCGCCCAGGGCGAGCCGCCGCGCGTACCGGCGTTGGTGATGCGCGGCAGTTGCAGACAGCGGCGCAGCGCGGCTTTGCATTCGCGCGTGCCGACAAAGCCGACCGGCAGGCCGATCAGCAACTGCGGACGCCAGCCGTGTTCCTGGATCAGGCGCACTGCCTCCATCACGGCGGTGGGCGCGTCGCCGATCGCCACGATCTGCTCGTTGCCCCAGCGCTGCCAGGCGCGGCGGATGCCCGCCGCCGAACGGGTGATGCCTTCGGCCTGGGCCAGCATGGCCGATTCGGCATCGTGCACGCCGCACCAGGTTTCGATGCCCAGCCGCGCCAGCAAATCGCGGCGCAGCCCGCTCTGCACCATGGTTACGTCGGTGCTGACGCGGCGGCAGCGCAGCAAAGCGCGCAATCCCGTTTCCACCACGCCGGGCGAAAAAAACAAATCGTCGCCGCAATCCAAATCGCCGCTGGTATGCACCAGGCGCTGGCGCACGATTTTTTCGCCCAGCGCATAAGCCGACCAATCCCGTTCCGCATCGATGATGCGAAAGCTCTCCGCTTCGATGGGATGGGGCTGGTACGGCGCAAAATCCGGCGCGATTGCGGCGGGCGCGGCGCGCTCCAGCAAACCTTTGGCGTGGCCGTGCTGGGCGATTTGCGGCTGG
>SCQD01000009.1 GCA_004299145.1 Methylococcaceae bacterium | reverse complement strand
CTCAAAGGACAACTGCTGGCCGTCAGCCAGGGCACGGTGTCGGCGCCGCTGCACGCGCCGACTTCGGGCGTCATCGTCGACATCATGGATTACCCCGCCGCCCACCCGTCGGCGCTGCCCACGCCGACCCTGCTGCTCGAACCGGATGGCGAGGACCGCTGGCCGGAGGGATTGCAGCCGAACGATCCGTTCACCATGACCGCGGAAGAAATCTGTCTGCGCGTCGGCGCCGCCGGCGTGGTGGGCATGGGCGGCGCGGCGTTCCCTTCCCAAGTCAAGCTCAACCTGGGGCGCAAAAGCCGCATCGGCACGCTGATCATCAACGGCGGCGAATGCGAACCCTATCTCACCTGCGACGACCGCCTGATGCGCGAACGCGCCGACGCCGTGGTGGACGGCATCCGCATCATGCTGCGCGGCCTGGAATGCGAACAGGCCATCGTCGGCATCGAAGACAACAAACCCGAAGCTTACGCGGCCATGCTGGCCGCAGCCAAACCGCATGCGCCGGCCATCAATGTCGTGCAAGTGCCGTCGCTGTATCCCATGGGCTGGGACAAGCAACTGATCCGTTACCTGACCGGCAAGGAAGTGCCCGCCGGCGGCCGCGCCACCGACGTGGGCGTATTGATGCACAACGTCGGCACGGCCTACGCCGTGCAGCAGGCCATTCGGCATAACCGGCCCTTGATCAGCCGCATCGTCACCGTCAGCGGTGGGGCGGTGGGCAACGCGCGCAACGTCGAGGCGCCGCTGGGCACGCCGCTGGCCAGGCTGCTGGCGTTCTGCGGCCACGCACCGGAACAAACCGCCCGCTACGTCATGGGCGGCCCCATGATGGGCGAAGCCTTGCCGCACCCCAACGTGCCGCTGGTAAAAGGCGCTTGCGGCATTTTGGCCTTGACGGCGGCGGAAATCGCCGGCGGCGACGCCAAAGCCTGCATACGCTGTGCGCGCTGCGTCGACGCTTGCCCGGTGGGTTTGCTGCCGCTGGAAATGGTGTCGCGCATCCGCGCCGGCCAGTTGGACGCGGCGCTGAACTACGGCCTGAAAGACTGCATCAGTTGCGGCTCCTGCGCCTATGCCTGCCCGGCGCAGATTCCCCTGGTGCACTATTTCAAATACGCCAACGGTGAACTGGTGGCGCGCCAACAGGCGCAGCACAAAACCGAGCAAACCCGAAAGCTGGTCGAGGAAAAAAAAGCCCGGCAGGAACGCCAGCGCCAGGAACTGGCCGCCCAGGCGGCGGCACGCAAAGCGCAGGCTCAAGCCAAAAAGGGGGTTGTCGCATGAAACATGACCATCGTTCCCACGCTCTGCGTGGGAATGCATCATGGGACGCTCCGCGTCCCGAATGGCATCACCACCAACCCTTGCCATGGATAGCGTGGTTCATTAACCCAGGGCAGTTAATCGGTCTCGGTGATTGCATAAATACTTTGGTCATTACCGCTTTCCCACGGCGATGGCGAATACGGGACGCGGAGCGTCCAGGGCTGCATTCCCACGCCGAGCGTGGGAACGATATTGAGGTCACCGCATGAAACCCATACTCTCCGCTCCCTTCAGCCGCGACGACACCGGCGTATCCGCCATCATGCGCAAAGTGCTGCTGGCGCTGACGCCGGCTACCGTCATCGGCCTGCTGCTGTTCGGCTGGCCGGCGCTGTTTTTATTCGTGGTCACCGTGGGCTCCGCTCTGCTGTGGGAAGCGCTGTGCCTGCTGCTGGCCGGCAAGGCCGTCCGCCCTACCCTGCTCGATTATTCGGCGCTGCTGACCGGCTGGCTGGTGGCGCTCAGCCTGCCGCCATGGGCGCCGTGGTGGATAGGCGTGACCGGCTCGTTCATCGCCATCGTCGTCGGCAAGCAGGTGTACGGCGGCTTGGGCCAGAACCTGTTCAACCCGGCCATGCTGGCGCGCGTCGCGCTGCTGGTGTCGTTCCCGCTGGAAATGACGACCTGGGTAAACCCGCTGAACGCGCCGGGCTGGGCGGATAGCTGGACCATCGCGTTCGGCGGCGACTTCGCCTTCGACAGCTATACCGGCGCGACGCTGCTCGGCCACCTCAAAACCGAGTTTTCGCAAGGCCGGGGGCTCAGTGCAGCCTATGCTTCGGGCGGTTACGGCACGTTGGCTTCGTGGTTCGGCGTGACGCGCGGCAGCCTGGGTGAAACCTCCGCCATCGCCCTGGCCGGCGGCGGCCTGTGGCTGCTGCGCCAAAAAGTGATTACCTGGCACATCCCCGTGTCCCTGCTCGCCACGGTCATAGTGCTGGCCAGTCTGTTCACGCTGATCGACGGCGAACGCTATCCGGGGCCGCTGTTCCACCTGGGCTCCGGGGCTTTGATGCTGGTGGCTTTCTTTATCGCCACCGATTATGTGACATCGCCGAGCAGCCCGCTGGGGCAGTTGCTATTCGGCGCCGGCTGCGGCGCCATCATATTCCTGATCCGCACCTGGGGCGCTTTTCCCGAGGGCGCGGGCTTCGCCGTGCTGCTGATGAACTCGCTGACGCCGGTAATCGACCACTACGTGCGTCCACGCATTTATGGCCGCGACCTCAAAGGCCGTCCCCTGGAACTGGAGGGCAGCCAATGAGCAACGTAAATTGGGAGGCCATGCAACAAAGCCGCCGCGTCCTCGCGGAAAAACTCAGGCTTCTGGAGACCTGCCGGCAACATTGGCAACGCCTGCTGCAACAGTTCGACGACATCGACAACCTGCGGCAACGCCTGGACTACCAGACCTACATCCTGGCGGCGGCGACGCTGACCGCCAGCCTGGTGCTGGGTATTGCCGATCTCGCCACTTCCGGCGCCATCGAAAAAAGACAGGCGGAAGACATGCAGTCGACCTTGTCGCAAGTGCTGCCGGATACGCTGCACGACAACGACTTGTTGAACAGCGTGGCGACGGTCGGCACTGGTGAGCCGGGAGACCCCGCAACATCGGTCTATATAGCCCGCAAAAGCGGATCAGCGAGCGGCGCGGCGTTTAAATGGAGCGCCGGCGGCGGCTATTCCGGACCGATACTGCTGATGGTCGGCGTCGACCGCGACGGCCGCTTGCAGGGCGTGCGCGTTGTCGCCCACGCTGAAACGCCGGGCTTGGGCGACAAAATCGAGCGCAGCAAATCCGACTGGATTTTGGCTTTCGATGGCCGCTCGCTGGACGACACGGCGCCGGAGCATTGGAAAGTCAAAAAGGACGGCGGCGATTTCGACCAGTTTGCCGGCGCGACCATCACGCCCCGGGCGGTGGTGCGCGGCGTGGAAAGCGCGTTGCAATTTTACCGGCGGCACCGGGAGGAGATACTGGCGGCTAAACCGGGCGGGGGGTGAGTCCGCTGGTTCCCAACCTCCGGGTTGGGAACCCGGCCCTGGAAGCTCCGGCTTCCAGGGCCGGAACAGGAAACCGGAACTTTCACGGCAGGGCGGCATAGGCACGAACATAGTTTTTTATGACAGCGCAGTAAGTACCGGGAAGCCGGAGCTTCCCGAACCACATTCCCAAGCAGAGCTTGGGAACGAGCCCAACGAGCCCAACGCTCCCAAAGAGGCATAAATCCCATGAACTCCGAATTCCGCAAAATCAGCTACGACGGCCTGTGGGGCAACAACATCGTATTCAGCCAGAGCATCGGCCTATGCCCGCTGCTGGCGGTGACCGGCACCGCGACCAACGGCCTGGGGATGGGTCTGGCGACCACCAGCGTCATGGTGGTGTGCAGCGCCCTGGTGTCTTACACCCGCGTCTTGATCCCGCCGGAAATCCGCATTCCCATCTTCGTGGTGCTGATCGCCATGATCGTCACCCTGGTGGACCTGGTGATGAACGCCTGGCTGCACGAAATGCACAAAGTGCTGGGGCTGTTCATTCCATTGATCGTCACCAACTGCGCCATCCTGGGCCGGGTGGAATCGTTCGCCTCGCGCCAGCCGGTGCGCGAAGCCGCGCTGGACGGCTTGATGATGGGCCTGGGGTTTACCCTGGCGCTGGTATTGCTCGGCGCGGCCCGCGAAATCCTCGGCGCCGGCACGCTGTTCGCCAATGCGACTTTGTTGCTGGGCGAGTCGTTTGCCTGGCTGGAAACGGTGTGGATAGCCCCCTACCGCGGCTTTTTGCTGATGGCTTTGCCGCCCGGCGGCTTTTTGATGCTGGGCTTTTTGCTGGCGGGCAAAAAAATCCTGGATCGCAAGCTGGCCGCGCGGGCACAGTCCGCCCAAGCCGGCGACGCGGCGTTGCTGAACGAAACCTGAGAGGCCAAACCATGAACGTGGGCGTGTGTTACGCGGAAACGGATCGACAGTTGTGGGTCAGGCTGGAAGTGCCCGAGAGCAGTTCGGTGGAGCAGGCCATACGCTGTTCAGGGCTGCTCAAGCGCTTCCCGGAAATCGACCTGAACCGGCATAAAGTCGGCATCTACGGCAAGCTGGTGCGGCTGGATTTGCCGGTCAAGGAAGGCGACCGCATAGAAATCTACCGGCCCATCGTGGCCGATCCCCGCACCGTCCGGCGCCGCCACATTGCGGATGACGACGACGAGGATTAAAAGCAGCCAAGCCAATAAAAAACCCGCAAAGCCATAAAGGCAATGCGGGTTTTCGGGGGTGTCGGACTTCACGAACGATCAACTGGTACCGAGGGCCGGAATCGAACCGGCACGATGTCACCACCACCAAATTTTGAGTCTGGCGCGTCTACCAGTTCCGCCACCTCGGCATCGTGTGTGCATAGTATAAAACAATCGGGGCCCTGAAAGCCACTACTACTGTCGGCGGGCGCAAACTGCTACCATGCCCGCCCCATGCGTAAAACCGACCTCCACTACGACCTCCCCCCCCACCTCATCGCCCAGCAGCCTTTGCCGCAGCGTAGCGCCAGCCGCATGCTGTATCTCAACGGACTTGACGGCGCATTGCAGGACTTGGCGTTTACCGACC
>SCQD01000097.1 GCA_004299145.1 Methylococcaceae bacterium | reverse complement strand
CTGGCGTGCACGGCTATTCTGGCGATGATAATTTTCGCCGCAATTCACCTGACGATTCAGCGCAAAATGTCCGCTAATCCGATCAAAGTAGCGGTTATCGCGCCTTTGTCAGGACCGGACGAGGCGATTGGCCAGGCGATTAAGCGCGGGATTAATTTATTCGTCGACGATTTCAATGAAAAACGCAATTTGGCTTATCCACCAATCCAGTTGATGCTGGTGGATGAAGCCAGCCACACCGGCTCCGCGGAAGATTTGGTCCAACAGGCGGCACGGGAAGGCGCGGCGACCGTGATAGGCCCTTGGGCACAGGACATGGCGGAACGCATGGAGACGGCTTATCAAACCGCACAATTGCCGGCCCTGACGCTGGCGCCGCCGACGGAACAACATTATCCCGAGCAACCCTGGCTGTTCCGGGCCGGTTTCGACAGCAGCTTTGAAACCCGTTTTCTGGCGAATTACGTGCGCAACGTGGTGGGCGAGAAGACCGTCAACATCATTTACCCGGAAGGCCCGGAAGGCGAACGCATGGCGGCTTTGTACGACGAAACCATGCAGCGTTTCGGCACCAAAGTGCTGTACAAATGGGGATATGACGCACATGCGCCCGAACTGGCCGCCAGGGTTCAGGACATCGCCAAGGAAATCAACGAGCAAAAACTCATCGGCTATCTCTTGGTGTTGGGAGACGCCGTCGATAGCGCCGGCATCGTCACCGGGCTGCGTGCCGGCAATGTGCGCAACCGCATCGTCGGCCTGCGCACCCTGGCTACGGCGGCGTTTGTAGGGCACGCCCAGCGGATTTGGCGAGGCGATGCCTCGTTGTCGTCCGTGTTGAACAACATCCTGCTGGTAACGCCGCTGTTGTTCGATACGGCGGGGGAAGCGGCCCAGCAATTCAACAGCGCTTACCGCGATGCTTATGGCGAAGCGCCGGACTGGGTGGCGGCCCAGGCCTACGATATGGCGCGGGTATTGGGACAAACCCTGAAAGCTTTGAACATCGACGAACATATGCCGTTGGACGAGCAGCGCAATAAGTTACGCGAACGCTTGGCAGGCATGGATAAAACTGAAACCGCGCTGCCGGGAAACCAGGGCGCGGTGGTGCTGAACCCTACGCGCAACAGTCTGCCGTCGGCGTTCGTCGGCGTGTATGACGGCAGTGATTTGATTTCCGCGTTGACACAGTTGACGCCCATCGCCCAGGAAACGGTGGTCAACTATCTGCAGGAAATCATCGAAGGCCGCGCACTCTACGTGAACGACCGCTTCATGTATAAAACCAACGTGGTGTATACCGGTGTTAAAGTCGACAAAGTCACCAGCCTGGATTTGAAAGCCAATACGGCGGAAATCGAGTTTTGGCTGTGGTTCCGCTGGCGTGGCAAAGTGGAACCGCAGGATCTGGTTTTCGCCAACGCCGCCGGTGAGATTGATTTGCACAAACCCGAACGCGAAGGACAGGACGGCGATATGAAGTATCGCGTGTATCGCACCAAGGGGAAGTTTTATTTGGACTACACCGATTCAAAGCGTGCTTATGGCAGCGAATTGGCGGGGATTTCTTTCCGCCATCACGAACTGGGCCGCAACAACATGATGTACGTTGCCGACGTGCTGGGCATGAACCCGGCCAACAAAAAAACATTGCTGCCACCGGCGCCCACCGATACGGCGGAACATGAGCAAGCCGGCGGAAAACTGCTCAAGCAAATCCTGACCCTATTCAACACGGAGCACGCGCGTCACGATACCCTGGCTGCTCTATTGCGGCAGGACAAAGTGCTGGCGCCGCTGAGCGGTTGGGCTGTCGAAAACGCCTGGATTTCCCAGGACACGGTAAAGCAGACTGCTTTGGGCGACCCGGTGTTTGTCGGGTTTGGCAAGCAACAACCGAGTTTTTCCCAAGTCGATCACGGTATTTTGATAAAACCGGACAGCGTGAGAGTGCGCGATATATTTCCAGCGGATTATTTCCTGTATCTGGCGATTCTTGCCTTTATGCTGGCAATGCTGGCCGAGCTGCTCGATTACCAACACGAAAACCGCCAGTATTGGCGAGTGGAGTCCCTGGGCCTGCGCGTGGTCAGTTGGCCGCTGTTGCTGGTTGCGCTGGGCAATCTGTTTTTGGATCATTCGCTGCTGCATTGGCCGCTGCAAACCACCAAAAACATCGAAACCGTCTATTCCATTCTGTGGTGGCTGATACCGGCCCGCCTGTTGACCCATCTGGTGCGGCGCTTTTTGTGGGATCCGCTGGAAATGCGCAGCAAGCGCAAAGTACCCGATTCGGTGAAGTCGCTGACCACGTTCAGCATTTACCTGATGATGCTGTTCGGCATCACGGCTTTTGTGTTCGGGCAGTCGGTAACCAGCTTGCTGGCCACCACGGGCGCCACGGCGATGGTGATTGGCTTGGCGATCAAAAACAATATCGACAACGTCGTGTCCGGCATCGTTTTGAACATTGAGCGGCCATTCAAAATCGGCGATCAGGTCAAACTCAAAAACGCCATGGGCGAGGTGTTGGACATTACCTGGCGCACCACG
>SCQD01000096.1 GCA_004299145.1 Methylococcaceae bacterium | reverse complement strand
CTTCCACCGTCAGAGCGTTGATACGTTTCATAGCTGCTTCTCCTGCTTCTGCCTTCCAGGCTAGCAGATTGCCAGGTTTTTTATGGAGGAGTACTTATATCAATATATAATGTATTTATTGTCTGTTTCTTGGCGACGGAAATTAGTTACTAGCGACTTGCCTTCTCTTAGCGGCTATGTTGATTTCTTTTTTTGGCGTTGCCTGACGCTTTTTGATGAAGCCATGCAACAAAAGTAATTTATCATCATCGTGACAAAACAGGATTCTTGTTATGCGTTTTCCACTAATAGCCGACCGGAGCTCCCATAAACCATCGCCTAATGATCTAACCAACGGCATTCCTATAGGAAAACCTTCCTGTAAGGTTTTAATGTCTTCGCCAATTGTTTTTCTATCTTCCGCAGACAGCTCATCTTTTAACCATTTTCTCACTGGCTCAACACCAGTTTCGCTTTTAAAAAACTGAACTTTCAATATCAAGACCTCAATAAAAAGCGGTGGCGGTCAAGACAGTATCTATTTTGATACGACGAATCCTATTTGTCAAAAGCACCGCCCATCACCGCCGCGCATCGCTCACAAGAACCACAGACACCCATGATCCAAGCCATACTCACCGACATCGAAGGCACCACCTCATCGCTGTCTTTCGTCAAAGACGTATTGTTTCCTTACGCCCGCCGGCACCTGGCGGATTTTGTACAGGCCCATGCCCACGAGCCTGAAGTGCGCCGCTGGCTGACCGAGGTCGGCAGCGCCGTGGGCCGCACGCTGACGGATGAGCAAGCCGTGGCGCAATTGCTGCAATGGATGGACGAAGATAAAAAAATCACGCCGTTGAAAGCCTTGCAAGGCTTGATCTGGGAAGAAGGTTACCGGCAAGGTGATTTTACCGGCCACGTCTACGCCGACGCGGTACAGTGCCTGCGCGCCTGGCACGCCCAGGGGTTGCGTTTATACGTGTTCTCATCCGGGTCGGTACACGCCCAGAAACTCTTGTTCGGTCACAGCGATGCAGGCGATTTGACGCCGCTGTTTACCGGCTATTTCGACACCACGGTGGGCGCCAAACAGCAGCCCGCCTCGTATCTGGCGATAGCCGCAACCATCGGCCTGGCGCCGGCTGCCGTGCTGTTTTTGTCGGATATTCAGGGCGAGTTGGACGCAGCGCGCGCCGCCGGCATGTCGACTTGCCATCTGGTGCGGGATGCGGCGCCGGACCCTGCCGCCGTGCACCGGCAGGTCACGGATTTCAGCCAAATCGCGCTGGATTGAACGGCAGCGCTATTGCGCCAACAGCCGCCGCAATTGCTTCAATGACAAGCGCGGCAACTCCCTGCCGCCGGTGGGGTGCGCTCTGGCGGCAGACGGAAAAACCAGCAATTCCACCGGCACTTCGTTGACCAGAAAGGTGATTTTCGGACAGGTGCGCGTGGCGGCGGGCGTTTTGCCGTAAACCTGAAAATCCCCTTCGGTAAACGGAATTCCCGCCTCCCGCAGGCGCTTGAGCACCAGTTCAGGGGTGTCCGCATATAACTCCAGCAGTATGGGCGTGTGTTCCCCCACTGTGCCGCTGGCTGCCCCGCCGATCAGGCAAGGATGAAATGCCTGCAAAAACTCCATGGCTTCCAGGGCGATTTTGCGTAGCCGCGCCAAGCGTTCCTGGTGCTCGTCCGCCGCAAACAAGCGCGCGTATTCCGCCGCGGCCAGATCGATTTCTTCGTTGCGCGGCAAGCAGCGCTTATCGTGAACGCCCAGGCGCTGAGCGGCTTTTTCCCTGGCCCAGCGGTAATCGTCGATGCTCTCGTCCACCATCAGACGCGCGGCTTCCTGGGCCAGCCGCAGACGCGCTTGCTCTTGCCGCCGAAGATTCATTAAAACAGCGTTTCCATCCCCGAATCAGTCGGTGCTGCCGGTTCGCCGTCGCCCTCTTCCGGCTGGTCGGTGGCTTGCATGGGCGGCAAAGCATTGTCCTGGAACAGTTCGGTGATGACGTCGGCATCTTCCGGTCCGGCCAGCAGCCCGGTATCCGGGTTGATTTTGACGCTGACGATGCCCTCCGGCTGGGGAAACGATTGCTCCGGCTGCCCGGCCAGGGCTTCCTTCATGAAATCTATCCACATGGGCAGCGCAGCGTGGCCGCCGGTTTCGCCGTGCCCCAATGGCAAGGACGCATCGAACCCCATCCAGGTCACGGTGACCAGCCCCGGCGTATAGCCGTTGAACCAGGCATCTTTTTGCTCGTTGGTGGTGCCGGTTTTGCCGGCGATGTCGTTGCGCTTCAGCTCCAGCGCCTTGCGGGCCGTGCCACGGCGCACCACGTCTTGCAGCAGCGAATTCATCAGGTAGTGAATTTGCGGCGACAAAACGCGCGGCGCGGCGTTATCGCCGGTTGGAACGGCATCGGCGCTGCAATTGCGGCAGGCTTGCAGCGGCGTCACTGAAGACAGGCGTTCGCCTTCCTGGGTTTCCACGCGCTGGATGAAATAAGGCTTGATCAAGTACCCGCCGTTGGCAAATACGGCATAGACGCGCGCCATTTGCAAAGGCGTGGCGCTGCCTGACCCCAGCGCCAGACTCAAACCCTGCGGCAGCTGCTCTTTGGGCAGGCCAAAGCGGTTGGCGGCTTCGATGGCTTTGTCGACGCCGATGTCATTGAGCAAGCGCACCGCCGGCAGGTTGATGGAATGGATCAAGGCTTCGCGCAAGCGTATTTCACCGACAAACCTGCCGTTGTAATTGTGGGGACGCCACTCTTTGTTCTGCCAGGGGTCGGTATAAACAAAAGGCGAGTCGTTGAGCAGGCTGGCCAGGGTATAGCCCTGCTCCAAAGCCATGGAGTAAAGGATGGGCTTGAAACCGGAACCCGGCTGGCGATGCGCCTGCACGGCGCGGTTGTATTTGCTGCGGAAAAAATCGAAGCCGCCTTCCAACGCCAGGATGGCGCCGTCGTCGGGATTCAGCGCCACCAGCGCGCCCGCCACTTCGGGGAGCTGGGTTAAGGTATAAGCGTGTTCGTCCAGCGCGCGAATCCGCACCACGTCGCCGACCTGCAATACGTCCTTGGCGGTACGCGGTGCCGCCCCCAAGCGGTCTTCCGCCAATTGCCGGCGCGCCCAGTTCAATCCTTCCCAGGGAATATCCACCGTAACCGCATTGACCAGACGGACCTGCGCCGATTTATCGGCGACGGCCACGACCACGGCAGGCAAGGTGTCGCCGACTTTTTCCAGGGTTTTCAGCTTTTCTTCCATGCTATCAAAGCCGCGGCGACCCTGTTCCCCCGAACCCTCGCTTCGCTCTCCCTTGGGGTGAGGGCTGGGATAAAGGGGCAACGCCAAGTGCTCTTGCGGGCCACGGTAACCGTGACGCTCGTCATACTCGTGCAAAGCCCGCCGCAACGACTTTTCCGCGACATCCTGCAAGCGGCTGTCCAGAGTGGTGAATACTTTGTAGCCGTTGATATAGGCGTCTTCGCCATAGACTTCCACCATCTGGTTGCGCACCATCTCCGCCATATAAGGCGCGTTCAATACGATGGCATTGGAGGAAGCCTGCACTTTGATGGGTTCCGCCATGGCGGCCTGCAACTCGGCGGCGCTGATAAAGTTCAGCTTGTGCATGCGTTGCAGCACAAAGTTGCGCCGCGCCAGCGCTTTGTCCGGGGCGGTAAAAGGATTGTAGGAAGAAGGCGCCTTGGGCAGACCGGCCAGCATGGCAAACTGGGCGATATTCAGCTCCGGCAAAGGCTTGCCGAAATACAGCTGCGCGGCGGCGCCGACCCCATAGGCGTGATGCCCCAGGTAAATTTTGTTCAGATACAGTTCCAGGATTTCTTTCTTGCCCAGCTCCCGCTCGATTTTGAGCGCCAGAAAAATTTCCTTGAACTTGCGCAGAAACGTTTTTTCACTGCTCAAGAAAAAATTGCGCGCCACCTGCATGGTGATGGTGCTGCCGCCCTGGCGCTTTTCTCCGGTACGCAGGAATTTGAAAGCCGCCCGCAACAACCCCTGGTAATCCACGCCGGGATGGTCGAAAAAACGGTCGTCTTCAGCGGATAAAATGGCTTGCACCAATTTTTCCGGCGTTTCTTCAAAAGTAACCGGCGTGCGTTTTTTTTCACCGAATTGGGCGATCAGCTCGCCGTTGCGGCTGTAGACGCTGAGAGGAACTTGCAGCTTGGTTTCGCGCAGCGCGTCGATGGCGGGCAATTGGGGTTCAATGTGTAAATACAAACCCAGCACGACCAGCAACAGCGCAATGGCGCCGTTGAGCGACAGAATCAGGACGCCCAGCAGGCCACGCAGCAGCCACGAAGTGACGCGGGGCTTACGGCTGGATTGGGGCGTTTTAGCGGTCACGGCTGCGCTTTATAGCTGAAGCAGCCCCGCCGAAACTCAACGAAGGAAGGTGGAAGATCAAAAGCTTATACGGTACTGTTAAAGTGTTACACAAACTTGAGTGACTGATACTATACTACAGGCTTGTGCCGTCGATCGGCCCGAACTCGCTGGATGTTGCAAGCAGCGCTATTCCCGGTGGCAAGGAACTCGGGGCTTAAGCCCTAATACTGCAATTATTTAAGAAACCCGCGACATATGCGGCAGGAACTCGCTGGATGTTCATTTTCTCACGCAAACAACCCGCCCTGTTGGGCATAGACATCAGTTCAGCGGCGGTCAAGCTGGTTGAACTCAGCAAGGCCGGAGAGCGCTACCGCCTGGAGAGTTATGCGGTGGTGCCGCTACCGGCCAATGCGGTGGTCGACAAGAACATCGCCAACGTGGAAGTCGTCGGCACCGCCGTGGAAAATGCCCTGCAACAATCCGGCAGCAAGCTCAAGCACGCGGCGGTGGCTGTCGCCGGTGCTTCGGTCATCACCAAGGTCATCGCCATGCCCAGTTCGCTGCACGAAGACGAACTGGAGCAGCAGATTCAACTCGAAGCCGATCAGTACATCCCCTATTCCCTGGAAGAAGTCAGCCTGGACTTTCAAGTACTGGGACCCAGCGCCAAAAATCCGCAAATGGTCGACGTGTTGCTGGCCGCCGCGCGCAAGGAACACGTCGAAGACCGGGTCGCCACCGTCGAATCGGCGGGCCTTAAAGTGGTCATCGTCGACATAGAATCTTATGCGCTGGAAAACGCCTACTCTCTGATCACCCAGCAACTGCCGGAACGCGGCCTGGACAAGGTCGTCGCCTTGGTCGACGTGGGCGCCACGGTCATGTCGTTCAACGTGGTGCAGAACGGGGAAACGGTCTATGCCCGTGAGCAAGGTTTCGGCGGCAAACAGCTGACCGAAGAAATTCAGCGCCGTTACGGCTTATCCTATGAAGAAGCGAGCCTGGCCAAAAAACAAGGCGGGCTGCCGGACAACTACGCCGGCGACGTGCTGGAACCGTTTCGGCAGGCCATGGCGCAGCAAGTGTCGCGCTCGCTCCAGTTTTACGTATCCGCCACCGCGCAACACAGCGTGGACTGCATCGTGCTGGCCGGCGGCTGTGCATCCATCGCCGGCATCGACCGGGTGGTGATGGAACAATTGGGCATCGCCACTGTGATTGCCAATCCCTTTATCGATATGTCCTTGTCCAATCGCGTCAAGCCACAAAATCTGAGCAAGGAAGCGCCATCGATGATGGTCGCGTGCGGGCTGGCCTTGAGGAGTTTCAACTGATGGCGCGCATCAATCTGTTGCCCTGGCGGGCGGAGCTGCGCAAAAAGCAGCAGCAGGAGTTTTTTGCCGCCATAGGCGCCGGCGTGATACTGGTCTGCATCGCCATGGTATTTGTGCACATGCACATGAGCGGAAGCATCGGTTACCAAAATCAGCGCAATAAATTCCTGGACCAGGAAATTTCCGCGCTGAACAAGCAAATCGCCGAAATCAAAGACCTGGAAGCCAAAAAGAATCGTCTGGTGGCAAAAATGGAAGTCATCCAGCAGTTGCAGGGCAGCCGGCCCGGCAGCGTGCACTTGTTCGACGAATTGGCCAAAACCGTGCCGGACGGCATCAAGCTGGATGAAATCACCCAGGATGGCCGCAACCTGGCCATCAAAGGCGTCGCTCAATCCAACGCGCGCGTGTCGGCTTATATGCGCAACCTCGATCTTTCCCCTTGGCTGGAAAAATCCGTGCTGAGCGTGATCGAAACCAAAAGCGACAACAGCGGCGAACGCCCCAGCAAATTCGAGCTGAAAGTACAGCAGCGCGCCAATTCCACGGGCGTGGCCAAGGAGTAAGCGATGATGAATTTTTCGGAAATCGTCTGGGACATCAACTACGTCGGGCGTTGGCCCTGGCCGGTCAAAGGCATGGTCATCCTCGTCGTCAGCCTGCTGGTGGCCGGCGCCTGGTTTTACGTCGACACCAAAGGCCAGCTGGATGAACTGGACAAGGCCCAGCGCAAAGAAACCGAATTGCGCACCAACTTCGAAACCGGACTGAAAAAAGCCGCCAGCCTGGAAGAGTACAAAAAACAATTGCAGGAGATGGAAAAAATCTTTGGCGACATGCTGCGCCAGTTGCCGGATAAAACCCAAGTGGCGGAACTGCTGGTCGACGTTTCGCAGACGGGGCTGGCCAGCGGGCTGGAGTTCGAGTTGTTCAAGCCGCTGGCCGAAGCCAAAAAAGACTTTTATGCGGAACTGCCCATCGACGTGCGCGTCATCGGCACTTACGCCAAATTCGGCACGTTTGTCAGTGGCTTGGCGGCGCTGCCGCGCATCGTCACGATACACAACGTACACATCAAGCGCCCCACCAGCAGCGCCAAAGCCGCCCCTGCGGAAAAACGCCCCGGCGGCGACGCCACCCTGATCATGGAAACCCAGGTAAAAACCTATCGTTATATGGACGAAGGCGAAGAAAGCGCCGCCACCCCCAAAAAACCCGGTGCCGGCGGCCGCCCGGCGCCCGGCGCCAAGCCGCCGGCCAAACCGCCGGCACCGGCGCCGGCCAAAGGAAAGTAGTCATGATCCGGCGTTTACTGAGGCAATGTGCGATTCTGGGCATGACGGGCGGGCTGCTGGCCGGTTGCGGACCATCCGACTTGAGCGACCTGAAAGCCTACGTCACCCATGCAAAAAACAGCCAGAAAGGCACGGTGGCGCCTTTGCCGGAAATCAAGCCGGCAACGCCGTTTGTGTTCAATGCCGAGGACTTTCGCGACCCGTTCGGCGTGGTGGAGCGCGAGGAGCGTCAGGAAATGACCGGCGAAAGCGGCATACGTCCTGACGTCAACCGCCCCAAAGAGGAACTGGAGGCGTATGCGCTGGACAGCCTGCGCATGGTGGGCACGCTCTCGCAACGCGGCGTGCTGTGGGGATTGCTGAAAGCGCCGGATAAAACCATACACCGCGTGCGTCCCGGCAATTACCTGGGCAAGAATTACGGCAAAGTCGTCAGCGTATCGGCGGATCGCATCGATTTGGTCGAAATCATTCAGGAAGGCACCGGCTGGCGCGAAAGGGCCGCTTCCGTCTCACTCGCACAGTGATAACATGCAAACTTGGGCGTATAAATAAAAAAGGGCCGCACGGGAGTAGCCATAATGTTGGTGCGTAAATTGTTTTTGAATATTGCCGGTCTGATCGGATTGGCGCTGTTATCGCTTTCCGCCGCTCATGCCGACGCTTTGCGTCTGGAAGCCGTGGACTTCGCCACGTTGTCGGGCGATCAATTGCGTCTGGATTTCACGCTGAGCGGTGCCGCCGCCAAGCCGGCGGTTTTTCATACCGACAACCCGGCGCGCATAGCCCTGGACTTTGCCAATGTCGCCAACGGCCTGGGCGGCAAACCGCTGCCGATCGATACCGGCGTCGCGCGCAGCCTCATCGCGGTGGAAACCCAGGGCCGCACCCGCGTCGTCGTCAATCTGCTGTCGCAGGCTCGCTACGACGTCGCGGCGGATGGCAACCACGTATTCCTGACCATGCGCAGCGGCAGCGCCGCCAAATCCGCCGCCACGCCCTCCCCAGGCAGCAAAACGCCGGTTTTGCCGCGTATCGCCGCCGGCAGCCTGCCCAGCCAAAGCCTGCGCAACGTCGACTTCGTGCGCGGCGACAAGGGCGAAGGACGGGTTTTGATCGCCTTGTCCGACGCCAATACCGTCGCCGACATGCGCCGCGAAGGCGGCAAAATCGTCGTTTACATTCCCGGTGCCGGCGTGCCGCCCGAGCTGGAGAAAAAACTCGACGTCACCGATTTCGCCACACCGGTCAGAAGCATAGAAACCCAGGGCGAAACCGGGCGCGCCAAAATCGCCGTCACGCCCATCGGGGAGGATTACGACTATTCGTCTTATCAAACCGATAACTTGTTGACCATCGAATTCCGCGCACTGGCCAAAGCCGAGCTGGAAGAGCGCAAGAAAAAAGAAGCCGCCTACAGCGGCGAACGCTTGTCGCTCAATTTCCAGGACATTCCCGTGCGCCAGGTGCTGCAAATCCTGGCCGACTTCACCAACCAGAACATGGTGGCCAGCGATACGGTACAGGGCAACGTCACCCTGCGCCTCAACGACGTGCCCTGGGATCAGGCGCTGGATATCGTGTTGAAAACCAAAGGTCTGGCCAAACGTCAGGAAGGCAACGTCGTCCGCATCGGCCCCTCCGAAGAAATTCAAAAACAGGAACAGCAGGATTTGGCGGCCAACCGCCGGGTGGAAGAATTGGAACCGCTGAAAACGGAACTGATCGCCGTCAAATACGCCAAAGCCGAAGACATGAAAACCGTGTTGACCGGCGCCAGCTCCACCTCCGCTCCCACTGCCGCCGCCTCGACAAACCAGTCCACTGCGGCAACCCCGGTCAACACCAGTGAGTCGGAATCGGTGGTGGACGTCAGCCAGTCGGTGCTTTCCGCCCGCGGCAGCGTCACGGTGGATGCGCGCACCAACACCCTGGTGGTGAAGGACACCACCGCCAATATCGAGCGCGTCCGTCAACTGATCAACCAACTGGACGTGTCAGTGCGCCAGGTTTTGATCGAATCGCGCATCGTCATCGCCGACGACCGCTTTACCCGCAATCTGGGCGCAAAGCTGACGGCCAACCGGGTGGGCGCGTCCAGTTCGACGGCAAGCAATACCACCCCCGGCACGGTCAGCAAAGACGGCTCGCTGACCTTCATGAACTCCCTGGTAGACCTGGCGGCGGCCACTCCGCAGGGACGTTTGGGCGCCACCATCCTGCGCGCCGGCGGCACGCTGCTGGACCTGGAGTTATCGGCGGGACAACTGGAAGGCAAAAGTGAACTGCTGTCCAATCCGCGCCTGCTGACCTCGGACGGCACCAAAGCGGTGATCAAGCAGGGCACGCAGATTCCGGTGCAATCGCAGCAAAGCGGCACCGCCGGCGGCACAACCACGGTCACTTACAAGGACGCGCTGTTGATGCTGGAAGTCACGCCGCACATCGCACCGGATGACAACGTCATCGTCGATCTGCACATGACCAAAGATTCCGTGGGCCAGGTGCTGACCTCGGCCAACGGCAATCAAAACCCTTCCATCGATAAAAAAGAATTGCAGACCAGCATTCAGATCAACGACGGCGACACGGTGGTGTTGGGCGGGGTCTACGAGGACGAACAACGCAACGATATCGACAAAATTCCGTTTCTCTCCGAAATACCGGGACTGGGGCATTTGTTCTCGCGCAGTACGGCGGTGCACAACAAGCGTGAATTACTGGTGTTCGTCACCCCCAAAATCGTGCGTCAGGAAATCGCCCGCAATCCTTAATTCCGGTTGATCCGTGGCATTGAAACAAACTTGCAATATTTTCCTGATCGGCCCCATGGGCGCCGGGAAAACCACCATCGGGCGCTTGCTGGCCAAATGCCTGAAAATCGAGTTTCTCGACAGCGACCGGGAAATCGAACAGCGCACGGGCGTGGATATTCCCATGATTTTCGAATACGAAGGCGAGGAAGGATTCCGCCGCCGCGAAGCCGACGCGATCCGCGATTTGACCCGGCGCAGCCCCATCATTCTGGCGACCGGCGGCGGCTCGGTACTGCTGCCGGAAAACCGCAAGGTATTATCGGGCGGCGGCTTCGTGGTGTACTTGAGATGCTCGGTGGAACGCCAACTGGAACGCACTATGAAGGACTGCCACCGGCCCTTGCTGCAAACGGAAAATCCGCGGGAGCGCCTGGAAAAACTGCTGGCCATGCGCGATCCCCTATACCGTGAAATCGCCGACTGCACCGTCGACACCGGGCGCTATTCCAGCCGCCAGGCGGTGCGGGAAATTCTTAAAATCCACACGCTAGCCAAGCGCAGAACTGAAATACCGCATGAAGACGCTCAACGTCGAACTGGGTGAACGCAGCTACCCGATTTATATCGGCAGTGGCTTGCTGCAACAAGGCGAATTGCTGACGCGCCTGGTGCCCTCCTCCCAAATTGCCGTGGTGACCAATACCACCGTGGCGCCCCTTTATCTGAACCAGTTGCTGGCCCACTTCCCCGACCGCCGGGTGCGCAACGTGATACTGCCCGACGGCGAAGCCCACAAAACCCTGGAATCCGTCGCCGGCATTTTCGATGCCCTGCTGGCCGAGCGCTTCAGCCGCAATGCCGTGCTGATCGCGCTGGGCGGCGGCGTCATCGGCGACATGGGCGGGTTTGGCGCGGCCTGCTATTTGCGCGGCATCCCCTTTGTGCAAGTACCCACCACGCTGTTGTCGCAAGTGGATTCTTCCGTGGGCGGAAAAACCGGCGTCAACCACCCGCTGGGCAAAAACATGATAGGCGCGTTTTACCAGCCGCAAAGCGTCATCGCCGATACGGCCACGCTGCAAACCTTGCCGGATCGTGAATTGAAGGCGGGCCTGGCGGAAGTCGTCAAATACGGGCTGATTCGCGACCCTGAATTTTTCACATGGCTGGAAAACCATCTGGATGCCCTGCTGGCGCGCGATGAAGACGCCCTGGCTTACGCCATAGAACGCTCCTGCCGCAACAAGGCCGAAGTGGTGGCGGCGGATGAAAAAGAAACCGGCGAAAGAGCCACGCTCAATCTGGGCCATACCTTCGGCCACGCCATCGAAACCGGCTGTGGTTACGGCACTTACCTGCACGGCGAAGCGGTCGCCATCGGCATGTGCCAGGCGGCGGACCTGTCGCGCCGGCTGGGTTGGCTCGGCGACGCCGACGTACGGCGCATCGAAGCGTTGCTGAGCCGCGCCGGCTTGCCGATAACGCCGCCGGACGACCTCTCCACCCAACGCACGCTGGACATCATGGCGGTGGACAAAAAAAACATCGATGGCCGAGTGCGCTTGATCCTGCTGGAACACATTGGTCGCGCCACCCTGCCCTGCAGCGTGGACGTGACGTCGCTGAAGGCCACGCTGGATGAATACGGCAGACCTTGACGCGTTTGCCGACCAGGTAAACCGCTACACGGGCAACCCACCACCGGCGGCGGTCAGCGGCTCGCGGGATTGGACATCCCAGTTGCTGTCGCCGGAACGCGCCCAGCGCTTCGAATTGCTCATGCACTTGGTCGCCAATCTGGGACAGCCCATGGTGGTGTGCGGCCCCGAAGGCATCGGCAAAACCACCTTTCTGGGCTTGCTGGGCGAAAGAGCGTTTGCCGGCTGGCGGGTGGTGGCGGTGCCGACCGACAGCACCCCCGGCTTCGACGACATCATCGCCCATATCGCCGCACAAACCGGCATCAGCACCGCCACCAGCCACGCCGTCGCCGAATTTTTGCAGCAGCAGGCGCGCAACAAAGGCATGCTGGTATTGCTGCTGGATGAAGCCGGCCGGCTGACGCCCGGCATCATCAACGCCTTGTGGCAATTCGCCCGCCAATATCCGGCGTTGCGGCTGGTGATGGCGCTCAGGCCGGACGAAGCGCACCTGAAAACCGCCACCGACGGCGTAGCGCTGGGCGATTGCCACTTCATCGACATCCCCGCGCTGACCGAACCCCTGTGCGAAGTCTATCTACGGCGCTTGGCGACCTATCCCCCCCGTTTATTGCTGCCGGAGGAAGTCACCGCAGCCCGGGTACACAGCCTGTACCAAGCCAGCCACGGCGTACCGGGACGCATCCTGCGCATCCTGGCGCAAATGCCGCCCCGCCCCGGGAAAACGCGACGCCGGCGGCTGGTTTTGGCTTTGGCCGTCTGCACGGCGATCGGCGTGGCCGTGGCGCTGGGTTATTATGGGTATCGATCCACGGCAACGGCACCCAGTGCTCCGGCGTCCGCAGCGAGCCCAACCGCTTCCGACGCAAAAGCAGACCCCGACCCCGCGGACACGGCGGCACCCCTCAGTCCAACCGTATCGGCCCCAGCTCCGGTGACGGCCCACCCTCCTGCCCCGCTCAACGACGCTGCAAGCTGGCTGGCCGCACAAAAAGCGCTGGACGGCTGGCTGGCGGCGGAGCCCCAAACCGGCCCTCAAGCGGAAGTGGCGAGCACGCCCCCTCCGGCGCTCCCTTCACAGCAGACGGCAACAGCTGTGCCGGCGCCATCAATCGCAGCAACGCCGGCCAAACCGCCGCCGCCCTTATCTTTACCGGCGGTCGCCACAGTTCCCGCCACGTCGGCATCCCCGGCAACGCCCAGCACTCAGCTCAATGTCCCGGCCACGCCAGCCAAGGCTCCGAACAGTCCCACGCCCACCGTTATCGAACAACTGTGGCGCAACATGGGAAATCAAGCCGCCACCCCACCGCCCGTGGCGACGGAAACCATCCTCAAACCACCGGCGGCGGCGAACAGCGCCCCATCACCCGGCGCCAATCCCACGGACATCCCCGGCTTGAACGGAGCGGATTGGCTGTTAAGCCAATCCCCGCAGTCCTATACGCTGCGCATCATGTCGGCGCGGGAAACCGCCTCGCTGAAAGTCCTGCTGGAGCGCTACCCGGTGATGAAAGGACGCTTGGCGGCTTTCAAAAAGCGCAGTGGTTCGGGCGTGTGGCATCAGGTCTATTACGGGGTGTTCGCAAACGAGTCGGAAGCACGGCAAGCCGCAGCCCAACTGCCGCCCTTGCTGGGCAAGTCCAAACCCGTGCAGTTGAAATGGGTGCAGCAGGAAATCACTCGACATCCGTAGCGGGTTTTACGCGGGTGCGCTGGTTTACGCTGGTTCCCAACCTCCGGGTTGGGAACCAGGCCCTGGAAGCTCCGGCTTCCAGAGCCGGAACGGGAAACAGAACTGTCGCTACGCTCCACTTACTGTACACAAGTTTGAACCGCTACCTCGTTCGATACAAAGGCTCCAACCCCTCCGGCTTGGCATTGAGTTTCGTATCGCTCAATTGACTCACCGCCCTCAGCAACGCCTCGCCCGCCCAATTTTCCGCCGTGGCGGCATAGCTGGCCTGGTTTAAGCGCCCGATTTCCAGCGCCAATTCGCCGCCCACGCGCGCGGCCAGTTCATCCAGATGCCGGGGCGGATGATCCGGCCAGCGGCTTTGGGCCCAGGCCAGCAAGGCGACGCGCGCAGCCTTGGCGTCGTTGGCCCGGCATGCCGCCCTTAAACGCCGGCGCTGTTCACGCTCTAAAGAGACGGCGCTCTCTTGCTGACCCAGCGCGACAGCGGCCTCCGTTTTACCCGCCGCACGGCGCGTCCACCACCAAGCCAGCGCGGTGGTCAACCAACCCAGACCCAGAAATGCCGCCCCGCCTATCCACGGCCAAGGCGGCTCGTGCGCAAGCGGCGGCAGCGCCAGCGGCTCGGACAGTGGCACCGCCGCTGCAACTGGTGGCATGGCGACGGAGGGAGCAGCCGGTTGTGTTGCCGGGCCGGCCGTTGCCGACGGCTGCACGCGCAGGGTATGGGCTTCGACGACGGCGACTTCTTCGCGATCAGTCTGCGTGTTCCACCAGGGAATGGCGATTTTCGGCAGTTGATAGCTGCCGGCCTGGGCCGGAATCAGCGCGATTTTTTCTTCGCGGCTGGCGTTCAATCCCGCCGGCGTGCGCTCTTCATTCAGGCTGGGCTGATCCGGATAGGCCTGCAAGCCCTCGACGGCATCCGGCGCCAGTTCCGGCAGATTGCCCACCGTACTGCCTTCGGCTTCCAGCTTGAGGGTGCGGGTCAGGGGCTCGCCGACGGCGATGCTGGACGGGCTTTTGGACCAGGACTCGCTCAAGCTCAGCGCCTGGGCCGGCAACCAGTGCTTGCCGCTGAACTGGGGCGGAATGGGGCGCACGTCCAGCTCGATGGCCTGGCCGCGCAGCCGCACGTTGTCGCTGTCCTGCTGCATGAAAAAGCCGTTGAACAGCGAGCGCCGGCCGGTGCTGACTTCGGCCTCCAGCACCGGCGGCTGGATCGTCAGGCGCCCGCTTTGCTGCGGGAAGACGGCAAAGCGCCGCTCGATCACCTGATAGAGCTGACCGTTGCGGTGCGTCGCATAGGATTTGTCTTCGGTGAGCCGCTGCAGCACGGCGTTGTCCAGTTTGGGTTCTTCCAGCCGGGCGTTGCCGAGGTTGACCTGGCGCAGGATGCGCACGGTGTACAGCACTTGGGCTTGCACGTAGGGATTTTTCGGCTCGGCTTCCACTTCGATGAACAATTCGTCCTGACGGCCGGCGGTGGTAGTAAGCCCCGCGCCGCCGGCTTGCACGACCACGGTCTGCAACGGACTGTGGTCCTGGCCGAACGCGATGGAGGGAATGACCAGAGTGCCGGCGCGTTTGGCCATCACCGTGACGGTCCACATGACTTGCTTGCTGTACTGGCCGTTGACGATGGACACCTGGCTGCTGTGGCCTTCGTTGCGAATATCAAAGTCGCGGCGCAGCGGCGTAAAGTCCGGCTCGTCGTCCGGCTGCTCGTCGGCGATAAACTCGATCTGGAACGATTCGTCCAAGCCGGCCGGGTTGCGGTCGACGCGCACCTGGATGTCGGCGGCCAGCGCTGGGCTGATCCACAGCAGCAGTGCAATGAACACGGAAAGAATGTTATGAGGCATGTCGGTCAAAGTCACTTTTGAAGTAGGTACGCTGTGCGTACCTTCGAGGGCATCGAACGGTACGCACAGCGTACATCAATCAAGTTATTCCGGCCAAACCCTCACTCGCGCCGCCGCTGCTGATATTGGTACTGAAACTTGCGTTTCAATAGGCCGCCCGGGTCGTCGGGTATGCGCTTGAGCCAGGCTTCGTTGGCCTGTTGGGCTTCGTCCGGCGGCGTTTTTTCTTCGGCTGCCACTGATTTCTTGGCGGATACAGGCGGCTGATCTTTGCCATCCTGACCGCTCTGCTGTCGTGGTTGCCGTGCATTGGACTCCGGCTGGTCCGGTTTTGCCGGAGACTTTTGCGCGGCGTCCTGTCCGGCCTGCGATTTGCCGTCGCTCTCATCGCCTTCGGACTGACCGTCGCGCCGCTCTTCGCCGTTACTGGATTTGTCCTGTGGTTTATTTTCGCCCGGTTTACGCGGTTCCTGCTGGTCTTTGGGCTTATCCTGGCCACCACTACTGGGCGGTGGAGGTTGTTGCTGTTGCAAGCGCTTTTCCACCTCGGCCTTGTTGTGTTTGGCGTCCGCCATGCCGGGCTGTTTTTGCAACGCCTTATCGTACGCCGCAATCGCCTCCTGGTATTTGCCCGCTTGCGCCCAGGCATTGCCCTGGTTGTACCAGCTCTCGGCATCATCCAAACCGGCCCAGGCCTGGGCGGCCTGCTCGTACTCACCGGCCCGGTAATGCGCGGCGCCTTTCCAAGCCGGGTCTTGAAAGCGCTGCGCCGCCGCCGCGTAATCCTGCTGCCGCATGGCTTGCTGCGCCTGCTGATCCGGCGTCTGCCACAGATCCCGCCACTCCCAGGCGGCGGCGTCGTTCGACCAGGGCAAAGCCAGCACCAGCACAGCCATTACCAATACTCCACGGCGAAACGCTAAAGCCGCCAACGGCAATAACGGCAACAGCAGCCAAGGCCCCATGTCTTGCCACTGGTCCAGCAGGGTTTGGCCGGCATCTTCGGCGCCTTGTGCCGCCATGCGCCGATCGAAGGATTGCTGCAGGCTCTGGATATCGCTGTTGTCGTTGGCAACCGCCAGATAGCGGCCGCCACCCGCCGTGGCCAGGGCTTGCAGGGCAGCGGCGTTCAACTTGGACACGATGATGGCGCCATCGTCGGTTTTGAGAAAGCCGCCGCGTCCTCGCGGAATCACTAAGGCTTCTGGAAAGCCGCCGCCCGGCGCGGCGACCGGCGCGCCTTGTGCCGTGCCGACGCCCAGTACCGACACGGCATAGCCCTGGCTGTGCAACTGCTCGGCCTGGGCAACGGCTTTCGCGTCGTCGCAGATCAGCAGCACGTGGCCGCTACGCAGCCCGGCCTGTTGCAACAGCTTGGCGGCCTGCTGCAACGCCAGCTCGGCGCGCGCCCCCTGCACCGGCATGATGGCGGTGGTTAAAGCGCTCAGCTGGGCGCGGATGGTTTCGACGTCGTTGGTGAGCGGCGTGACGGTGAACGCATCGCCGGCATAGGCGATCAAGGCGGTCTGACCGTCTTTGCGCGCTTGCAGCAAATCGGCGATTTTGAAGCGGGCGCGTTCCAGGCGGCTGGGCTTGACGTCGGCGGCGTCCATGGTCGCGGACAGGCTCAGTGCGATGACCAAAGCCTGTTCGTTGCGTAGCGCCGGCGTCGGCTCGCGCTCCCAAACCGGACCGGCCAGCGCCAGCAGCGCCAAAACACCACCCAGGCCCAGCAGCAGCAAGCCGTAACGGCGGGCGTGGCCGGGCCGGTCGATGAGCACGTGCGGCAGCAGCCAGGCGTCGCACAGCGCCGCCCAATCGCCCTGTTGCCGTTTTTGCCGATGCAAGCGCCAAAGCGCCAGGATTAACGGGATCAGCCCCAGCAACCATAAAGGCCGGAGAAAATGAAAGTCAGCGAGGATAGGCATGTTTGTTTAGGGGGGTATGCGTCAGGTTGGGTGGGCATTCCACGGATCTGTGAGGTCTGCTGGTTGCGCTGGTTCCCAACCTCCGGGTTGGGAACCCGGCCTTGGAAGCTCCGGCTTCCAGTGTGGAAGCGGAAAGCCGGAACTTTCGAAACGGCTTGAGCAGGAGGGGAACGAGCAAAGTTTTTTGTGGCCGCACCGTGGGTGTCGGGAAGCAGGAGCTTCCCGGACCGCATTCCCAAGCAGAGCTTGGGAACGAGTTGGCTTGCCGCAGCCTTTACTGGATGCGCAGACTTTTGGTGGGCAGTGCCCGCCCTACGAAGCATCAACCGGCAATGGACTTTGCTCGTGCAACTGCACATTGATGATTTTAATGGTGGCCAATACCGCCGCAAATACCTGGTTGGGGTGGACGGCGCGGGTTTTGCGCAGTTCTCCGTCACAGTCCCAGGTGATCACGCACTCGGTAAAGGCATCGGTATGGCCGCCTTTGGGAATGCGCACTTCATAATCGCTCAGAACCGGCAGGGTATAGTGGTACGGCTTTAATATTTTGCCGATGCCATCGATAAAGGCATCGAAACCGCCGTTGCCGGTGCCGGTGCCGCTGTGTTTGTTGCCTCGGACCATGACGCGCAGGCTGGTGGTGGACTCCAGGTGTAAACCACTGGTAATGGAACAGTCCAGCAATTTGATGTGTTCGTAGTTTTTGCTTTCCAGCACGTCGGCAATGATGAAAGGCAGATCGTCCGTGGTGATGGACTGCTTGGAATCACCGAGACTGACGATGCGGGCCAGGACTTTTTTCTGGTCTTCTTCGGATAAATCCAGCTCCAGCAGCTCCAGGTTTTTTTTCAGCGAAGCTTTGCCGCTCATTTTGCCCAGCGCATAACTGCGCGTGCGCGAAAAACGCTCGGGACCAAGCCGGGTTTTGTAGAGCCCGCCTTTCTGGTCGCCGTCGGCGTGTATGCCGGCGGTCTGGGTAAACACGTCGGCGCCGACGATGGGCGCATTGGCCGCCACGCGCTTGCCGGAATAGTTTTCCACCAGACTGCTGACCCGGACGATGTGGCTTTCGTCCAGCGACAACTCCATCCCCATTTTGTCGCGCAACACCACGGCCACTTCCGCCAGCGCGGCGTTACCGGCGCGCTCGCCCAGGCAGTTGACCGTGCAGTGTATCGCCGTGACGCCGGCGCGCACCGCCGCCATGACGTTGGCGGTCGCCAGCCCGTAATCGTTGTGCGGGTGAAAATCGAAAGCCAATTCCGGGTAGCGGCGGCACATGTCGCCGACGCCGGCGAAGACTTCTTCGGGAGACAACACCCCCAAGGTATCCGGCAGCATGAAGTGGTGTATGCCGGCGTGGCGCAAGCTGTCCATCAAGCCGAATACGTAATCGGGATTGTCGTGGTAACCGTTGGACCAGTCTTCCAGATAGACGTTGACCTGCAATCCCTGCTCCAGCGCGTAACCGACGGTTTGCAATACGTCCCGCACGTGCTCGGCCAACGTTTTGCCCAACTGCACGCGGCAGTGTTTTTCGCTGCCTTTGATCAGCAGGTTGATCACGCTGCCGCCGGTTTCCCGTATCCAATCCACGCTGCGGGTGTGATCGACAAACCCCAGCACTTCCACCCGCCCGGCAAAACCCGCTTGATTGGCCCACTGGTTGATATGGGTAACCGCCTCCTTTTCACCTTCCGACACCCGCGCGGAAGCGACTTCGATGCGATCCACCCGTAGCGCCTGCAACAGCTTTTTGGCGATGGTCACCTTTTCCGTCGGCGTAAACGAAACGCCCTGGGTCTGCTCCCCATCACGCAAGGTGGTGTCCATCAGTTGAATAAAGCGGGGTGCGGTGGACATGTTGCGTACCTATCTCGTCTTGTATCTATTCAGCACACGTAGGCTGGGTTAGCGGTCCTCCGCAAAAGCCGCCGCGTCCTCGCGGACAGCCGCCGACGCTAGTCGGAATTATTAAGGCTGCTTGAAACACTAAGGCTTCTTGAAACCCAGCAATGGCGTGTGGTCGCGCTGGGATTCGCCGACTCATCCCAGCCTACGTGTTACCTAGGCCACAGCCAGGGAAAAGCCTGTTTATGCCGCTGCTCGAACTGGTCGATTTTGTCGGCCTGTTGCAGCGTGAGGCCGATATCGTCCAGGCCGCTCAGCAGATTGCCTTTACGGAACGGGTCGATGTCAAAGGTAAAACCATTGCCGGCCGGGGTAGCGACCTGCTGATTTTCCAGGTCGACGCTGAAACGCACGCCTTCGTTGGCGCCGATTTCCGCCATCAGCTTATCCAGCAGCGCTTTATCGACTTTGATGGCCAGGATGCCGTTTTTAAAGCAGTTGTTGTAGAAAATATCGGCGTAGCTGGTGGATATCAAGGTATTGAAACCATAATCGGCAATCGCCCAGGGCGCGTGTTCCCGCGACGAGCCGCAGCCGAAATTGTCGCCGGCCACCAGTATTTTGGCGCCTTTGAACGCCGGCTTGTTCAGCTCGAAGTCCGGGTTGTCGCTGCCGTCGTCGTTATAGCGCCAGTCATGAAACAGGTGCACGCCGAAGCCGCTGCGCTCGACTTTTTTCAAAAACTGCTTGGGAATGATCTGATCGGTATCGACATTGCTGCGGTTCATCGCCGCTGCAATGCTTTCATGCTTGGTGTAAGGCTGCATAAAACTTTCCTAAAGTTTGCGAATGTCTACAAAATGACCTGCTGCTGCGGCGGCGGCGGCCATGGCGGGCGACACCAGGTGCGTGCGTCCGCCTTTGCCCTGACGGCCTTCAAAATTGCGGTTGGAGGTGGATGCACTGCGCTGGCCTTTGCTCAATTCATCGCCATTCATCGCCAGACACATGGAACAACCGGGATCGCGCCATTCCCACCCCGCCTCGATAAAGATTTTGTCCAGCCCTTCGGCTTCCGCCTGCTGCTTGACGTGGTAAGAACCGGGCACGGCAATCGCGGTGACGCCTTTGGCCACTTGGGTGCCCTTGGCCAGTTCCGCCGCCATGCGGAAGTCTTCGATGCGGCCATTGGTGCAAGAACCCACGAATACAAAATCGATGGGAATATCGGTGATTTTGGTGTTGGGGGCCAGCCCCATGTATTCCAGCGCGCCGGCGCAGGCTTTGCGCCGGCCTTCGTCGGCAAAGCTGTCGGGGGCAGGCACGCAGGCGTCGACGCCGATCACTTGCTCCGGCGAGGTGCCCCAGGAGACTTGCGGGGCGATATCCACCGCGTCCAGCGTAATCACCGCATCGAACGCCGCGCCCGCGTCGCTGGACAGGCTCTGCCAGTAGGCCAGCGCCAAGTCCCAGTTTTTGCCGCTGGGAGCGTATTCCCGGCCTTTGAGATAAGCGTAAGTTTTCTCGTCGGGTGCGACCAGCCCCGCCCTGGCGCCGGCTTCGATCGCCATGTTGCACAGCGTCATGCGGCCCTCCATGGACAACGACTGAATGGCGTCGCCCGCGTATTCGATCACGTAACCGGTGGCGCCGGCCGTGCCGATTTTGCCGATGATGGTCAAGGCGATGTCTTTGGCGGTGGAATATTTGGGTAACTCGCCATCGACCTGCACCAGCATGGTTTTGGATTTTTTTTGCGGCAGGGTCTGCGTGGCCATGACGTGCTCCACTTCGGAAGTGCCGATGCCGAAAGCCAGCGCGCCGAATGCGCCGTGGGTCGCCGTGTGGCTGTCGCCGCACACCACCACCATGCCGGGATGCACAAAACCGTGCTCAGGCACCACCACGTGAATCACGCCGTTATTGGGATTTTTCATGTCGTACAAAGTCAAACCGTTGACCCGGCAGTTTTCCGCCATGACTTCGATCTGCTTTTTGGCGATGGGATCGGCGATGGGCAGCTGGCGGTTTTTGGTGGGCACGCAGTGATCCATGGTGGCGAGGATGCTGTGCGGATTGCGCACTTTGCGGCCGGACAAGCGCAGTCCTTCAAAAGCCTGGGGGCTGGTAACTTCGTGCATCAGGTGCCGATCAACGTACAGCAGCGGCGCCTGGCCCGGTACATCCACGACGAGATGGCTGTCCCAGATTTTTTCATACATGGTTTTTTTCATGGCGTATTCCAAATCCGTGCAAACACTATGAAGGAATGCACGATAATTTCATGGTTAATAAACAGCATATGGATTTACCGCGACAGACGTTTTATCAGGTCTGCTGCCTGTGTTCAGGAGTGGGAGCAAATAAGCGGCCGTTGCAAACGTATCGATGGATGGGCGTGATGGAGCAACGGCTGGAGAAATTTCAACAAAGGCTATTCTAAGGGACCATTGCCAAAAAATCAGCTATTTGCCCCAAAGCCCATTGTCGTCACACCAGGATGGCGGACAGCAAGCCGAAATATGATCTGCCGGCCCGCTCCCATATCGGCAACTTCAGGGCGATACCTCAAACCCTGGCTTGATGACATTGCCGCAAGGAAAGGCAGAACCCAGGGTAGGGAAAATAGCGCGATGTTACCGTTAGTAATACAATTTGCGCGATTTTTAGCCAGCCGCAACGCATAAACGGCGGCCTGGCGGAAGATGATTGATGGGTACACTTGCTTTTACAAGGATTCTTAGCCGTGAGCAGAAATTACATTTTTACGTCCGAATCGGTGTCCGAAGGCCATCCCGACAAAATGGCCGATCAGATTTCCGACGCTGTATTGGACGCGTTATTGGCGCAAGACCCCAGGTCGCGCGTGGCCTGTGAAACGCTGGTGAAAACCGGCATGGTGGTGTTGGCGGGTGAAATCACCACCCACGCCTGGGTGGATATGGAGGCCTTGGTGCGTGGCGTCGTCAAAGACATCGGCTACGACGATCCCAGCATTGGTTTCGACTCACAGTCCTGCGCCGTGATGGTAGCGTTAGGTAAACAATCGCCGGACATCGCCATGGGCGTCGACGAATTTGCCAACCATGAGCAAGGCGCGGGCGACCAGGGTTTGATGTTCGGTTACGCCACCAACGAAACCGACGTTTTGATGCCGGCGCCGCTGACTTATGCGCACCGCCTGGTGGAGCGCCAGGCCGAAGTGCGCCGCAGCAAGATGCTGCCTTGGCTGCGCCCCGATGCCAAAAGCCAGGTGACTTTGCGCTACGAAAACAGCAAGCCTGTCGCCGTGGATGCCGTGGTCCTCTCCACCCAGCACTCGCCGGACGTACCGCTGAAAACTTTGCAGGAAGCGGTGATGGACGAAATCATCCTGCACGTCATCCCCAAGGAGTGGATACACAAAGGAACACAGTTCCATATCAACCCTACCGGTAAATTCGTCATCGGCGGCCCGGTGGGTGATTGCGGTCTCACCGGCCGCAAAATCATCGTCGACACTTACGGCGGCATGGGCCGTCACGGCGGCGGCGCGTTCAGCGGCAAGGACCCTTCCAAAGTGGACCGTTCGGCGGCTTATGCCGGACGCTATGTGGCAAAAAACATCGTTGCCGCCGGGCTGGCCGAACGCTGCGAAATCCAGGTGTCTTACGCCATCGGCGTGGCCGACCCCACTTCCATCGAAGTGGACACTTTCGGCACCGGCCGCGTGGCCGAAGAGCGCATCGTGCAATTGGTGCGCGAGCACTTCGACCTGCGCCCCAAAGGTCTGATCGCCATGCTCGACCTGTTGCGCCCCATTTATCGGCCCACCGCCACTTACGGTCACTTTGGCCGCATCGGCGAAAACTTTACCTGGGAGCGTACCGACAAAGCCGAAGCGTTGCGTCACGCGGCGGGGCTGTAAAAGTTATGGGGGGGAGGGGCTGCGGCGACCTTGTTCTCCCTCTCCCTTTGGGAGAAGGCCGGGGTGAGGGAAACGATCATGGCGCGTGTGGCGTAGACTGGCAGGAACGCCACGCGTGCCATGATCGTTTCGCTCAACGCGCACTGCTATCGGAAGCCGATTATCTGGCCAGGGAAGAGGAAAGCCGGATTCGCCATGAATTCGTGAATGGCGAAATGTATGCCATGTCGGGCGGCACCCAGCGGCACAACCGCATTGCCGGCAACGTCTATGTCGCTCTATCCCAAGGGATGCGCGGCAAGCCTTGTCAGGTATTCGTGAACGACGTGAAGCTGAACGTGGCGCGTGACGAGGCTTATTACTACCCGGACGTGATGGTGGTGTGTGGCGAGTCTTATCGCGTGGCCGGTGACGCGAAAAGCGTCACCGACCCCGTGCTGGTGGTCGAGGTGCTCTCGCCGTCGACGGAAAACATCGACCGGCGCGAAAAACTGGCATCTTATCGGCGCCTGCATTCGCTGGTCGAATACGTGCTGATCAGCCAGGACAAACAGCAGGTCGAAATTTATCGGCGTCAAGGCGACATCGGTTGGTTTTATCTGAGCTTCGAAGCCAACGATGAGGTCACGCTGAGCAGCCTGGCCATCACCGTGCCGGTACAAGATCTCTACGCCGGTACG
This sequence comes from Methylococcaceae bacterium, assembly GCA_004299145.1. Lineage (GTDB taxonomy): Bacteria > Pseudomonadota > Gammaproteobacteria > Methylococcales > Methylococcaceae > Methylogaea. The sequence continues at coordinate 13,459 of SCQD01000096.1, read as the reverse complement.
GATGTGGCTTGAATACCGTAAGGTGGGACATTGCCCACTAATCCATCGTTCCCACGCCGAGCGCCCGTTTTTATACACAGGCACTGTCGAGACCCGAAAACTCCAGGAACCTCGTTGCTCCGCCAGGGATTGGCGGAACGACGATGTTGCGCGGACTTGTGTTTAAACAACGAGCGCGCGGCGTGGAAACGACAAAAATGCACAGGTTGAGGTGAATCATGCAATGGGCGGAAGTACTCGCGGACCAAACCTTAAAAAACCTGCCGTACAAGATCGAGCTGGATCGCTATGGAAACATCTTGATGAGCCCGGCCAGTAACCGGCATGGGCGGATTCAGTTTGCCATCGGCAAACTGCTGGAAAATGCGTTGGGTGGCGAGGCCATCATGGAGTGCTCAGTCAATACGCCGGAGGGCGTGAAAGTGGCCGACGTGGGTTGGTGTTCACCGGAGTTTCTGGCTTGCCATGCTTATCAGACTCCTTATGCGCAAGCGCCGGAAATCTGTGTCGAAATTCGCTCGCCGTCCAATTCCGACGAGGAAATGCGCGGAAAAGTTGCCCTATACCTTAACGCAGGCGCCAAGGAGGTCTGGGTGGTGTCGGAAGCCGGCGGCATACGCTATTTTGGCGTCGATGGCGAACGTAAGGCTTCCGTTTACGCTGTTAAGCCGGCAACGATGCTTGGACATTAAGTTGTATGGATGAAAGGAATAAGGTTCAAGCAATGGACTGGGGACGACTGGAGGCGCTGTGGGGCCGAATTGTTGCCGGTAACACGCCTGAATGGCCGGACGGAAAAGCATTGGAATATTTGATTATACGTGGATGCGAGCTTTCAAACATAGAGGTTGAATATTCTTATACCATACGCCCCAAATACCTTAAAAATACAATTGCCGAAGAAATTGATGGCCTTGTTTATTTGGGAAACATCCCTTTTCTCGTGGAATGCAAGGACAGGCATAAAATGGATGTTTTGCCGATATACAAACTGCACAGCCAGCTTAGCCGCCACCCGCCGGCGACCATGGGGTGTGTGTTTGTCGACGGTGAATTCACCGACCCTGCTATATATTTGGCGGATCTTTTGACTCCTCAGCGAATTATTTTGTGGAATCGGGACAATATTGGCAGCGCCATTCAAGCCAAGGACTTTTCCGCAATACTCCAAAGAAAGTATAAGGATCTGTGCAAATACGGCTTGACCAATTACTCCTCTGCTTTTAATGATCTGGAGGTTTAACATGAGCAATGCCATCATCGTGGCGGAAGGCAAGCTGGACATCATCTTGCTCAAAAAATATCTGCCGCAGCTTGAAGACGCATCACTACGCTGGTTTGCAGCGCAAGGCAAAATGTCCTTGACTACATTGGCACGCAATATCCTGGTGCATGAAGGCGGCCCGGTTTTGATTGTCGCGGATGCGGATACTTTGAAACGGCAACGCATGGAAGAAGACCGCTCCATGATGTTGGCCGTATTGGGAAACGTAGCCGGGTCCGAGGCTTTCGACGTATTTTGTTATATGCCGGAACACGAAGTGATATTTTTCGAGGCCCCAGGGGTTTTGCAGCGTTATTTTCCCGAAACGTACGGTGAAAATGTGGAAATAGGCAAACTTGATGCCAAGAACACCCTGGAATCTTTACTAAAAGGGCGGCATGAGTCTCTCGTGGACTGGTATGCCAAACTAACCCCACAAGATGGCGAACTACTCCGCCAAGGCGTTCAAGCCAAACAACTTTTAGCGAAGCTGGAAGAATTGCTGGTCTTGCCTGAAATCGAATACGCATAATCCATTTTGGGAAACCACGCCGTGCCGCCGAGGGGCGCTGCAACCCTGTCACAACAGGGCCAGGCTCGGTGGCAAGCGTTTTCATCAACGCAACGGCGCCCGTTCATTCATCTGGAGATCGTACGTAATGAACGCAGTAAACGACTATAAAGTCGCGGACATCGCTTTGGCCGATTGGGGACGCAAAGAAATCCGCATCGCCGAAACCGAAATGCCCGGTCTGATGGCCACCCGCAAGGAATACGCCGACCGGCAGCCGCTGAAAGGCGCCCGCGTTGCCGGCTCGTTGCACATGACCATCCAAACCGCCGTGCTGATCGAAACCCTGACCGCGCTGGGAGCGGAAGTGCGCTGGGCCTCGTGCAATATTTTTTCCACCCAGGACCACGCCGCCGCCGCCATCGCCGCCAGCGGGGTGCCGGTATTTGCCTACAAAGGCGAAAGCCTGGAAGAGTACTGGGAATACACCCACCGCATCCTGGAATGGCCGGGCGATGCCGGCCCCAATATGATCCTGGACGACGGCGGCGATGCCACTGTCCTGGTGACCCTGGGCGCCCGCGCCGAAAAAAATCCGGCGCTGCTGGACAACCCCACTTGCGAGGAAGAAGAGGTACTGTTCGCCTCCATCAAAAAAACCTTGGCGGCAAAACCGGGCTGGTACTCCAAATTGCAGGCCGGCATCAAAGGCGTTACCGAAGAAACCACCACCGGCGTGCACCGCTTGTACCAGATGCAAGCCGAAGGCCGTTTGCCGTTCCCGGCCATCAACGTCAACGATTCGGTCACCAAGTCCAAGTTCGACAACCTGTACGGTTGCCGTGAATCGCTGGTTGACGGCATCAAGCGCGCCACCGACGTCATGATTGCCGGCAAAATTGCCGTGGTGTTGGGGTATGGCGACGTGGGCAAAGGTTGTGCCCAGTCGTTGCGCGGTTTGGGCGCCACCGTGTGGGTGACGGAAATCGACCCCATCTGCGCGCTGCAAGCGGCGATGGAAGGCTATCGCGTGGTAACCATGGATGAAGCAGCCGACAAGGCTGACATTTTTGTCACCGCCACCGGCAACGTCGGCGTCATCACCCACGATCACATGCTGGCGATGAAAGACCAGGCTATCGTCTGCAACATCGGCCATTTCGATTCGGAAATCGAAGTCGCCAGCCTGCGCAAATATGAGTGGGAAAACATCAAGCCGCAAGTGGACCACATCCTCTTCCCCAGCGGACGCCGCATCATCCTGCTGGCCGAAGGGCGCCTGGTCAACCTGGGCTGCGCCACCGGCCATCCGTCGTTCGTGATGTCCAACAGCTTCACCAACCAAACCCTGGCCCAGATCGAGCTGTTTTGCCACGGCGCAAAATACGAAAACAAAGTTTACGTATTACCCAAGCACCTGGACGAAAAAGTCGCCCGCCTGCACCTGCAAAAGATCGGCGCTCACCTGACCGAGTTGCGCGATGATCAGGCGGCTTATATCGGCGTGCCTAAAAACGGGCCGTACAAGCCGGATCATTATCGCTACTAAACAGCCCAGCCCCATCCTGATCATCGATCGGGATGGGGCTGAACACGCTGCTTAAGCGAAGCCTTCACCGGCGTGCTCAAGGCGCACGGGATCGCCATCAGCATGGACGGTCGGGGCCGCGCCTTGGAGAACGTGTTTGTCGAAAGGCTGAGGCGCATACCCGAATGGACGACCGGTTCCGAAGCCATTAAGCCTTAAAAAAATTGCCGCACCACTGAATTTTCCACAACACCCGTGTCATAATTGCCGCTTCGCCAGTGCGCCTGTAAGCCTAGGACTACAAACGCTCATGTAAATGCGCGCCGTTCCTTACAGGACGCGGCATTGCGCTTTGCCTCCCTGAACGCCTGGCTGCGCCGATCCGTGCGCGGCCTTCAAGGAAGTTGCCCCGTCAGCTCATAACAACACGGAAATTCTCTGATGTATTCGTTGCTGCCCGCCATGACGTCGACCCTGTTTCTGGGGTATGGGACCTATTGCCTGATCAATCGACTGGGTATGCGCGGAAATATCGTTTTCATCGCGCTGTGTCTGGCGACTTTTTTATGGCAATTGACTTGGGCAATACTGTTTCAAGCGACTGATCCAGCGACCATCCTGGCTTTGGTCAAGTTCGGCTGCCTGTTGATTTTGTTTTTGCCCAGCGCGCTTTACCAATTTTTGGTGGAAATATCCGAACTCACCAGCGAACGCCGTTATGTATTTTTTTCTTATGCACTGGCGGTGGTTTTTGCGGTTTTTTTGTTGGGTTCGGACTGGTTGATCCGCGGCTATTACGCCTATTCATGGGGAAACTACCCCAAGGCGGGACCGCTGCATCCCTTGCATATGCTGCAAACGCTGGCCGTCATTGTCCGGGGCATCCACATTGCCTGGCGCGCGCAAAAAACCGCGGCTCCCAATCAGCGCATGCGGCTGCAACTGTGCGTCGTCAGCGCTGGTTTCTGCCTGCTGTCCGCCATCGATTACCTGGGTAAATACGGCATCGATTTTTATCCGCCGGGGGTCATTTTCATCACCATCGGCCTGGGCGTCATGATGGCCGCCAGCTATGTCCTGCCCGACCCGATGACCCTGGCAGCCGCCATCGTCCATGAAATACGCACGCCACTGACCATCATCGATTATCAAGCGATGGCTATCGCAAAATACTGGCCTACGTTATTTAAAGGCTATCAACTCGCCGTAGAACGTGGCATTTTCCAGTCGCACATCCGCTCCGGCAGCCTGGAAATCATCGCCAATCTGCATCAGGGGATTAGCCGCGAAGTCGGCCAGTTGAATCTACTCATCGACATGATGCTGACCACCGCCGCCTTCGAACATACGGAGTCCATGGTGCTTGAGCGCCATTCGGTGCGACGCTGCCTGGAGCAGGCTTTACAGCGTTATCCTTTCAAAACGCCCGCCCTGGAAAAAATCTGTATTTCAGGGGTGGAAGATTTCCAGTTTGAAGGTTCCGACGTGCTGTTGGAGTGCGCCTTGCTGAATCTTTTGAAAAACGCCTTATATGCGCTCAGCGCGGCCAACAAAGGCGAGATTCATATTTTTACCCACAAAGGCGACCGGCATAATAGTCTGCATATTACGGATACCGGCGCCGGTATATCCGACGAAATACTGCCCCATATTTTCGACTATTTTTATACGACCAAACGCCACGGCGGGGGCATGGGACTGCCGTTCTGCCGGCGCGTCATGACCGCTTTCGGCGGCCAAATATCCTGCGAATCCCGGCAGGGACTGTATACGACAATTACCCTGAGCTTTCCTGTGCTTATTTAGCCTTGTTTCGACATGGCTTTGCGGTTAATATTTCTTCGAAAACCCACAGGATAAGCACAACTACCCCGTGGGGTCCGCTATAAAATAACAAATCGGATTGTAAACATGGAACCCCTTAAAGATATACGAACGCTTATTATAGACATGGATGGGGTGCTGTGGCACGGCGACCTGCCCCTGCCCGGCCTGATCGCATTCTTTCAAACCCTGCGCGAAAAAAGCATCCGCTTCATCCTCGCCACCAACAACGCCAGCAAGACGGCGGAGCAATACGTCGCCAAACTCGCCAAAATGGGGGTGACGGTATCCCGTGACGAAATCCTGACTTCCAGCCAGGCGACGACGCTCTATCTGGCCGAGCGCGCCAAGCCGGCAGCCACCCGCGTGTTCGTCATCGGCGAAGACGGCTTGCGGCAACCACTGCTCGAACGCGGATTCATCTTGACGGATCTCTACGAAGTCAAAACCGCCGATAACCCCGATGCCGGCGCCCACTACGTGGTATGCGGCATGGACCACGACGTATCCTGGGACAAACTGGCCACCGCCACGCTGAATATCCGCGCCGGCGCGACTTTTGTCGGCACCAATCCCGACGTCACGTTGCCGACGGAATACGGCATCACCCACGGCAACGGCGCCATCCTGGCCGCCATTCAGGCCGCCACCGACATCGCCCCCATCATCATCGGCAAGCCGGAACCCATCATGTACCAGCAGGCGCTCAAACTGCTGGGCGTCGGCCCCGACGAAACCATCGCCATCGGTGACCGCCTGGGCACCGACATCCTGGGCGCGGTGCGCGCCAATATTCGCAGCCTGATGGTACTCACCGGCGTGTCGTGTGAAGCCGATTTTGCGGCCACCGATTACCGGCCCGACTGGGTCATGCCGGACATCCGCGACATTACCCGCGCACTGCGCGGATAAAGCATACCCAGGTTGCTGAGCCCGCTGAAATCCGGTACATTTTGCGGCTGCGCAAAATCCGCGCCGCCCGTTTCCGCCGCCATACCCCCCCTACATCGTTCCCACGCTCAGCGAGGGAATGCATCCCGGGACGCTCCGCGTCCCGATGGCGTCATTGCCATGGGCGGCCTCCATCACAGAGCGGACATCCATTGCGACGACACGGGACGCCGAGCGTCCGGGACCGCGTTCCCCCCTGGAACGCCGGAACGATAAACTGATCTTTACTTAAATAAAAAGGCAAAACATGCGCAAAACCATCGTGGCGGGAAACTGGAAAATGTTTACCGACTTAGCCGAAGCCAACGAACTCATCACCGGTTTGAAGAATAATTTCCAAAACAAAAACCAGATCGAAGTAGTGGTTTGCCCCCCTTTTACTCATCTGAGCGCGGTGAGCCTATCCCTGCAAGGTTCCAGTATCCAGTTGGGCGCGCAAAACGTCTACCCTGAAGAAAAAGGCGCTTATACCGGCGAGATTTCCCCGGCAATGCTGAAATCGGTCGGCTGCCAGTACGTCATCGTCGGGCACTCGGAACGCCGCGAATACTTCCACGAAAGCAACGCTTTTCTCAATAAAAAACTCCAGTTTGCCCTGCAAAACGGCCTCACGCCGATCTACTGCGTCGGTGAAAAACTGGAAGAACGCGAAAGCGATCAAACCTTCAAGGTCATCGAAGCACAATTGAAAGAAGGTCTGTCCGGTTTTAGCGCCGCGCAGCTGAAAAATATCGTCATCGCTTACGAACCTGTCTGGGCCATCGGCACCGGCAAAACCGCCAGCCCCGAACAGGCACAGGAAGTACACGCATTCATCCGCCAGGAACTCGCCAAACTGAGCGATGCGGCCACGGCCGATGCCATCACCATTCAATATGGCGGCAGCGTCAAGCCCGACAACGTCACCGAACTGATGGGCAAACCGGACATCGACGGTGCGCTGGTAGGCGGCGCCAGTTTGAAGGCCGACAGCTTCCTCGCCATCGTCAATTATTAAAAAAACTGATTCGGAGTTTGTTTATGTCTACCATCAGCCGTTTTCTGGACCAGGCGGAACACTGCCAATCCCTGTTCGAAAATGCCATCCGTAAACTGGAGATTCCTACCTGTCAGGTTTTTTTCAACCAGGGCGTATTGACCCCGGTTGCATTCAAAGAAGCCGGCATTCCGCTGACCACCAAAGACACCGCAGCCGTCAACGCCGCGTTTCCCAACAGCGTTGCCGCTTCGCAAAACCAAACCCTGGTTGCCGACGCTTCCAATGCCAAGCCGGCAACCGGCAAACGGGTGGCGGTTTTGTTTTCAGGCGGCCCTGCCGCCGGCGGACATAACGTCATCGCCGGCTTGTTCCGCATCCTGGGCAGCGCCAACGCCTTGCTGGGCGTAAAAGCCGGCCCCAAGGGCCTGATTCAGGGCGATCTGTTTGAAATCAGCGCGGCCAATATCGACCAGATCGTCAACACCGGCGGTTTTGATTTTCTCGGCAGCGACCGCACCAAGATCAAAAGCGACGCGCAGTTCGAAGGCGTGCGCCAAACCTGCATCAAGCACAACCTCGACGCCATCGTGGTGATCGGCGGCGACGACTCCAACACCAATGCCGCCGTGCTGGCCGAAAAGCTTTACTCCGGGGTCAAGGCCGACGGCAGCGGCGTACAAGTCATCGGCGCGCCCAAAACCATCGACGGCGATTTGCAGATCGGTGATTTGCTGCCGATTTCGTTCGGCTTCGATACCGCCACCAAAATTTACGCGGAAATGGTGGGCAATATTTTGCAAGACACACCGTCGTCGCGTAAGTATTGGCACTTCATCAAAATCATGGGCCGCGCCGCCTCGCACGTCGCCCTGGAAGTGGCGTTGCAAACCAAGCCCGCCGTCACGCTGATATCCGAAGAAGTGGCGGAAAAGCAGCTGTCTTTGGCGGAAATCGTCGACAGCATTGCCAAAACCGTGATTCAACGCGCCGCCGGCGACATGAACTATGGCGTAGTGCTGATTCCTGAAGGGCTGATCGAATTCATTCCCGAAATGACGGCGCTGCTGCAGGATTTGAACGATAAGCTCGCGGAGTGCAAAGACGAGCTGGCCGGCAAAACCATCGCCCAGCAGTGCGAACTCATCAACGGCAAGCTGAAGCCGGAACACGCCAAGCTGATGGCATCGCTGCCGGATTACATCGTCGACATGCTGATGGCCGAACGCGATTCGCACGGCAATCTGCAAGTATCGCTGATTCCCACCGAGCGGTTGCTGATCGACATGACCGCCGCGCGCGTCAAAGCGCTGGATGCTTCGGTGAAATTCCATACGCTCAACCATTTCTTCGGTTATGAAGGACGCTGCGGCGCTCCCACCCTGTTCGATGCCGCCTACACCTACAACCTCGGACTGACGGTAGGTTCGTTGATTCTGGCCGGCAAGACCGGCTTTATCGCCAGCATCAAAGACCTTGACCAGGGCGGCACGCCGCTGGCGTTGCCTTTGACCGGGCTGCTGAACATCGAGCGTCGTCACGGCCATGACGAAATGGTCATCGAAAAAGCACTGGTAAAAACGTCGTCGCCTGCGTTCCAATACTTCGCTCAGCGCCGGGCGGCTTGGGCGGCGGGCGATTGCTTCTGCTCACCGGGACCGCGCCAACTGTGGGGACCGGCCAGCCGGCAGATGCCGCTGTCGGTGGCGTTAAATCGGGATTATGCTTCGATGGAATTTGAATTTTAAGCCGAGAGGCGTTCCCACGCCGAGCGTGGGAACGATGAAAACTACTTACAACAACCACAGGAATAAGCCCATGTCGCAAAAAATCTCAGACATCGTCAAACCCGGCGTCATCACCGGTGAAGACGTACAAAAAGTCTTCGCCCTTTGCAAAGCCAACAAGTTCGCCCTGCCGGCGGTCAACGTGGTGGGCACCGACTCCATCAACGCCGTGCTGGAAGCGGCCGCCAAGGTCAAAGCCCCGGTCATCATCCAGTTTTCCAACGGCGGCGCGCAGTTTGTCGCCGGCAAAGGCTTGAAGCTGGAAGGCCAGAAAGCGGCAATCATCGGCGCCATTTCCGGCGCTCAGCACGTACACGCCGTCGCCGAGCATTACGGCGTGCCGGTGATCCTGCACACCGACCATGCCGCCAAGAAATTGCTGCCCTGGATCGACGGCCTGCTGGATGCCGGTGAAAAGCATTTTGCCGCCACCGGCAAACCGCTGTTCAGCTCGCACATGCTGGATTTGTCCGAAGAAAGCCTGCAAGAAAACATCGAAGTTTGCGCCAAGTATCTGCAACGCATGTCCAAAATCGGCATGACGCTGGAAATCGAACTGGGTTGCACCGGCGGCGAAGAAGACGGCGTGGACAACACGCACATGGACCACTCCGCACTGTATACCCAGCCGGCGGACGTGGCTTATGCCTACGAAGAGCTGAGCAAAATCAGCCACCGCTTCACTATCGCGGCTTCATTCGGCAACGTGCACGGCGTCTACAAACCCGGCAACGTCAAACTGACGCCGAAAATTTTGGACAACTCGCAAAAATTCGTGTCCGAAAAATACAACCTGCCCGCCAATACGCTGAACTTCGTATTCCACGGCGGCTCCGGCTCCAGCGCCGAAGAAATCAAGGAATCGATCAGCTACGGCGTCGTCAAAATGAACATCGACACCGATACCCAATGGGCTGCCTGGGCCGGCATCATGGAATACTACAAGAAAAACGAAGGCTATCTGCAGGGACAAATCGGCAATCCGGAAGGCGATGACAAGCCGAATAAAAAATACTACGATCCGCGCGTGTGGCTGCGCGCCGGACAGGCCAGCATGGTGGCGCGCCTGGAGCAGGCTTTCCAGGAACTGAACGCCGTCAACTCGCTGTAAAGCGGGTTCACTCCCCGAAAGGCCGATGCGATAATGCGCATCGGCCTTTTTTTATAGCGAGTTTTGCCATGACTGTTTCTCCCGCGCTTATCCCCGACTTTATCCAAGCCGTCACCGCCGCCATCGACGCAAACGCCGAGGAAGTCACCCTGCTGGACCAAGCCATCGGCGACGGAGACCACGTCACCAATCTGCAACGCGGCTTGACTACGCTGGGGGGATTGGCGCCGGAACTGAGCGCCATGGATTGGTCCGCCGCCCTGCAAAAAATCGGCATGAGCCTGATGTCCAGCATGGGCGGCGCTTCGGGCGCATTGTTCGGCACGCTGTTTTTGGCGATGAGCAAGGCGATGCGCAACCAAGCCATGGAACTGGCAACACTGGCCGAAGCCTTAACGCAGGGGGTGGAGGCGGTGAAACTGCGCGGCAAAGCCGACTTGGGGGATAAAACGCTGCTGGACGTACTGATTCCGGTGGCCGCCACATTAAAACAGGCCGCGACCGAGTCATGGCCGCTGCCGCAAGTGCTGGAAAACATCCCCCGGGTCGCGGCAGCCGGCGTGGAAGCGACGCGCGATTTACCCGCCGGCAAGGGCCGCGCTTCTTTTCTGGGGGAACGCGCCCGCGGTCACCTCGACGCCGGCGCCAAAACCAGTCAATTGATAATCCAAGCAATTACACGGGTATTGGAAGATGCAACGACTGCGTGACAACCAGCCGGCTCAGCCATAACAGACGCCCGCATTATTGCAAGACGTAGCCTACGCGGGTGTTTTGCCATCCTGCTCCGCCGCCAAGCGCTGTTTGCGGTTTTCGCACACTTCCTGCTTGGCTTCGGAGCACACGCACTCGCCACCGCCGTGACCACCACAGGAACCGCGGATGGGATGGCGGCCAAACATCACCCCCACCGCCATGATCAAAAACACTACGGCGATGATGGCAAAGCTGATTAAAAACATAGTGCCCATGTTCAATTCTCCAAATCTTGCAACCCGGTAACCCAAAAAACGCAAGGAGCCCGAAGGCTCCTTGCGCATAACCATAATGATACGATGACAGGCCTAACTTAACCGCCGAAATCGTCCAGCATGATGTTTTCTCTTTCCACGCCGATGCTGAGCAGCATTTTGATTACGGCGCTGTTCATCATGGGCGGGCCGCACATATAGAATTCGCAGTCCTCCGGCGCCGGATGGTTTTTCAAATACTGTTCATACAGGATGTTGTGGATGAAGCCGGTATAGCCGGTCCAGTTGTCTTCCGGTTGCGGTTCGGACAAGCCCAGATACCACTTGAAGTTGGGATTTTCCTTGGCCAACTGGTCGAACTCGTCGGCATAGAACGTTTCCCGCAAGCTGCGCGCGCCGTACCAGTACGTAATCTTACGCTTGGAAGCCAAGCGCTTGAGCTGGTCGAAAATGTGCGAACGCATGGGCGCCATGCCGGCGCCGCCGCCGATGAACACCATTTCGTTGCCGGTGTCGCGCGCGAAAAACTCGCCGAACGGACCCGAGATGGTGACTTTATCGCCCGGCTTCAGCCCGAAAATGTAGGACGACATCACGCCCGGCGGCAGGGTATCGAACTTGCCGAACGGCGGCGTAGCGATACGCACGTTGAGCATGATGATGCCTTTTTCTCCTGGGTAATTCGCCATGGAGTAGGCGCGGATGGCCGGTTCCTTGACGTGCGACTCGATTTTCCACAAACCAAACTTGTCCCAATCGCCGCGATATTGCGCTTCCACGTCGAAGTCGGAGAACTTGAGGTCGTAAGCCGGACATTCGATCTGGATATAGCCGCCTGCGCGAAAATCGACGTGCTCGCCCTCGGGCAGTTGCAACACCAGCTCTTTGATGAAAGTGGCGACGTTGTTGTTGGACTTGACCGTGCACTGCCACTTTTTCACGCCGAACACTTCGTCGTGCACGTGGATTTTCATGTTCTGCTTGACCGCCACCTGGCAGGACAAACGGTCGCCGCACGCCGCTTCGCGCTTGGTGATGTGCGACAACTCGGTCGGCAGGATTTCGCCGCCGCCTTCGTGCACCTGCACCCGGCACTGGCCGCAAGTGCCGCCACCGCCGCAGGCCGAGGACACGAACAGATTGTTGTCCGCCAACGCCGTCAACAGCTTGGAGCCTATCGGCACGTGGATGGTTTTTTCGTCGTTGATGACGATGTCCACGTTGCCGGAGGCCACCAGCTTGGATTTTGCGCCCAGGATGACGAACACCAGGGCAATCACGATGACCGTGAAAAACAATACGCCTAAAATGATTTCCAACATCGGGTAGCCCTTACAATTGAATACCTGAGAACGCCATGAAGCCCAGCGCCATCAGTCCTGCCGTGATGAAGGTGATGCCCAGCCCTTGCAGGCCGGCCGGTACGTCGCTGTACTTGAGCTTTTCGCGCACCCCGGCCATGGCGGTGATCGCCAACGCCCAGCCGAAGCCGGAACCGATGCCGTAGACCACGCTTTCGCCGAAGGCATAGTCGCGCTCTATCATGAACAAGGAACCGGCCAGGATGGCGCAGTTCACCGTGATCAGCGGCAGGAATATGCCGAGCGCGTTGTACAGCGCCGGGAAAAACTTATCCAGCACCATTTCCAGGATTTGCACCAGCGCCGCGATGACGCCGATGCAGGCCATCAGTGCGATGAAGCTCAAATCCACATCCGTCAGCCCCATCCAGGACAGCGCGCCTTCTTTCAGCAAAAAACCGTAGATCAGGTTGTTGGCCGGTACGGTCAACGCCTGCACGATGGTGACGGCGATGCCCAGTCCCACGGCGGTTTCGATCTTCTTGGAAACGGCGATGAAGGTGCACATCCCCAGGAAGAACGCCAAAGCCATGTTTTCGATGAAAACCGACTTGATGAACAGATTGATATACGCTTCCATCAGTGGGCCTCCTGCGCGTCGCCGTGCGCCGGTAGTATGCGGAAATCCGCTTTTTCCGCCTGCTTGGGTTTCCAGGATCGCACACCCCAGATCAGCAGGCCGATCAGGAAAAACGCGGAAGGCGGCAGCAGCAGCAAGCCGTTCGGCACGTACCAGCCGCCGTCTTTCACCAGCGGCAGCACTTCCATGCCCAGCCATTTGCCGGCACCGAGCACTTCGCGGATGGTGGCGACGCTGATGAGGATCAAGCTGTAGCCCATGCCGTTGCCGATGCCGTCCAGAAAGCTTTCCCAGGGCGGGTTTTTCATGGCATAGGCTTCAGCGCGGCCCATGACGATGCAGTTGGTGATGATCAGGCCGACAAATACCGACAACTGCTTGCTGATGCCGTAAGCAAACGCTTTCAGCAACTGATCGACCACGATCACCAGGGAGGCGATGATCACCATCTGGGCGATGATGCGCACGCTGCTGGGCACGTGGTTGCGGATGGCGGCGATGCCGGCGCTGGAAAACGCCGTTACCGCCGTCAGCGCCAGTGACATGATCAACGCCGTGGATAATTGCGAAGTCACCGCCAACGCCGAACAAATGC
>SCQD01000095.1 GCA_004299145.1 Methylococcaceae bacterium | reverse complement strand
ATGTTTTGTCTTCGCCTACGCTATCGCTCCGACTCCGACAAAACATCCGGCCCTACGGCTACGCGGGGGTCGTCGTACACCGCTCCGCGCTATCGCGCTTCGCTTCCTGTACTCCTTCATTGAATACAGTTAGTTTTCCAACTTGATCGGCGTGGGGGAATAGTTTTTTTAGCTCGTTAAATGACTTGAAATTGTTTGATTTAACCGTCTTGTACCAATGTTGCAGTGCTGGTTTTGCTTCAGGATATATTGCAACAAAATCATTTAATCGTTTTCTGGTGATGATGTGCATAATTTCCCATTTATGGCAGTGTATGTTCCATTTCGCCAACAAGTGCCATCTTTGTTTTCTACTCTGCCCCCATTATCCCAAAGTGCCTTTTACGGTGGCAATTCGGGCACAACGCGATGGCGTTATCTGTTGTATCCTCGCCCCCATCTGCAAGGGGCTTGATATGATGTACCTCAAGATATGGCGTACCGTCCTTGGCTCGTGCAAATGGCGCTGGCTTGCTGCATAACTCACACACGCCGTTTGCTCGAAAAAGCGCCTCTGCAATTACGTCAGCGTTTCTGAGGAAGGCAGTCGTAGTTACTTCAATAGACTCCGGAATAGACTCCGGAATAGACTCCGGTTTCCTTGGTGCGGTAGCTAAACGTTTCAGGCGCTCTTCTTGTGTGAGCTTGGCTGACTCCGATACTCTTAATAAAATATCGGTATCAATTTTAGCGAGTGTGGGAACTGTGCTGATAACGCGAAAACCAAGGCCCTCAATAAGCGGGCGAACAAATTTATCTACGCCACTTGATGCCTTCTGCTGTAACAGGTGACCGAACTGATGCCGATAAGCGGCCCACAAAATAGGCTTGCAATCGTAACTCTTTCCTTTTCAGTTACATTTCTGAATGGCATGATAAAGACTCCAAACTGCCAGAAATAAAGTGGATACCCCAAAAGGCGTAAAGCTTTGCGTCTTCGACGGATTATTCCACATGACCGTAGCACATCCTCAGATAGATGGGCAATCACTTTTTTATGAATGCCCCAACACACCTGTTTCAAATGTAATGCCCGCAAAACCACCCAAGCTATTTGTCCCGGTCTTGGATCAAACTGGCCCATACAGTACCTGTTTAGTAATTGTTTGGAAATACCCACGCGTCGCGTAAAACAGCAGAACACCCCTCCAGGTTCCTTCTCTGATTTCCAAACCACCTGTCCAGTGAAAAGATTGCCCAGACCCAGCTCAGGGCTTGTACAAATCCATTTTTTCCCGCATCGTTTTCCGATGCGGAACGATTCGCTAAATCCGATTGTTTTGGGGTGAGAAAGAGGAGTTCGTTATGAACACTACGGTTGTCGATGATATTTGGACAATTCTGCGTGAAGTTGCCCGGATGCAAAAGGAAACCGAGCGCAAGTTTCAAGAAACTGACCGCAAGATGCAGGAAACCGATCGAAAAATGCAGGATACCGACCGCAAGATCAAGGAGGTGACCGCCGGCATCGGCAAGCTGGGCAATCGTTTGGGCGATTTTATCGAGGATGCGGTACGGCCCACCGCCGTGCCTCTGTTTCGGCAACGAGGCATCGACATCCACGAGGTGCAGCAAAACGTCAGCACCCAGCGCGGCGAGGAGGGCATCGAAATCGATTTGCTGGTGGTCAACGACAGCGACGTGATTGCCATTGAATGCAAAAGCAACCTGAAGTTGGACGATGTGAAAGAGCACCTGGAGCGTCTGACCAAACTGAAACGACTGTTGCCCAGATATGCCGATGCGCGCGTCATGGGTGCCATGGCGGCCATGGTGATACCCGACAACGTGGCGCAATACGCTTATCGCCAGGGTTTATTCGTTATCGGCCAAAGCGGCGATCACCTGGAAATCCGCAATGACGCGCGTTTTACTCCGGGAATCTGGTAAATCATACGTAATCGTTCACCACGAAGAGCACGAAAGCCGGCGTATTAACCGTGCTGCATCGTTACCCAGGAACCCACCATGCTGCGTTTTCCGAATATTGAACAAGCCTTCGAGCTTTTCGTCACGCTGATCCGCGAGTTGGCGCGTTCCGAAGGCGGCGGCAAGGCCAAGCTGCTGTTTGCCGCCATCATCGGCCTGTTGTTCGCCTTCAACGGCTTGAACGTGCTGAACAGCTACGTGGGCCGCGACTTCATGACCGCCATCGCCGAACGCGATACTTCCACCTATGTCTGGATGGCGCTGGTTTATCTCGGCATTTTCGCTGCGTCCACCGCCGCCGGGGTAATGCAGCGCTATGCGGAAGAACAATTGGGGCTGCTGTGGCGCGAATTCATGACCCGGGATTTCGTGCAGCGCTACTTTCGCTACCCGACCTACTACCGGATGAACGACGAGCTGATTCGCGAGAGTGGCATCGAAAATACCGACCAGCGCATCGCCGACGACGTGCGTACCTTCACCATCGTCACCCTGTCGTTCGTGCTGCTGTCGCTCAACAGCGCATTCACGGTGCTGGCGTTTTCCGGCGTGTTGTTCTCCATCAGCCACTGGCTGTTCAGCGCGGCGCTGGTCTATGCCTTGGTCGGCACCTACTTCACGGTCCGCTTGGGCCGGCCGCTGATCGATCTCAACTATGCCCAACTGGACAAGGAAGCCGTGTTCCGTTCCGGCCTGGTGCACGTGCGCGAGCGCGCCGAGTCGATTGCCCTGCTGCACCGCGAAAGCTGGCTGCTGCCCCGTTCGTTACATCAATTCGAAGAACTGGCGGCCAACTTCCGCAAAATCGTCCTGGTGAATCGCAACATGGGCTTTTTCACCACCGGCTACAACTATCTGATCCAGATCCTGCCCGTGCTGCTGGTGGCGCCGCTCTATCTGCGCGGCGAAGCCGATTTCGGCGTTATCACCCAGTCGGCCATGGCTTTCGCCACCCTGGTATCGGCTTTTTCGCTGATCGTCACTCAGTTTCCGTCGCTGTCGTCCTATGCGGCGGTGGCCGAGCGCCTGATCAATCTGTGGTACGCCATGGAACTGGCGCAGACTGAAACGGTGTCGGGCCTGGATATCCGCGAAGAGGACGATCACATCGTCTATGAAAACCTGCTGTTGCTGGCGCCGACCGACGGCCGCGTGCTGGTTCAGGACCTGAACGTCTCCATTGCGCACGGCAGCCGCGTCATCGTCAGCGGCACCGATTCCGCCGCCAAGGACGCTCTGTTCAAAGCCACGGCCGGCATTTACGACAGCGGCAGCGGGCTGGTGCGCCGGCCACCGCTGGACAGCATCCTGTTTTTGCCGGAGCGGCCTTATCTGCCGCCGGGAACCTTGCGTCAGGCGCTGATCGCGGCCGGTCCTGAAGCGGCGCATGGCGAGGAGCGCATCGCGGCGGTGCTGCGGACTTTGGGCATCGCCGGCATCGTCGAGCGGGTGGGCGGCCTGGACGTGCAGCACGATTGGGACAGCCTGCTGTCGCTGGAGGAACAGCGCAGTGTGTCGTTCGCCCGCATCCTGCTGGCCCGGCCGCGCTTTGCCGTGCTTTATTACCCCTTCAAGGATTGCGATGCCGGCATCGCTTGCGGACGGCTACGGATGCTCACCGACCACGGCATCACCTACCTGACTTTCGGTTTCGAAGGCAAACGGGAAGGCGACGACCACCCCGAACACTACGATTACGCGCTGGAGCTGAAAGCGGGTGGAGCGTGGGCGTGGCGCAAATTGGCGGGGTAGGGATGCAGCGCCATCCGGAGGGGTTGGACGTATGGGGCGACAATCTGCCTGATGACCTGCGTCGGCTTGCTGCCGAATGGCGCGCGGCACAGCCTTTGCCGCGGGAATACGCGCAGCGTTTGTGGCAACGCCTGCGCATCGAATGGAACTACCACTCCAACCACATCGAAGGCAACACCCTGACCTATGGCGAAACGCTGTTGCTGCTGATCCACGGCCGCACGCGGGGCGAACACTTGATGCGGGAATACGAAGAAATGCGTGGTCACGACGTCGCCATCGAACTGGTGCGCACACTGGCGCGGGAAGCGCGTTTTTTGAGCGAAGGCGACGCCCGCGACCTGAACCGCATCGTGCTCAAGGAGGGTTTCTGGCGCGTGGCGCAGACGCCGGGTGGCGAGCCGACGCGCAAGTGGATAGAACCGGGACAGTACAAAACGCAGCCGAATCACGTCATCACGCAAACCGGCGAGATTTTCCACTTCACCACCCCGCAAGAAACGCCGGCACGGATGGCCGAATGGGTGCAATGGCTGCGACTGGAAATGGAAGCGCCCAGCCTGGCATTACCGATGCTGCTGGCCCGGCTGCATCACGACTTTATCCGCATCCATCCTTTCGACGACGGCAACGGCCGCGTCATCCGTCTGTTGCTGAACTATGTGCTGCTGCGGGTGGGTTTGCTGCCGCTGGTGGTCAAAAGCGGGGACAGGCGCCGCTATCTCGACGTCATCGCCCTGGCCGATGCCGGAGAGTTTGCGCCGCTGGGTGAGTTTTTCGCCGACGCGCTGCGCTGGTCCTTGCGGCTGGGGTTGGCGGCGGCATCCCGGTTGATCGACTTGCAAAGCGATGAGGGGTAGATATTGCAACTGGGCGGTGTACAGGAAACGGGTTCGATGTGCCGAACGAAGGGAGGCGCATCGTTTGCGCGAGACATTGATGCGCTTCGCCGACTCAGCGCATCCTATCGATTCGAAATACGCCTGATTCTTTCAAGGACAACCCGCCGATGAGCCGGACCAACCCTACTTATACCGTCTTTATTTCCAGCACTTTCATCGACAACCAGCCGCGGCGCCAGTTGGTCGAAGATGCCGTCCTGCGTGCCTGCATGCAGCCGGTGGGCATGGAGCGCTTCACCGCTTCCGCCAATCCTACGCTGGAGGAATGCGAACGGCAGGCGCGGGATTGCGATGTTTACCTGGGCATCATCGCCCACCGCTACGGCTGGATTCCCCCCGGCCAAGCGGTTTCCATCACCGAACTGGAATACGATGCCGCCAGGGCGGCGCAGCGGCCTTGCTTGCTGTTCGAGATCGACGGGACGCAACCCGTCGATGTGCAAAACGACTTCGATTCAGAGCCCGACCGCTGGGTCAAGCAGGAGAAGCTCGACGCTTTTCGCACCAAATACCGCCGGGATCAGACGCCCACCCCGTTCACCGAAACCAGCCTGGCTGTCAAAGTGTTGCACGCGCTGAACGAGTGGCGCGCGGAACGTACAGGGGCGGTTGCGGCGCCCCAACTGCCGGTCACCGACGTTGCCGCCGCCGAACTCGACCGCTACCGCGCCGCCGCCCTGGCGCTGCACGCCAGCCTGCCGCTGGCGGGGTTCAAGACCAAGCTGCGCGTGCCCATCGCGCTGGATGAGCTGTACGTACCGCTGCACGCCACGCTGGACTTGCGTCACAGCGGCGACGCCCACTTCGCCGATGCCAATGACGCCGCCGCCGCGCTATACAGCCACGGTGCGCTGGACATTCCGCTGATCGACGCGTTCCGGGAAGCGCAGCCGCGCATACGAAGAATGCATCGAAGTGCTGCTGGAACACTGGCGCGAAGCCAAAGCCCCGCCGGTGGTCGTATCCGCCGAACTGGGCAGGCGCGTGCTGCAACCGGCGGCGCTGTGGCTGCACCGCGAGGAAGGCCGCACCCGCGCCACGGCGGCGCAACTGGCCCCGGAAATGGAGCAGGTGTTGCGCGCGAACCGCTGGTCCGGCGGCGCTGCCGTCGACTTGTTGCGCACCGTGCGCGATGACAGCGGCCTGCTGACCGGCTGGGGACCGGACCAGTTCGGCTTTATGCACCTGGGGTTTCAGGAATACCTGGCCGCCGCCGAACTGCGCCGCCTGGCGTTCGAAGGCGACAAGCCGGCGGTGCTGCGGGAGTTGGCGGGGCACTATGGCGACAGTTGGTGGCAGGAAGTGATTTTGCTGGTGCTGGCGCAGGGCAACCCGTCGCTGTTCGCGCCGTTCATGCACGCAGCCCTGGCCCGGGCCGATTTCGACGCGGCGGCGGAACTGACCGGGCTGATTCTGGAAGAAGCCGCCGAAGCCACGGCTGAACCTTTTTTGCAATGGGTGCGGCAAGCGCCTGGTGATGATCCCGAGCACTGGGCGCGGCAGTGGGCGGCGTTGCGGTTGTTGGAGCGCATGCTGGATAGCGCTGCCTTTCAGCCGCTGCTGGCTACGCTGCGCAATCACCCGTTGCCGGCGCTGCGGGCTTGGCTGCAAAGCCGGAAAGTTGATGGTGCCTTGCCGACTTGTGTCAGCGATCAAGGCGGCGTGGAACTGGTGCTGATTCCCGGCGGGCGGTTTCTCATGGGTTCGCCCAACGGCGTGGGTAATGCTGACGAACGTCCGCAACACGAAGTCGAAATTCAGCCGTTTTATTTGGGCCGTTATCCGGTGACCAACGAAGAATATGCGCGCTTTTTGCGGGCCAATCCCGACATGAAAGAGCCGAAACTTTGGGGTGACCGCCTATTCAATCAGGCGCGCCAGCCGGTAGTGGGCGTGGACTGGGAGGATGCGCGCCGCTTTGCGGAATGGGCGGGCGGACGCTTGCCCAGCGAAGCGGAGTGGGAATACGCCTGCCGCGCCGGCACCACCACGGCTTATTGGTGGGGCGATGACATCGGGATCAATTGCGCCAATTGTCGGGGTAGCGGCAGCCAATGGAGCGGCCGGCAGACGTCGCCGGTCGGTGCCTTCGAGCCCAATGCTTTCGGGGTGTACGACACCAGCGGCAATGTGTGGGAGTGGCTGCAGGATGGTTGGCACGGAAACTATTACGGTGCGCCCACCGATGGCTCGGCCTGGTATGCCGGCGGAGATTCCAGTCGCCGGGTGGTTCGGGGCGGTTCGTGGATCACCAATCCACGGAGCCTTCGGTCGGCCTACCGTGACGGGTACACCACCGGTGAAGCCGACGACAACCTGGGTTTCCGTCTCGCCAGGGCCTTGTGATTTTGTGCTTTGTGCTTTTTCCCTTTGTTTTTTTGCGGGTTTTACCGGCAGCCTCGCGCGGGAACTGGCGGGACGGCACTTGGCGGGACGGGGTATTCACCCCGTCCCAAACGTTTGTTTGTCCCATGAGTTTTGTTGTTAACGTCAACGCATGGGACACAACAAACGCAGTCGGTATAACCTATCGAACAATGTCACTATTTTCCAAGAGAGCGGGAGGTTGTTGCAATGCATAATCCGTATATTGAAGTGGATTTAACGCCTGGTGAAAAAAAGCTGGTCATGGAGTTTGCGCCTTGGTTTATCATGGATCCAGTCACGCAAATGGATTTGAAGAATCCCAGAAAAAAGTGGATTAGATTTAAAGCCGGCGCCATTTATGAGGTAATAGGGGAGTTATCGTACCATTGCAACCGGTGCAGAAGTGTCTATAAGCAAGATATGTTGGATGCGTTGGCCAGCCATTTTGAGTCTTACGAAAAAAGAAAGTAACGCTATACGGTGCGGCAAAACCATCGTACCCTGATTCATCACCCTATCCATTGAACGAAAAAAACCATGCAAAAACAGATCATCCATACTGAGCTGGCCCCCAAAGCCATCGGCACTTATTCCCAGGCCGTCAAAGTGGGCGATACCGTTTATCTGTCCGGCCAAATCCCTTTGCTACCGGAAACCATGACCCTGGTGGATGGGGATATTGCGGCGCAAATCCGCCGGGTATTCGACAACTTGCAAGCGGTGGCCGAAGCCGCCGGCGGCAGTCTGGCGGACGTGGTCAAGCTCAACGTCTATCTCACCGATTTAAGCCACTTTCCGCTGGTCAACGAAATCATGGCCGAATATTTCAGCCAGCCTTATCCCGCCCGCGCCGCTGTCGGCGTTGCGGCTTTGCCGCGTGGGGCCGGGGTGGAAATGGATGGGGTGATGGTGTTGGGGTAAATCCCGGCAAGGCTGGCCGCTGGGCGAAGTCAGGCAGGGAAGAAGGTTCTCATTTGAGGGTATCGAATGTGATACTCGCCATGAAATTATCTCCTGCGGTTTGTCGGCTCCACGGTCTAAGGATTTGGTCGGAAATAACTTCCCTGAATCGCCGCGATATTTCCAGCGGCTAGCCCATCTTGTAGGTACGCTGTGCGTACCTTCGGGGGCATCGAACGGTACGCACAGCGTACCTACATCGATAGGCGTGGTCGGAAAGCCGCCGCGCAGCGGTATCACTAAGGCTTCCTGAAAGTTGTTTTCAGCCATATCCTAACGGCGCAGTTTACTCCAACCCCAGCTTTTTCAACCGATAGCGCAAAGCGCGGAAGGTGATGCCCAGTTGCTTGGCCGCCGCCGTGCGATTCCAGCGGGTTTGTTCCAATGCCCGCAGTATGGTTTGTTTTTCCAGCGTTTCTTTGTAATTTTCCAAAGCACCCAGGCCGGTCCATTCTGCACATGGGGCGTCAGCCGGAAGCGGCGGTACGGCTTCCTGCGTTGTTGCCACCGTTTCCAGCTCCGCCATGCCGCCACACAGCGAACCGGTCGGGCATTCAGGCAAGCCCAGGTCGTCCATCCGGATGGTCTGATCCTCGCACAGCGCTACCGCCCGCTCCAGTACGTTTTCCAGCTCGCGTACATTGCCGGGAAAGGCATAATCCGCCAAAGCGGCGTCCGCTTCGGGCGATAGTGCGCAAACCTGGCCATGACTTTCCGCCAGGCGTTCCAGTATGTGACGCGCCAGCACGGCAATGTCGCCGGGCCGCTCGCGCAGCGGCGGCACGCGCAGCTGGATGACGTTGATGCGATAGTACAAATCCTGGCGAAACTGGCCCTGTTGCACCAATTGCTCCAGATTTTTGTGGCTGGCGCTGAGGATGCGCACGTCCACCGCTATTTCTTTCGCTGCACCGACTGGGCGCACGGCTTTTTCCTGAATGGCGCGCAGCAGCTTGACCTGCAACAGCAGAGGCAGGTCCGCCACTTCGTCCAAAAACAGCGTACCGCCTTCCGCCGCCTGGAACAGCCCGATTTTGTCGCCGGCGGCGCCGGTAAAACTGCCTTTTTTGTGGCCGAAAAACTCGCTTTCCATCAGTTCCGGCGGTATCGCGCCACAATTGACCGCCACGAACGGTTTGTCGGCGCGCGCGCTTTGGCTATGGATCAGCTTCGCCACCAGTTCCTTGCCGGTGCCGGACTCGCCGCTGATGCACACCGGCGCCTGGCTGCGCGCCAGCTTGCCGATTTTGTTGCGGATTTCGTGTATGACATCGGATTCGCCCAGCAGCACCGCCGCGTTTTTACGCGTTGCCTGGCTTGCCGTTTTGCGCAGCAACAGCGCGGCGTTGACCAGATTGCGCAATTGGTGCAGGTCTATGGGTTTGGCGACAAAATCGAAAGCGCCGTTTTTCAAGGCGCGTACCGCAGTATCCATGGTGCCGTGCGCGGTGATGACCGCCACCGGCAGATAGGGCAGGGTTTTTTGAATATGCGTTACCAGATCCAGGCCGTCGCCGTCCGGCAGCTTCATATCAGCCAGACACAGCTGAAATTGATGCTGCGCCAGCAGCGCCTTGGCCTGGGCCAGGCCGGCTGCGGTTTCGACCGCAATATCCATGCGGTCCAGGGTGAGGGTGATGAGTTCGCGGATATCCGGTTCATCGTCCACAACCAGTACCGTGGTTAATTCTTTCATGGCAGCCTTAATATTTTCACGCTCTGCTTACCAAGCAACGGCAGCCATTTCAGCATCGCATAAACACAATCGGAAAAAGCCACCGCCCGCCGGGGAGGGCTCGTAACTCAAGCGCGCCTGATTCAATTCAGCCAGTTCGCGGGAAATGTACAGGCCCAGCCCGGTGCCCGTGGGCGAACTGGTGTAAAACGGTTCGAAAATCTGTTCGGCCAACTGGGGGGCAATGCCCGGTCCGTGGTCCTCCACTTCGATGCAAGGTTTCATGTCCTTGGGCCTACAGATGACGCGGATGTCGATTTTACCGTGTTCGGGATGGCCATATTTGAGAGCGTTGTCACACAAATTTTCCAAAATCTGCTGCAACTGGCCGGCGTCGGCCACGATGCGCACCGGTAAGGCCGGGCGTCGATAGTCGAATGGCGATTGTTCCAGATTGCGCGTTTGGCAAAAACCATCCAGAAACGCTGCCAGCCACTCGCCCAATTCCAGCGTCATGCACTGCGCCGCGCCGCGCCGCGACAATTGCAAAATGTTCTCCACCACGCGGTTAACCCGCGCGGCGTTGTCGACCATG
>SCQD01000094.1 GCA_004299145.1 Methylococcaceae bacterium | reverse complement strand
ACGCCGGCCTGCCAGGCGCCGGCGTCCAGCCTGGCGAGTACTTGGCCGGCTTGCACCCGGTCGCCGGCCTTGACCGGAATGGCGAGGATGCGGGCGGTGATCTTGGGCGCGATCTGCGCCACGCTGCGCGCGCTGACGTGAGCCGGCCAGGCCATGATTTCGTCGATGGTCTGCAAGGCCGCCTGCGCCGTGGCGGGGCGCGCCGTCAAGCCGGGTTGAGCGGTTGGGCGGGTGCCGGGAGCGGTTTTGCCGACAAAACCGCCTTGCATCCATACCAGCATGAGTATCAGCCCGGCGATGGCGGCGGCGGCGTAGATCAACTGCTGCCGGGTGTGTGCGGATTTCAGTGTGTTCATCGTCTTGCTCGACTATTTGCCACTATTTGCCACGAAAGATGTTTCCTCGTTCCCACGCGCCGCGTGGGAATGCAGTTCGGGCGCGCCGCGCCCCGTATCTGCCATGGCGCTTGATGTCGCAAAGTAAACGTCATCGCTCACGCGGCGCAGCGCGCCGAAACTGCATTCCCACGGAGCCCGTGGGAACAAGAAAATCATGGCGCGCGCCATGATTGTTAGTTCCAATATCCCAGGGCCTTGCGCAGATTGGCCTGCTGTACCCAAACCTCATAACGGGCCGTAACCTGGCGCATCCGCGCTTGCGCGCGGTCGGCTTCGGCTTCCAGATAGCGCGTTACCGTGGCGCTGCCGCCCCGGTATTGCTGCTGCACCAAGCGTAGCGCCTCTTCGGCGGCGGTGGCGGCGGTTTCCGCCATGCCGCGCCGTGCCATGGCCTCACGCAGATTGGCGTGTGCTTGCCGCACTTCGTCTTCGATTTCCAGCCGGGTGCGCTGTTGCAGCGCCTGGGCTTCGGCGACTTTGCGCTGCGCCCCGGAAACGCGCGCCGCTATGGCGCCGCCGGCAAATAAATCCATTTCGGCGTTGACGCCCAAGGTCAGGTTGTCCTGTTTGAAATTCATGTCCGGGCTGCGGCTGTTCAAGCCGTAAGCGGTATAGGCGTTGACGCGCGGCAAGTGGCCGCCTTGTTCGGCTGCCAGCTCTTTTTGCCGCATTTCCACTTGGTGGGCCGCCGCCTGCATTTCCGCGCGTTGTGCCAAAGCTTGAGTGACCAGTTGCTCCAGCGCGGCGGGCGCCACGGGCTGACCGGTATCGCCGCCTTCATGCAGGTTCAAGGAATCGACAGTCTCCAGACCAAGCAGCGTTTGCAAACCGGAGCGGCTTAAGTCCACGGCGTTGATGGCGTGCAACTCGGTTTCTCCCGCCTGGGCGCGGCGCACTTCCAGCGACAGCAGGTCGGATTTCAGTAAGGAACCCGCCTGATACGCGGCCTGGGCATGCTGCAGCGCGCTGTCCACCGCCTTGATGGAATGGCGCGCCACCTCCAATTGCTGCGGGGCCGCCAGCACTGCGTAATAAGCGGCGGCCACCAGGGCAGCCAGGCGGTTGCGCAAGGCCACACGTTCCAGTTCCGCCGCCGCCACGCCCAATTCCGCCGCCTTTTTCCGGTAATAGTCGGAGCCGCCGCGAAACAGCGACCAGGCGCCGGCGATTTCCGGGCGGAAGTTTTCCACGAAGCCGGGGTGGTTGATGTCCATGGCCGGGTTGTAGCGCCGTTGCGAGACGATGGCGGAGAAAGCCAGCGCGGGATCGTCGGAATAGCTGTAGCCGACCCTGCCGACCAGCTTGGGATAAAAAGCCGCCGCCGCTTCGGCGACTTTGGCCTCGGCCTGGCCGATGCGCTCGGCGGCGGCGGCCATGTCGGGGTTGTGTTCGAAAGCCAGGTCGATGGCTTGCTCCAGGCTCAGCGCTTGCGGAGGGGAGGTTTGCTCATCGGCCATGGCGGTTGCCGCAATGGCGCAGCCCAGCAGCAGACCGGGAAGCAGGGCACGTAGCAGCGTTGGTATGGGATTCATGGCCGTAATTCAGCAATCAAGCTGGATGATTTGGTTCAACAGTGCGCAGACTTCGGCCAGTCGTGCGTCCGGCAAACGTTGCAACGGATGCGGCTTTGCGCCGCGTATCCGCCAATCGAAAGATTTCGGCTGATGGCAAAGCACGTAGCTGATTTTGTCCGGCTTATGTTTGACCATGCCGACGGGCACGGCAAAAGGATTGTCTGCGTTGTAGGCGGCGCTGGTCATGGGTAAGCCGATAACCAGCGAAGTGCGATCATTGAAGGCCCGTGGCGACAGCACGACAAACGGGTGCGGGTCGCGCATTTCGCGGCCCGCTTGCAGATTGCAGTCTATCCAGATGATCTCCTGGCGCTCCGGCACCCATCCCGCAGACGATTTCGCGCGCGCACCGGCGGTGGCTACCACCGTTCGGCTCCCAGCGCCTCACTCGCCATGGCTTCGCCGCCGTGCCGGGCCGGGTCGAACAGCGCCAGCCGTTGTTCAAGGCTTAAAGGCGCACCGCCGATCGGCGTGATGACAACCCGGCCCTCTTCGACCGAAACCCGTACCCGTTGATCGGCGTGCAAATGGGCACTGCGGGCGATGGCCGCCGGCAGACGAACGCCCAGGTTGTTGCCCCAGTGTTTGATGTCCAGTACTGCTTCAGCCGTGTCAATCATGTAAAAACTCCAGAAAAGCCATGTCTATACGCAGTTTAGACGCCAATTGCCGCCACGGCAAACGCAGCCGCGCCCGTTTTACTCCAGTCTGTCTTCCAGGTGTAGGTACGCGGTGCACCCTACGCTGGATGGACAGCAAAACCGATCATTTTGAAACAAGACGCCGGTCTGATTGGGTTTGACGTCAGTTCTTCAACCGCACCACGCCCAACGCTTTCAGCATCCATCTTTCATAAAACGGTTCGCTGATGCCTTTGCTGATTTTACGCATGAAGTATTTTTCGAAAATGATTTTGCTCCAGTGCACCCAGCGTCCCTTGGCCGACCAGGTGATATTGCGCGGTGGAATCTGCGGCTGGGCGATGAAGGCCAGGCCGGTATCGCCCATGTCGGCCAGACACAGCGCGCTCCAGGTGGGTTTGTAGGAAGGTTCCTTGCCGTCCAGCGCATCGCGGATATTGTGCGCGGCGGCGGTAACCATGGATTCGATCATGTAGCCGGTCTTGGGGATGCCGGTGGGAACCGGGGTTTGTTCCTGCGGCGGAATGGCGATGCACACGCCGACCGAATAGACGTTGTGGTATTTGGGATTGCGCTGGTATTCGTCGACCAGCACGAAGCCGCGCGGATTGACCAAGCCTTCGACGCCGCGCACCGCGTCCACGCCGGCGAACGCCGGGATCATCATGCTGTGCTTGAACGGCAGTTCGTGCTTTTTCTTTTCCTGGCCGTTTTCGTCCACCTCGGTGACGTACATCATGCCCGCCTCGATGCGGTCCACCTTGGCGTTGCAGATCCATTTGACGCTTTTATCGCGCAGTTCGCTTTCCAGCAAACCCTTGGAATCGCCCACGCCGCCCAGGCCCAGGTGGCCGATGTACGGTTCGGAAGTCACGAAAGTAATGGGCACTTTGTCGCGTATCTTGCGTTGGCGCAGGTCGGCTTCGGCGATGAACAGGTATTCATAGGCCGGGCCGAAACAGGACGCGCCCTGCACCGAACCGACGATGACCGGCCCCGGATTTTCCACGAACTTGCTCCAGAATTCGCCCGCCTCGCCGGCGTGGTCCACGTGGCAGACCGACTGGGTGTGGCCGTGCGGGCCGAAACCGGGAATTTCCTCGAAAGCCAGGCGCGGGCCGGTGGCGATGACCAGATAGTCGTAATCGACCAGACTGCCGTCGGCCAGTTCGACCTGATTGCTGTCCGGGCGCACCTTGGCGGCGGCTTGCTGGATCAGGCTTATCCCTTTCTTTTTAAATACCGGGGCCAACTCGATCTTGATGTCGTCCGGCTTGCGCCAGCGTACCGCCACCCAGGGGTTGGACGGCACGAAATGGAAAGTGGGGCTGTCGGAAATGACGATGATTTCATCCTCCTTGCGGGCCAATTCCTTCATTTCATAAGCCATGGGGATGCCGCCGATGCCGGCGCCCAATACAACGATGCTAGCCATGGTGATACTCCAATTATTGAGATAAACGCGGGTGAATAAAGCCTCAGTTTCGGCCTGAGCACAGGCCTCTCGTGGGTAACCATTCAGTCCCCCCCCTTTAGAAAAGGGGGGTTAGGGGGGATTTCCGGGTTTTGCCTTGGGAGCTGCTTTAGAAAATCCCCCCCTGCCCCCCCCTTTTTCAAAGGGGGGAGAGCTGGCGAGGGGGACTGAACGCTTACCCTGTGGGTGGATTACAAGTTTCCGGGACGCCCAGTTTTTTCAGCACGGCTTCCAACGGGCAAAACTGGGTGAAGCCGCTCTGCAACAGGTTGGCGCCGACGAAAGCGGTAAACCACAGCCAGTAAACGCTGTGGAACAGCGGGCTGGCTTCCACGCCCAGGCTCAGGGACAG
>SCQD01000093.1 GCA_004299145.1 Methylococcaceae bacterium | reverse complement strand
ATGGTCAAGCTGGCCGGGGTAATGGCGAGGCTGGCGGCGTGATAGTCGATGCGGTAATTGCCGTTGGCCCGCAGCGTACCCCGGTCGATGGCGTAACTGCCCACGTTTTTTCCCGCCACGCGGTTCAACGCGCCGCTGAGCAATGCCTTGCCGTCGTTGTAGCGAAAGCCACTAACGCTGTAGGTCAGCCGCGGGTCGGATTCGCCGTAGATCTTGCTTTGCATCCTGGCGGTGATGTTCAAGCTGGCCGGCGTGACGGTCAGATCAGCGGGGTAATAGGCGATGCGATAGTTGTCGTCTGCCGTCAGGCTGCCCTGGCCGATGGCATAGCGACCGGCGTTTTCACCCGCCGTTCGGCTCAGCGCACCGCTGAGCAGCGCGCGGTTATCGTCAAAACGAAAGCCGCTGGCCCTGTAGGTCAAGGCCCGGTCGGCGGCACCGTAGACTTTGTTCTGGGCGTTGGCCCTGATGGTCAACGTCGCCGGGGTGATGGCCAGCGCGGCGGACTGGAAAGCAATGCGGTAATTGCCGTCGCCCAGCGTGCCCGGACCGATGGCATAGTGGCCGGCGTTCTCGCCCGCCGCGCGGGCCAAGCTGCCGCTGAGCACCGCCACCGTGTCGCCGTTGACGAAGCCCTCGGCGCGGTAGGTCAGCGCCGGATCGGCATCGCCGTAGACCTTGCTCTGGGCGTTGGCGATGAGGCTCAAGCTGGCCGGGGTGACGGCCAAATCGGCGCCCTGGTAGGCGATGCGGTAGTTGCGGCTACCCAAGGTTCCCAAGCCGATGGCGTAGTCGCCGGCGTTCTCGCCCACGGCGCGGCGCAGGCTGCCGCTGAGCACCGCCGTGGACTCGCCGTTGACGAAGCCTGCCGCGCTGTAAGTCAGCGCCGGGTCGGTCGTGCCGTAAACCTTGCTCTGGGCGTTGGCGATGACGCTCAGACTGGCCGGGGTGATGGCCAGATTGGCGGCTTGGTAATTGGCAATGCGGTAGTTGCCGTTCACCGCCAGGGTGCCCAGGTTGATGGGATAACTGCCCGCATCCTCGCCGGCGGCGCGGCTCAGGCTGCCGCTGAGCAGGGCCGTTGTATCGCTGGCGACCCAGCCGTCGACGCGGTAAGTCAACGCCGGATCGGCAGCCCCGTACACCTTGCTCTGGGCGTTGGCGCTGAGGCTCAGCCGGGCCGGGTTCACCGTCAGCGTGGCGTCGTTGTAGCTGAGGGTGTAATTGCCGGAACTCAAGCCGCCGGGCGTGAGGGTGTAGCGGCCTGCGTCGACCGCGCCCTGGGCCGTGCCGCCGTAGCTCAGCGCGCCGCCCAGCACGGCGGCGGTTTCGCCGTTGACGAAACCGCTGTAAGCAACGCCGTTGCCGCCGCTGTAGGCTTGGCGGTCATAGGTTTTGACGGCGTCATTGGCGGTAATGCTCAACGGCGCTTTATCGATGACGCCGACGGCTCCGCTCACACGGCTCGGCAAGCTGTAATTGCCCAGGTTGGTGTTGCCCAGCGTCCGGTAATCGGACGCAGCCAGATTGACCGTCACGGCAATGCCGCTGCCAACGTCGGCGCCGGCGTAAGTGCCGTGGGTTTGCGTGACGACGGCGCCATCGCTGCCCAGAAATCCGCTCAACAAAAAATTATCCGGCGTCAGCAGCGCGCTGTTGCCGCCGTCGTAGGTTTTGCGCACCGTTCCGGTCAGGTTGCCGGTGACGGAGGTTGGGACAAATACATATACCGGCACTGGGTTGACGGTCAGGTTATTGCCGGTGTAGCTGGTGACGTTATAGCCGAGACTGGAGGCGAGGGTTCCCTGCGTGATGGCATAGCTTCCCACATCGCTTGCCGGTGTCGCGGCGGTTGAAAGGCTGCCGGTGAACGCCGTTGCCGTTGTGTCGCCTGCAATAAGTCCGCTTGCGCTATAGGTCAATGCCGGATTCACAGCGCCATAGAGCCGTGTAATCGGGTCGGCGGTGAGGGTGACGGTTGGCGTGATGCTGTAAACCATCCGGCTGCCGAGTCCTGATGCCGGTGTGCATGCCCCATAAACGCAGTTGAAATAATTACCCGGCGAGGTGAAGCTGCCGAAGGTGTTGGCCGCCGGGTTGGTGGAATAAACCAGGGTTCTGCCGCTGGATGCGCTGAGCGGCGTTGCGCCTGCGCTGTTGATGAAGTTTTGCCCCGCCGCAAGAATAAGCGCATCGCCCGCGCCATTGGCGGTCACCGCATTATTCAGGGTGAGGTCTGCGGCTGCGCCGGTGGTTTGAACAAGAACCGTGTTTGACGCGGTCAGTCCTGCGCTGTTGACCGTTCCGACGATTAAAGAACCGGCCTGTGCATAGCTCACCGTGCCGGTGTTTCCCGCCAAGGTGGTGATTGCATTGCCCGCATGGGTCAGGGTGTATGCGCCGCCTGCGCCGAGCAGTTCAAGTCCCGCTGCGGTGATGGCTGCGGTCTGGGTTGCCGCGCCGGTGCTGTTGAGGGTCAGGTTCTTGCCCGCGCCCAAGGTCAATGCGCCG
>SCQD01000092.1 GCA_004299145.1 Methylococcaceae bacterium | reverse complement strand
CATCGAGAGCGGGGTTTTCGTCGCCTTCCATGTCGATAATCGCCACATAGCCGCCCGGCTTCGCCAAGCGGACCAGTTCGCTCATGGCTTTGGGAAGATCGAAAAAATGGTGCGCAGCCAACCGGCACACGACCAGATCAAATGAGGCTGAGGCCAGCGGAATCGACTCTGCAAACGCCTCCACCGTCTCCACGGCAACACCGCGTTGTTCCGCCAATTGCCGGCACTGCGCGAGCATATTCGGCGCAGGATCGACCGCGACGATGCGCGAGGCGATGCCGGCAAAACCCAGGCCGGTATGCCCCGCGCCGCTGGCCACGTCGCAAACCGATGCGACGCGGGGCAAAAGTTCGTGCAAGCGGGCGCGGGTCGGGCTGCTGGTGTGGACTTCGCTGGAGGCGTAGTTGACGGCTATAGCGTCGAAGCGTTGCGATGAGGATAAGTTCTTCATATAGATTCATCAAAGGCCGAGGTTTTCCAACACGGTTACCAGTTCTTTCATCGGGAGCGTATTGTTCCCGCTACCCCTGAATAGCGCAAGGTATGACTCAGCATTCCAGGCCGCATAAAAAACCCGCGAAAGCCAAGGCTGACGCGGGCTTGAGAGCCTGTATCGGCCTGTCTGAAACAGGCCGGAAAATTACAAGCTGTAGTACATGTCGAATTCGACCGGATGGGTGCTCATGCGGAAGCGGGTAACTTCCTGCATTTTCAGGTCGATATAGGCGTCGATCACGTCGTCGGTGAATACGCCGCCACGGGTGAGGAACTCGCGGTCTTTGTCCAGCGCTTCCAATGCCTGGTCAAATGAATGGCAAACCTGCGGGATGGATTTGCTTTCTTCCGCCGGCAGGTCGTACAAGTCTTTGTCCATGGCGTCGCCCGGATGGATCTTGTTCTGGATGCCGTCCAGACCGGCCATCATCATGGCGGTGAAGGCGAAGTACGGATTGGCGGTGGAGTCCGGGAAGCGCACTTCGATGCGGCGCGCTTTCGGGTTCTGTACGTACGGAATGCGGATGGAAGCCGAGCGGTTGCGTGCGGAGTAGGCCAGCATCACCGGGGCTTCGAAGCCCGGCACCAGTCGCTTGTAGCTGTTGGTGGAGGCGTTGCAGAAAGCGTTCAACGCTTTGGCGTGCTTGATGATGCCGCCGATGTAGAACAGCGCGGTTTCGGACAGGCCGCCGTACAAGTCACCCGTGAACAGGTTTTTGCCGTCTTTGGACAAGGACTGGTGCACGTGCATGCCGCTGCCGTTGTCGCCGACCAGCGGTTTGGGCATGAAGGTGGCGGTTTTGCCGTAGACGTGGGCGACGTTCTGCACCACGTATTTCAAGATCAGCACTTCGTCGGCTTTTTTCACCAGGGTGTTGAACAAGGCGCCGATTTCGCACTGTCCCGCGGTGGCGACTTCGTGGTGATGCACTTCGGTGGTCAGGCCCATGTCTTCCAGCGTCATGCACATGGCGGAGCGGATGTCCTGGAAACTGTCGACCGGCGGTACGGGGAAGTAGCCGCCCTTGGTGCCGGGACGGTGGCCCATGTTGCCGTCGTCAAAGGCTTTTTCGGAGTTCCAGCCGGCTTCCTGGCTGTCTACTTTGTAGAAGGTGCCGCCCATGGCCGCGCCCCAGCGGACGTCGTCGAAAATGAAGTATTCGTTTTCCGGGCCAAAGAAGGCGGTGTCGGCGATGCCGGTGCTCTTCAGATAGGCTTCGGCGCGTTTGGCCAGGGAACGCGGATCGCGTTCGTAGCCTTGCATGGTGGACGGTTCGATGATGTCGCAGCGCAAGATCAGCGTGGCGTCGTCGAAGAACGGGTCCATCACGGCGGTGGTGGGATCCGGCATCAGGATCATGTCGGATTCATTGATGCCTTTCCAGCCGGCGATGGACGAGCCATCGAACATTTTGCCGTCTTCAAACAGGGCTTCGTCGATGGTGTGCGAGGGAACCGTGACGTGTTGTTCCTTGCCGCGCGTATCGGCAAAACGAAAGTCGACGAATTTGACTTCTTTTTCTTTGATCAACTGGAGTACTTCTTTTGGTGTCATGTTTATCTCCGCTTCTTTGTAATATTTGCCAAGGCTGAGAGGACGCAGATTGTCTTTATAGATATTCCGCCGCCGCACCCGTGCCCATTGATAGCGCATCCCAGCCCCGTTTTTCCTCCTGAAACACGCCTATTATGAGGTAAACACGCCCATAACGGTGTATGAACGGCTGTAATCAGCCGTTCGCTCCTACCTCCAGCACCACGACGATGTTGCCGCCGTCGCGCCTGGAATCCAACAGGCGATGGCCGTTGATGCGGCACCACGCCGGTATGTCGCTGAGCATCCCCGGATCGCTGCCCACCACCTCCAGCCGTTGCCCAGCCGCCAGGGTTTTTACCCGGTTCTGGGTGCGGATGACCGGCATGGGGCAGAGCAACCCTCTGACGTCCAGCGTTTCTTCGTTCACAAGTACCATTCCTGCGGCAGTTCTTCCGCCCGCAGCGGCGTAACCGTGATCACTCGTTGTTCGCCGTGCTCGACCAGCGCGATGTCGACCTGATCGGCATCGCGCCCCTGGCTGAAACGGGCGACGATGCGCGCCGCCAGCTGCAAATCTGTTGCATCGACCTGACCGTCCACCAATGTCAAAGGACCGCCGTGGCTCACCGGGAACAGGTGAGTATAAGCCTTGCGGTAACCCATCAAAAACTGGGTTTCACCGGCTTCGCGGGCGATGATGAGCTTGTAGTGAGGCTGGGGCCGGATGTGCCGCCCGACTTTGAGCAGCATGATGTCGTCCAGTTCATAGATTTTGCTGCCGCGCGCCCGCCACAAATCGGCCAGTTTACGCGCGTAGCTTTCGTCGGTGAGAAAACAGCAACCGCCGGCCGGCTGGGCAAAGTCTTCAAAACCAAAGCGGCGCGCCAGCTCGATTTGCGGCTTGCGGCCTCGCCCGTTGAAACCATACAACTTTTCCCTGTCTACCCAGCCTGCTCTTTCCGGCAGGGTGGGCACCAGGGTTTTAGCACACAGGGGACGTAGCAGTACGTCGTCAGCACCAGAGTCGCGCGAAACGATGCGCATGGTGTCGCGCCGCTGCGACATGGGACGCTGGCCGATGACCTCTCCGGTGATGATGAAGTCGAAGCCGTTTTCGAGCATCCATTCGCGGGCTTTGTTCACCATGAACACTTTGCAATCCAGGCAGGGATTGAGATTGGCGCCGTAACCATGCTTGGGATTGATGACGACGTCCTTGTATTCTTCGATGATGTCGACGATGTGCAGCTTGATGCCCAGTTGCTCGGCGACCCACAGGGCATTGTTGCGTTTTTGCTTGTTCTGGTCTTGCCTGCGGATGGCGTGGGTATGCCCTTCCACGCAAAACCCGGTGTAGAAATTGATACCTTCGACGTGTACGCCCTGATCCAGCACCACTTTGGCGGCCAGCATGGAATCCAGGCCACCGGAGATAAGGCTGACTGCTTTGACTTGTTTCATTAATCCTTAAACTGTTCCTTGATTTTTAAGACGTCCTGCACGATGTTGTGGAATTTGTCCACCAACAGTGGATCGAAATGACTGCCTCTAAGCTTTTCCAGTTCCGCCAACGCATCCGCCACGCTCCAGGCTTTTTTATAGGGCCGTACAGAGGTCAGCGCGTCGAATACGTCGCAAACGGCGGTAATGCGCCCCACCACGGGAATGTCTTCGCCTTTCAATTGGCGCGGATAACCCGTGCCGTCCCACTTTTCGTGGTGCGTCAGGGCGATAACTTCCGCCATTTGCAGCAATTCGGAATCGTGCCCGGACAGCATTTCCGCACCGATGGCGGCATGGGTCTGCATGATCGCCCATTCTTCCGCGTCCAGTTTGCCGGGCTTCAACAGGATGCGGTCCGGGATGCCGATTTTGCCGATGTCGTGCATGGGGCTGGCATTCAGCAATAACTCACAGGCTTTCACGTCCATGCCGACTTGTTCACCCAGCAGGGCGCAGTATTTGCTCATGCGGATAACATGGGCGCCGGTTTCGTTGTCGCGGTATTCAGCGGCCCGGCCCAGGCGGCGGATGATTTCCAGACGCGTATTTTCCAGTTCCTGAGTACGCTGACGGACTTGCTCTTCCAGCACGCGGTTTTGGTTGCGCAGGCCATTGTGGAACATGCGCACTTCCAGCAGATTACGCACGCGGGCCAGGACTTCCACGCTGTCGAAAGGTTTGGACAAAAAGTCCCGGGCGCCTTCCTGCAAGGAACGCAGCTTGGTTTCGCTGGTCAGTTCAGCCGTGAGCACCAGGATGGACAAATAATCGTCGCCTTTGCTTTCCCGCAGTTGCGCCATGACCTGAAAACCGTCCAGGTGAGGCATGCGGATGTCGAGCAAAATCAGATCGTAGCGATTGGCCTCGTATAAGGCTTTCACTTCGCGCGGATCGGTGACGGTATCAACCTGTTCGTAGCCGCCCCGGCGCAGCAATTTTTCCAGTAGGGCGACATTGGCTCGATTGTCGTCCACAATCAGGAGCTTGGCGTCGAAAATATTTTGTTCGAGGTTATTCATCGGTCACCGTGCGCCGCAATCGGGTCACACATGGGTTGAAAAAACCGCTCGTATTGAGCCGAGTCGGCCTGCCGTTCAAGGCAGCCCGTGATTATATTCGTGCTGACCATCACGTCACAATTGCTTTCTCTCGCGCCAAATGCGAATAACTTGCATTTAAGGCGCATCACGAGCACACTATGCGAACCATTCTCATTTATGCGGAGGTTCATATGCGTAGCAAACAACAAATCACCGGTCTGGTCATCACCAGTCTCATGGCGCTGAGTAATGCCCAGGCAGCATCCAAACCACCGGCCAATCTTGAACAAATGTGGGCCATCATCCAGCAGCAACAAAAAGAAATTGAGGCATTAAAACACAAGGCCGAACAAGCCGATGCTCAAAAACAGGAGTTGGAAACGCTGAAAGCGCGGGTCCAGGCAGCCCCAGAAAAGCCGCTGCGTAATGTCGGCGCCACCAACACAGCATCGGTACAAACTGACGAGCAGCGCAAAACCGACATTCTGGCAAGCGAAGTGGAAAAGCTGAAAACCGCACTGGTGCTGCCTGAATCAAAAGACTACAAGAGCGAATATGGTCTGGGACCCGCCGCTTCCGGGGTATATAAGGTCAACAAGGGACTGTCGATCGGCGGCTACGGCGAAGCCGTCTACACCAATCGTACCAGCGACAAGGGCAATACTTCCGACCAAGCCGATGCCGAACGCCTGGTGATGTATCTCGGCTATAAGTTCAGCGACAACATCATTTTGAACAACGAGATCGAATTCGAGCACGCCACCACCGGCGAGGGCGCCGAAGAGAAAGGCGAGGTTTCAGTTGAATTTTCGCAATTGGACTTCCTGCTCAATCCCATGGTCAATATTCGCGCCGGCTTGATGCTGATGCCCATGGGCTTCATCAACGAAATTCACGAACCGCTGTATTATCACGGCAATTTCCGGCCGGAAGTGGAGCGCCGCATCATCCCCAGCACCTGGCGCGAAATGGGCGCGGGGCTGTTCGGCGAGCTGCTGCCCGGTTTGCAATACCGTCTTTATGCGGTCAACGGCCTGAATGCCGACGAATTTGCCTCTTCCGGTTGGCGCGACGGGCGTCAAAGCGGCTCCAAATCAAAAGCGGAAGATTTTGCCACCGTGGGTCGCGTGGACTATTCACCGCAGTTTGCGGCCGGATTGACCGTGGGCGGTTCGGCCTACATGGGCAATTCGGGCCAGAACCTGACCATCGCCGGCCAGAAAAAAGACCTGTTCACCCAGTTATATGAAGGCCATTTGCAATGGCAGTACAAAGGCTTCGAATTCCGCGCCCTGGGCGCTTGGGGCCACCTGGACAATGCGGGCGCGCTCAGCGCCGAAAAGGGTGAAACCATCGGCAATGCGACTTTCGGCTGGTATACGGAAGCGGCTTACGACGTGATGCCGTATTTGATGCCGGCCTCCAACCAGTATCTGGCGCCTTTCGTGCGTTACGAGCGCTTTGATACAATCGCCGACGTGCCCACGGGCTTTAGCGATGATCCCAGTCAGAACAAAGAAATCTACCAGGCCGGTCTCACTTTCAAACCCATCCGCAATATCGCCATCAAGACGGACTACCGCAACATCTCGGCGCGCCAAGGCAAGCCGGCGGATGAGTTCAACCTGGGCGTGGGCTTTATTTTCTAAACCACAGACAGACATCGCCATGCGCCGAAACATTGCTATCGGATTGACCCTTGCCTTGCTGGCCTTTCAGGCCGGCGCCACGGTTTATTACAGCAAGGAAGAAGCTTTTCAATTGGCATTCGGCGCTGACGCGAGCGTGGAAAACCAACCGCTGTTCTTGTCGGAAGCCCAGACGGCACAAATCGAGCAATTGGCCCAAACCAAGCTCGATTCGCAGTTATACACTTTCTATGTAGGTAAACGCGCCGGCCAGGTACTGGGTTATGCCGCCATCGAAACCCATACGGTGCGCAGCCACCCGGAAACCCTGCTGATCGTTTTGTCCCCTGCCGGTGAATTGGAAAAAGTCGAAGTACTGGCTTTCCACGAACCGCCGGAATACCAGCCGCCCGCGCGCTGGTATGCCCAACTGCTGAAAAACCCCCTGGAAACCCTGCGTCTGGGCAACGGCATAGACGCCATCAGCGGCGCCACGCTCAGCACCCAATCCGCCGTGGCCAGCACCCGCAAGGTCATGGCCGTATACCGGGTCATGTTGAGTGCAGGTGCTCCCTGATGCGTTTTTTCGTCACCGGCGAACAAAACCGCCAAGTGGTGCTCAGCACCGTCGTCCTGCTGTTTCTGGGCTACATTTTTTTGCTGTGGCTCAGCAACGGCCTCATGTATTTCCACAAAATGGGGCTGACCGCGCAATCGGTCATCGACTACTACCTGGGCTCGGAAGCCCGTTTTACCCAGCCGGTCAGCTACCAGACTTTACTGGAAGTCAGCCATTTCCATTTATTTGCCATGGGCATGCTGGTGCTCACCCTCACCCATCTACTCTTGTTCACGCCGCTGGCCATGGGGCCGAAAATCTGGCTGACCGGTTTGACGTTTTTCTCGGCGCTGGCCGATGAAGGCGCCGGCTGGCTGGTGCGTTTTGTCCACCCACACTTCGCCTATTTTAAAATCGCCTCGTTTCTGCTGCTGGAAGCCAGCCTGCTGGCTCTGCTGATTTTCAACGGCATTGCGCTCATCATGCAGCGCCGCCGCGCGCAAAACCAAGGGCGTTCGGATTGATTTGTCTGGACGCGGCAATGCCGCGCTCGATCATTTCATCCGCCAATACGCCAATACGCCATCAGCGGCCAGCGCGCCAACATTGTTGAAAAATGCCCTGCGCCGCACGCGGCAAGCCGCCGACATTGCCGGCATACGGGCTATACTCGTCCATGCGAAAAACGACAACGCCCGCCAATTTTATATTCACTTTGGCTTCCAACCATTTATGGATGACTCCCTACTGCTGTACCGCTTACTGAAAGACCTGCGATGTATGTGCGAGTCTTAAAACAGTCAAGTTTTGACGATATGAGAGAAAACCATGGGCTTTTTTGCAAAACTCTTCTCCTCCCAATCGCAAACGCAAACACCGGCCCCAAAACCCTCGCCAACGGCTGCGGTTGCGGTTGCGCCTGAAAACCCGCCCTCACCCGCTCCAGCACCGCTGCACTCCCCGCCCAGCGCACCGGTAAAAGACCTGGGCGACGCCGATCGCCAGGTATTGGCGAATAGTTTCAGCGATTTGCTTCTGGACGCCGGGGCTCAGAACAAATTACCGCCCAACGAAGCCGAGCGCTCGATTATCAGGGAATTGGAGCAACTCATGGTGGGCGACATCCCCGACTCGGCCGTGCCGCGCCTGCCCGAGGTAGCCATGGTGCTGATGAAAGAATTGGCCGATGAAAACGTCTCGCAGGAGCGCATACTCGATCAGATGAAACACGACCCGGCGATTGCCTCGGAAGTATTGCGCATGTCGAACAGCCCGCTGTTCCACGTAGGGCACGAGCAGGTCGAAAACCTGGACAGAGCCGTACAGCTGCTGGGATTCAATACACTGAGGACGGTCATCAATGCGGTATTGTTGAAGCGCATGATGAACATACCGCCCATTTATTTCAAAATGTACGGTCAATACCTGTGGAAACACTCCGTCGACTGTGCACAGGCCTGTCAGGCATTGTCCAAGCAATCCGGCGTCGCCGACCCGTTCAATGCCTATATCGTCGGATTGCTGCACGACGTGGGCAAACTGGTGATTTTTCGCCTGCTGATCGACACGCTGCGAAAAAATCCAGACCTCAATCCGCGTGGCGGCGTATTTTCAAAAATCGTCAGTGAAAACTCCATGCGGCTTTCCGTCAAGCTGGCCAGACAATGGGATATGCCCCATTATTTATTACAGGCTTTTGAAGAACAGATCGGTGAAAAACCCTACGCCGAATGCTCGGCTTATGGTTTTATTCTGAAGCAGGCCAATACGGTGGCGGAATTCAAACTGATCGCCGAAATGACGGCAAAAAACCAGGCAAAGCTGGATGAGCTGATCGAGCAATACTGCATTCCGCTGTATTTGCTGCAAACGGCCTTTCCCAAGGAAACGGCCGCGTTGCTGGCGTTGCCGGAGGCATAGGTTATGCCATTGCTCAAAGCTATAGGGATCGCAGTGGTCAGTGGTCAGTGGTCAGTGGTCAGTGGTCAGTGGTCAGTGGTCAGTGGTCAGTGGTCAGAAATTTAGCCCCTAACCCCTGGTTCCTAGCCTCGAACAGCAAATTATTTTGAGCCGGATCCTTAGTCAAACGCCCTCGGCTATGGAACCAGCCGGCAACAGGTCATTGCCTGCACCGGCCACCAACAGCTTTTCCTCCAGCTTCAAGCCCACCCCGCTCAATTGCAGGCGCAATGCCTCGCGGATCAACCCCGCCAGCGCTGATGCGGCGGCGGCATAGCCCAGGCCTTCCGGCCGCACGTTGGAAATGCAATTGCGCTCGGCATTTTGCCGGCCCCGTTGTGGCGCATAGGTCAGATAAACGCCCAGGCTATCCGGCGAACTCAAGCCCGGCCGCTCACCGATAAGGATCACCACCAGACGGGATTGCAACGCCGCGCCGACTTCATCGCCCAGCGCCACCCGCGCCTGCTGCGCCAAAAACACCGTGGGACACAGCCGGATGCCGGCCAGCCGCGCCACGGTCTCCGCCAGCAGCGGCACGGCATGGCGCTGCACCGCCCAGGCCGACAAGCCGTCGCCGATCACGAACACCACTTCACAACCGCTCAGCGTGGACGATGCGGCTTGCAACTGCCGCTGCGCGTCTTCCGCCAGCAAGCGCCCCAGATCGGGCCGCTTTAAAAACTCCGGCCTATCCGCCGCCTGGCTGTGCAGGTGGTGCACGCCAAAGCCCAATGCACTCAACCCGGTTGCCACGCCGCTGAAATCCACCGTCTGATTCACCGCGTCGCGCGCCTGAGCGTGGCTGAGTTGAAACGCCATCACCGCCGCCGTGGGCAGCGCGTGGCCGGCACGGCCCAAGGCGATGCGGGCGTCGGTGAAACGGCGCAAGGCTTGCCAGCTATCGGCATGAACGGCTGAGTTTTCCATCATAGCCTCTGTAAATATTCCAGCATGGGTAGCGCCGGGCCGCGCGGCGCCAAACGGTTGGCGGGCGTCATCAACCCCAGGCGCAACAACCAGTCCTCGAATTCCGGCGCGGGCCGCAAACCCAGCACTTCGCGCAAATACAGCGCGTCGTGAAAAGAAGTGCTCTGATAGTTGAGCATGATGTCGTCGGCGCCCGGCACGCCCATGATGAAGTTCACGCCGGCCACGCCCAGCAGGGTCAGCAAGGTATCCATGTCGTTCTGGTCGGCTTCGGCGTGATTGGTATAGCAAACGTCGCAACCCATGGGCAGACCCAGCAGCTTGCCGCAAAAATGATCTTCCAGGCCGGCGCGGGTGATCTGCTTGCCGTCGTATAAATATTCCGGGCCGATAAAGCCCACCACCGTGTTTACCAGCAACGGCTGGAAACGGCGCGCCACGGCATAGGCGCGCGCCTCGCAAGTCTGCTGATCCAGCCCGCCGTGGGCTCCCGCCGACAGCGCGCTGCCCTGGCCGGTTTCAAAATACATGACATTGTCGCCCACCGTGCCGCGCTTGAGGCTGCGCGCCGCATCCCAGGCTTCCTGCAGCAAACTCAGGGAAATGCCGAAACTGGTATTGGCCGCTTCGGTGCCGGCGATGGACTGGAAAACCAGATCCACCGGGGCGTGGACATCGCGCTCCATGATGCTCAGCAAGCCGGTGACGTGGGCCAGCACGCAGCTCTGGGTGGGAATGGCGTAGGCGTTGCGCAAGTCGTCCAGCAGGCGCAGCAGATTCAGCGTGGCAGCCAGACTGTCGGAAGCGGGGTTGATGCCGATGACCGCATCGCCGTTGGCGTACAGCAGGCCGTCGAGGGTGGACGCCAGTATGCCCTTGGCGTCGTCGGTGGGATGATTGGGCTGCAAGCGCGTGGACAGCCGGCCCGGCAAGCCGATGGTGCTGCGAAAGCGGGTCACCACCCGGCATTTGCGCGCCACGGCGATCAAGTCCTGATTGCGCATCAACTTGGACACCGCCGCCGCCATTTCCGGCGTCAAGCCCGGCGCCAAGCGTGTCAAAGTCTCACCATCAGCCTGCTCCGACAACAGCCAGTCGCGCAACTCGCCCACGCTGAAGGCGGCCGCCGGCGCAAACGCCTCGGCGTCATGGCTGTCGAGTATCAGGCGGGTGACTTCGTCTTCCTCGTAAGGAATCAAAGCCTCTTCCAGGAAGCGCCGCAGCGGCACCTCCATCAGCGCCATGCCGGCCGCCACCCGCTCTTCGGCACTGTGCGCCGCGACCCCGGCCAACTGATCACCTGAACGTTCCGGAGAGGCTTTGGCCAATAGTGTTTTCAGGTCGGGGTAGTGATAGACGCGCTGACCGATGGTTTGGCTATACATGGGACTGTCGAAGCCTGCAATCTGCATGACGGAAGGGGCATTCTATACCCAAACGCCGACAGCGTTTTGGCCGCCTGGGCGGAGTCAAAACGCAGGGGGAGGCCGGGGAGTAGGTGGTAGCGTTGGACGCTGATGCGTAACGTTATAAAATAACAACCCAACCGCATTCGGAGCGTGAAATTCCATGCAAACCCAGGCCGCACCGACGCCGGCTGCTCCACACGACCACCACGACTGCATCGATAAAGCAATCCACACTGCGGAACAGTTGTGCATGCACCGCGGTGCGCGCTTTACGCCCATCCGCCGCAAAGTGCTGGAGCTGATTTGGGAAAGCCACCGGGCGGTCAAGGCTTATGACTTGCTGGACCGCATCAAGCCCTACGAGCAGGCAGCCAAACCGGTGACGATTTACCGCGCACTGGAATTTTTGGTCGAACAGGGCTTGATCCATCGCGTGGAAAGCCTCAACGCCTTCATCGGCTGCGTGTGCTCGGACCGCCGGCACGAGTTGTTGCTGCTGATTTGCCGGCATTGCCACGAAGTCGAGGAAAGACCCGCCGTCGCGGTGATGGCCGCGCTGGCCGAAGAAATGCAGCAGGCCGGATTCAGCGTGCACCGCAAAGCCATCGAAATCCATGGGCTGTGCGCCCATTGCGTGGCCGGCGCAGCCCCTGGGAGCGCGGGCGTCCCGCCCGCCCAACCGGCGTGATTCAAAGTAAAGCAAAAATAGCCGCGATGAAGGCTGGCACAAGTTTTCCGGCTATCCATGGCCGGCTGTATGTAATGATATAACATTTGATTCAGGTCATTCATTGGAACGCGATTGAGGAACAACATGTATAAAAAAACGGCACTATTGCTGGCTGCGGTCGGAGTACTGACGACACCGGCACAGGCGGAGGAAGCGGCGCTGACCGAGTTGGAATCGGTGGTCGTTACCGCACCGGCCTTGGAAGAATTGCCGGAAACCGGAGTACCGCTCACCATACTGAGCGGGGACGAATTGCGCCTGAAAACCGGCCACAGCATCGGCGAAACCTTGAAGCAGGAACTGGGCATCAGCAGCCAATCGTTCGGCCCCGGCGTCGGCACGCCGGTCATCCGCGGCCAAAGCGGTCCGCGCGTGCGCGTGCTGGGCAACGGCATCGGCAGCAACGACGCTTCCGCCCTCAGCCCGGATCACGCCACCAGCGTCGAACCACTGCTGGCGGAACGCATCGAAGTGCTGCGCGGCCCAGCCACCTTGCTGTACGGCGGCGGCGCCATCGGTGGCGTGGTCAACGTCATCGACAACCGCATTCCGGCTTATCTGCCCGAAAAAGCGCTGGGCGGCGCGCTGGAACAGCGCTTCGACTCCAGCAGCGACGAAACCAGCACCACCCTGAAGCTGGAAGGCGGCCAGGGCAGTATTGCCTATCACCTGGACGGCTTTTACCGGGACCGCGGCAACCTCGCCATCGGCGGCACCGGCATCGACACGC
This sequence comes from Methylococcaceae bacterium, assembly GCA_004299145.1. Lineage (GTDB taxonomy): Bacteria > Pseudomonadota > Gammaproteobacteria > Methylococcales > Methylococcaceae > Methylogaea. Next base: position 36,597 of record SCQD01000092.1, on the reverse strand, counting down.
GCGCCGTGGCCGTTACTGATCCTGCGCTGACGGTGACCGATAATCCCCACGGTTTTCTCAACAACAGCGGCGCCGACGCCATCAGCGGTTCGGCGGGCGCATCCTGGATCGGCGCGCCCGGTTTTGCCGGCGTATCCATCAACCACCTGGAAAACAACTACGGCATCGCTCCGGACGGCAGCGGCGAGGAGACCACGCGCATCGCCATGCGCCAGGACAAATACGACTTCAAAAGCGAACTGAACGAGCCGTTCCGCTTTGCCAAAACCCTGCGCACCCGCCTGGGCTACACCGATTACCAGCATACCGAAATCACCAACGGCGAACCCGGCGCTTTTTATACCAACCAGTCCTATGAAGGCCGGCTGGAGCTGGTGCATCAGGACATAGGGCCGTTGCGCGGCACGGTCGGCTTGCAGGCGCAGGCCAGTGACTTCGACGCCATCGAAAAACTCAGCGGCGCGAGCATCGTGCCGCATTCGCAAATCCACAGCTACGGCCTGTTTGCGGTGGAATCGTTCGACGTCGGTGCCATCAACTACCAGCTCGGCACCCGCGTCGAACAAACCGACATTCAAGAAGCCTTAGTGATACCGCTTCGCGGCGGCTTTGCTCCGCAAACCATGGCCGGCTTGAGCTACACCCCGGTCAGCGCGTCCGCGTCGGCGTTGTGGAAACTCGACGACAGCCACAGCTTCAATTTGGGCCTGACCCGCTCCGCGCGCGCGCCCCAGGTACAAGAACTGCTGTCCGACGGCTATCACGACGCCACCCGCAGCTACGAGCGCGGCAACATCGGCTTGCGCGAGGAAACCAGTTACAACCTGGACCTGGGCTATCGTTTTAAAGCCGACTGGATGCGCGCCGAATTCGACCTGTTCCACAACTGGGCCGGCGATTACATCTACCAGCAGCGCAGCGGCCGGTTCGTCGACGAAGACGGCAATCCCTGCGTCGCCGACTGCGTGCCACTGCTCGTCAGCGGCCAGCAGGACGCGATATTCAAAGGCTACGAGGCCAAGCTGATTTTTCCGGTGATGGAAAACAGCCACGGCGTGCTGGACCTGACCTTGTTCAGCGACTACACCCGTGGTCAGTTCAAGGACGGCAGCGACGTGCCGCGTCTGCCGCCGTTGCGCTATGGCGTGCAACTGGACCACAGCCACGGCAAACTGATCAGCTACCTGCGCCTGACCCGCGCCGATTCGCAACCCTACGCCGGCGACTTTGAAACGCCGACCGACGGTTACTTGCTGCTGAACATCGGCACCCAATATCAGGTAAAAAATTTCCAGGGAGCCGACGTCATGCTGTTCGCCAAAGGCAATAACCTGCTCAACGAAAACATCCGCAACGCCACGTCTTATTTGCGCAACTTCGCGCCGGAACCGGGGCGTGGGGCGGAGATAGGGATACGCATCGACTATTAAGATGACAAATGAACGTCGAAGAGAAACCCTGCCAGATAAAAACCATCCTGTCCGGTAATGCCCGTGATCAGTGCGACTTTTCTCATGGCATCCTATCCACCAAAAGTTCGGCAAACGCAAAACCACAGGTAAAAGCCGGCGAGATCGCATTGAGCACGTGCAAAGAATTTTCCGTATGCTCCAACAGATAATCCATTTCCAAACGCTGCTCGGCAATATTCACCAATTGCGGTCTGATGCCGGATTTTTGCGTGGGCAACAAATCCTCCGCCTTAAGCGCAGGCACCAGTTTGCGCGCGGCATCCAGAAAATAAGTTTTCAAATATTTCTTCATCTCGCTGTGTGCCAGCAGCCTGAAATTTTGCGAATTATCCCAATATAACTGCGCCAAGCGCTGCGCAATGGTCAGCGACTCAGCCCACTCAATACCTTGCAACAAGCCATAATTTTCACGGCCCAACGCGGGAATAGCCGTCGGACCGACATAAACATCGCCGCTGATCACGCGCGTCAAATGCACGCCTAAAAATGGCAAGGCAATATCGGGGACAGGGTAGATACTGTTTTTAACCAGCCCGGCGCTACGCGGGCTCAGCTTGTAATAAATCCCTTTAAACGGCACCAAGGCATGGTTTTGTGCCAAACCAAACATTTTCGCCAAGCGGTCGGCGTGTGCTCCCGCACAATTCAGTAAATAACCGTAGCTGAAACTATCGGTCGCAGATTTAACGCATTTTGCCGCCGGCACCACTTCGACAATTTTGCAATTCCAAAAAAAGCGCACGCCTTGTGCCTCCAGCATTCGCCTAAGCTGCTGAATAACACCCTTGCCGTCAATGACGGCGGTATCGGGGCAGTGAATGCCCACCTGATAGGGATTGGCGTAGGGTTCAAGTGCTTTGACGGCCTGCACATCCAGTTTCTCGGCGCGTATGCCATGATCGGCGGCATTGCTCAACAACCGCTCAACGGTAGGCAAATCTTGCGCACTGGTCGGAATAATAATCTTGCCGTTACGTTCACAAGGAATGCAATGTTCCTCGGCAAATGCCCGCATCAATGCAGCGCCTTTGGCGCACAGCTTCGCTTTCAGCGTATCGCTCGCGTAATAGATGCCGCAGTGCAGCACGCCGCTATTGCGGCCGCTCGCGTGCAAACCCGGCTCGGGTTCTTTTTCCAGAACAGCGATATGAGCGAGAGGATTACGCTTTGTTAATTCCAGCGCCACGCTCAACCCCATAATACCGGCGCCGATGATAAGATAATCGTATGTATGGGCTGTCATTTGAAAAAATACTTACAAACCTAAATGATAGGCCATGCGTTCGAAAACCGCATTTTCAACAGTCATTCTGTATTGGTTTAAAAATCCAAAGCGGGCAAAATGCAGGTTGTGAGACACGCCGTAAGCCACTTTACGCACAAAATCGTCAGGGCTGTTTTTGATGAAAGCAACAACGTGAGCGAGATCCTGCAAAAACAAACAAAACCTATCTTCAGGATCTTCCGTTAAATCGTAAGAATGACGAAATACGTCACGAAAACAATCGAAACCAAAGGATTCCATGGCGGCAATTGAGGCAGGATTACCGACGATAAAAAAAGGATGACCAAGACAGGCTGGCTTAAATGATTTTTCGGTTAGGCGGTCAACTTCTCCGCAAAAAAAATCCGTTTCCGTCACTATGGAAAAATACGTTTGGTCATAGTGATCAACCTCAAAAGTAAAGGCTAAATCATTCCCCAAGCCGAGAGGCCGATCAATAAACAGCGGTGACAACTTGATCAGTTCATGCGCGCTTTCTTTAAGAAAGGAAAGCTTGTTGAACTGTTCAAACAAAGCATTGATATCGTTACCACCGGTCTGTTTTGGAGATGCGGCGCCATGATACGAAACCAACGATTCATCCAGTAAATTCATATGGATAAGCGCCGCACAGGTTAGCAATCGATGATTGTGTGTAGCGCCATTAAGACAAAGAGCAAGCTTTCGTTTTTTGGATTGATCATAAAATGGGTGATGCGTCAGCGCGGTTATTGAGCTTTTTCCTGCACCGGCGTCAATACTGACGGCAAACTCCTTGATAAAATAATCATAGTGAAGATGCTCGATGCGCACAGTTCCGCCATTCGGCAGTTCAAACAGCATCAGGCCATGCAAATTCCTGTTCTGGCTGACAAACAACAACCTTGACTTACTGGATAGGCACGCTTCCATTTCGAGTAAAAGCGCCCGAAAAAAATCCGTGGAAATCACCGGTCCTTCATTGGATAAATCGAGCACCAGGATGGCCCGACCGTTTTTTACGTCAGCGCGTACCGCTGGACTCAGGTCGTCGTAGAAAAACGGCACACCGTATTGTTGCGTACTGGACCTTATCAACCGCCATATATCCATGACGGCAATCAGCACGATGTATTTACCTTCGGCCGGCGGCAGATTGTTGGCGGCTAGTCCCAACCGATAGGAAGGATTGTCACAAGTAGACTGATAAAAAAAACCGGGAATCAGGTTGGATTGACAAATAAAAGGTAAAATTTTCATGACTCGTAAACTCGCTCCACAATACCCATGAGGTTATCCTCGCTTCCGCTTCAGTGGTACAACGTCGGCGCCGTCTTTTTTACCGAATCGCAATTCAAGCGGCTTGCGCGTGCAGTTTCACGCCCAATGCTTTAACAACCCTCAATATGGTGCCATAGCGCGGTCTCGCACCGGGCGCCGGTGCCTTGGATTTTAGGGCTATTGATTAACATATTCAATTTCAGCCAGCCGCAAGCTTTCCAGCGAACCGATATCCCGGTGATAATCCGTATTAATAAAGGTATAAATGCGACCGATGAAATGGGGTAATACCTCGGTACTCAGATCGATAACCGACTGATTCAACGTACGCATAAACGCCAGCACTTCAGGCTCAAAAATATAAACAGCGCCATTCGCCAAAATACCGGGTGGATCGTCGACTTTTTCATAAAATCCGACAACCACCTCTTGTGCGTCGAGCGCCACGATCCCGCAACTTTTCGGGCTATCGGTCTCGAATATCATCATGGTTATCGCACAATGCGGCGGACGCGCACGATGCCTTGCGATAAAACGCCCCACGTCGAAACGCGATAAGTTATCGGCGTGTATCACCATAAAAGCGAGTCCATTAAAAAAAGAGGCGTTGTGTAGTACCGTCCCGCCCGTGCCCAGCAATTCGGCTTCGTAAACCTGTGTAATTTTTTCCTTATCCGCTGTTGTTTCAATAAACTCGTGAACAACGTCCGACAAATAATGCGTATTAATCATTACCTGTTCGATATCCTTGCAGGCAAACAATCTGTCCAGCCAATATGCCAATAAAGGTTTCCCGTGGATCGGCACCAGACACTTGGGTACTTTGTCAGTAAGGGGGCGTAGCCGGGTGCCTAAGCCGGCGGCTAGAAGCAGTGCGTTCATGGTCAATTAAAAAATATCAATTTCCGCCAATAAATCCGACTGCGTCAGCGGCGTATTGCCCACGCGCGCGACTTGGCAACCGGCGGCAATCGAACCGAGATAAGCACTACTCCAGGTATCGGCACCAGCACACATCGCCATGGAGGTGCAAATCAACAGCGAATCTCCAGCACCCGCCGTATCTTTAGGCGCGGCATTGAAGGCCGGCAATAAATCCGTCACCCAGTTAATATCTTTGGCAATAACCAATAAACCTTCAGATCCCAAAGTAATGATGACGTTTTTGGCGCAGGCCTGGTTGACAATTCCCTGGGCCAGCACCGCCAATCCACAGTCGGAATCACGCAACGCCAAGCGCGCTTCACGCTCGGTCGGCGTCAACAGCGTCATGCCGGTAAAACGTGAAATATCGCTGATTTGCGAAGACGCCTGGCTATCGGCCACCATCATAATGCCTCGCTCATGCCCACTGGCAATAATGTCGTCGACCAGGCCTTGCGGAAGGCAACCATAATTGAAGTCGGAAAACACCAAGAGATCGCAATCGGTCATGGCGCTACGGGCAAGCTCAAGCAGTTGATCGGCCAGTTCGCTGGAGATGGCGTGCTGCCGCAAGTGGCTGACGCGCAGCAAAGTTTTGCCTGAAGCTCGGTAACGCTGTTTGAGCGTGGTGGGGCGGCTTTCATCGCACAGTAATTTGTAATGCACGCCGTATGACGACAATTTGCTTTCGGCAAAATGGGCCGCATCATCCTTGCCGGATATGGACAAAAACTTGACCTCCGCGCCCAGCCCTTGGGCGTGGGCGGCGACTATCCCCGCGCCGCCGACAAAACGCATGCTTTCGATAGGGGTGACGACTATGGTCGGATCTTCCTGCGAAATACCCAAAGGATCGCAAGTAATGTATTCGTCCACGATTAAATCGCCGATGACCAGCACTTTTAATCCGATCATTTTATGCAGGACTCGCTTGAGATCTTGCAGTTCGAAGCCGTGTCTGGCTGGATATTCTTTCGGTTTGTAAATTTGCGAATACCGCGTTTCTATATATTCCCTATGCAACAGGTGCAATGACGAAAAACGCGCTTCGCCAGAGCTGAACAACAACTTTCCGCCGTAAGCCGCCACCGCGTTTTTTTCTGCGTCGGAACAGTATTCGTGCTCCTTGCCCATGACCACAAAATCCGGTCGCAACCTGGTAATAAAATCGACGGCGGGTTCCCGCAAAATAAACGCGTAATCGACAAAACTTATCGCCTGAACACCTTCCAGACGCAACGCATCCGGCAACATGACGCCCGGCGAGGAATTATCATGGACGCCCACGACCAGAAAGTTTCCGCATTCCGAGGCAAAACGCAATAAGCGTAAATGTCCCGGGTGGACAATATTGAAATTGCCGCAAACGAAAACAATATGTTTAAGTTTTTCGGCACGCTTATGGATTTCTTGGATAGCTTGATCATTATTAGCGGACATGACAAGCGACCCTTAGCAATAGCAAAAATTAAAAAAGTTCGCGCAACCAGTGCGCGTGCTCTTCGAGAAAAAGCTTGCCATTCGTTTCGTAGCGTTTAAAGCAAGCAGCATCAGATGCGTCGTTATCGGCAACCACCTTCGCCAGATGAGCAAGCTCATCGGGTCCGGCGTCAAAAGGAACAACGAATTCATTGGATTTGATTTGCAGCGCGGCTTCAGGAAACTGATACTGCATCGATTGGGAAGAAGGAACGCTGTTTAAGGGATGATCCGCCATACCCCGGGAAAAATTGATCGCGGCAGGCGGGATTTTGGAGGGTACGGCAAGCAAAACGGTTATGTCGATATCTTTGCTGGCCAACATGGTCATGAAGCATTGCATGCCGTTTGAGCCAATAATCACTCGCCCCGCCAATTTGCAAAAAGATAAGCCTAACTGAATCGGTAGATCTATCGGCACTGCACCGTTAATGACCAGAGGTTCGCGGCCTCGACCAGGAATAAGGCCCAAACCATTTGAAAATACCTTATAGCCGTTTTTTATCAACCTATCCGCTACGCCATTCCAGAAATCCAACGAATACATCGGACAGGTATTGTTGAGGGGAAATAAAACCACTGAGCGGCCTGGTATCAAGCCAACCTTGTTGGCATAACTTTTAGCTTCCAACTCCCACTCGGGGGGAATAGTCGGCCGTTCAAGCCGCGAATTCCAAGGCAAGCGAAATACAAAGCGCGCAAGATCGATGGCGCTGATTCCACCACGTCCGGGCCACTTGAATAAATGTGAAATGCCGTCGGAAAACTCAAACCCAAAACCGGAGGTGTGTGCCTCCATGGGATAATCCAAATCAAAGCGGTCATGCTTGATAAAACCACTTTTAAGAAAAGTAGCAATGATCTCATCGCTGGCAACAAGAATTCTATGAAACCTGTGCTGGTAAAACTGAGCAACAGGGGCGAGTTTTGGCGTTAAAACCATGGTAACGGCATGTCCATGCTCTTTGAGAAATGCCTCTGCAAATGCGCAAAATATCGCCGTCTCGCCTATCCCATATAAACTTAACATGATCCATGCCGGGCGTTCAGGATCTCGCAGCGACACCCGCAGAATTTCGTTCAATTTGTCAAATATTACATTATCACTCATGCAGCACAACCCCGATAACCGTAATTCATAAATGGCGTTGACGGCAACTGATTATTTCTCATAAACCACGAAAGCCTTACCCCAGCCATTGAAGTTGCCATAATCCGACAGACCTATCCTGTCCTGACTATCCAGCCACTCTCTAATCGCCCGCTGCTGACCGTGCTGCGGCGAACCGCGGTAAAACCAATAATCGTCGAAAAATATCCAGGTACCGGCAACCACCAAATCACTGATAAACTCCAAGACGGAAACGGTGGACGAATATAAATCGCAATCTATATAGATAACCATCGGAACACCGTACGCAGCCAGCTGACTTTTATCGTAACCAGGCAGTACATCGGAAAAAAAACCTTCCACCAGCGTCAATTCGTCATCACCAATGCGGCAGGAACTTTTTATCGTCTGGCGCACAAACTCCTTTTGCATGGATTGGAAGTTTCCCTTCACGAAAGCCGGCGCCATGTCACTAACGGCCTGATCTTCCGGGCTCAGATCAGGCAAGCCCTGAAACGAATCGAAGCCGATGAAATGGGTTAACGCGCCACGAAACTGGCGATAGGAATCGATCATGCATTCCCCATTCAACACCCCGAATTCCATATAATAGCCCGCAGGCATATTTTGAAACTCGATAAACTCTCGCAACCAGCGAAATAAATTCGACCGACGCAGCAAATCGCCATGCATCAATGGCATGATCGACGGTTTTGTTATTTTTGACATCCTGAAATCTCCCGCACCGCAAAGGTGGTTTTGTTACCCGCTGATAAGCATACTATAATTACCGTACAGAGCCTGTCAAACAACTCAACAGGTCCAGCGCCCCAAACCGAACAATACCCTACAAATTTCATGGTAGTTTATCAAAAAAACAGACAAAACGGTGTGCGGTTTGCATTGAATCGCACGATAACAAGATTCGGCACTTAGGACAATCCGCTTAAGTTTTCAGCCTGCATGCCGACCTAGACAAAACATCGAACTTTTCATTAAGGTAATAAGTTATGGCATTCCTTGACAAAACCATCGTATTTTTCATTCCAAACACTCGCTGGTATAACAAGCGTCCCTGGATGCAAGTACCCTATGTCGCCGCCATTATCACCGCACTGATTAAGGAAGAATTCGGCCTGCTCATGGTGGACGCCAACGTTGAAAATCTTTCCGAAGCACAATGCCTGGAACGCTTGCAACAACTCCAGGCCGACATGGTGCTTATTTCCGGATTATCGGTGGAATATTATCAGCAATACCATAAGTCTTTCGAAATTGCCAAATTGGCCAACCCGCAATGCATCACGCTGTTCGGCGGCGTTTACCCGACGCTGATACCCGAAGACGCCATGAAGGACGCGAACATCGATTACGTCATGATAGGCCAGGCCGAGGACAGATTGCCGGCACTCATGCGCATTATTCTGACCCAGGCAAACGACGCCATACAGCGTTTTGACGGCATCGGCTACCGCAACGAAAACGGCGAGGCCTGCATCAATCCCACCCGAAGCTTCACCAAAGACGTCGTCAAACCCGACTATTCCTTGCTGGATGTCGGCACTTACGTCAAGCACAAATCCCAGGACTTTTTGAGCAACACCATCGAAGGCGATAACGCGACGATTATCACCTCGTTCGGCTGTCCGTTGAATTGCTCGTTCTGCGCCTCGCGCACCATCAGCGGACGCAAAGTATTATTCAGGCCGGTTGAACAGGTCATAGAAGAAATGGAATTCTACATCCATGAGCATGGGGTAAGGAATTTCACCATCGTCGATGAAAATTTCCTGGCAAACCGCAAGCGCGTTGAGGCCATATTAAACACATTCATCGACCGTAACTACCAGATTATATGGCAAATGGGTAATGTCGCGCTCTGGCATTTGGACGATGAACTGCTGGAACTGATGAAGCGCGCCGGCTGCACCGCCATCAGCCCGTCCATCGAATCGGGCGATCCGCACGTACTCAAGAACATCATCGGCAAGCCGCTCAAAATCCTGGAAAAAGCGCCGTCGGTGGTGGCGAAGTGCAAAGAATTGGGCATCAATGTCGCCGCGCACTTCGTCATCGGCTTACCCGAGGAAACCTGGGAGGAAATCCGCCAGACTTTCAGCTTCGCCGAGTCATTGGACGCCGATCTGGTGGTTTTCCATATCGCTACGCCTTATCCCAAAACCGAGCTGTACGAATACGCCAAAACCCACCATTTGCTGCCCGAAAACTTCAGTTTCTTCAACCCCGATTTTTACGGCACCAGCCGAGGCTTTATCACCACCAAAGAATTCACCCCGTTCGAACTCATGGTGCTGCGCTCATTTGAATGGGATCGAATTAATTTTAAAACCCCGGAAAAAACCGCCAAAATAGCAAAAATGATGAACTTTACGCTGGAAGAGCTGAATGAGCACAGGAAACAAACCCGGCTGAAATGTGGCGTGCATTATTAACCCATATAATCGTTCACGCCCCCTGCTTTTTATGCCCTCACCCCGGCCCTCTCCTGCGGGGAGAGCGAAGCGAGGGGCCGGGGGGATAAAGGTGGGGGCGTGAACGATTATTAGCCCATTGCCGCATATTTGCCGCCACTTACGTGAAAGCAGGCGCCTGTAATCCAACGGGCTTTATCCGAAGCTAAAAACACCACTAAATCGGCGACATCGGCGCCTTCGCCCACGCGGCCCAGCGGAATTTTCCGGGACTCTAATTGCTCCATCGTCCGATAGGCCGCCTCCACATCAACCCCTGTTTTATCAGCCAGTTGCGCCACATTCTGCATCCATGCATCGGAATGCACCGGCCCCGGGCATACGGCATTGGCGAGTATGCCTTTGTCGGCATAGACGTTTGCCAAGTGTTTGGACAGGTTTATGGTCGCGGCTTTGGTCGTCGTGTAATGCGGGTTGTAAAAGCCGGGCTGCATCCCGGAAATGGACGACACGGTAATAATCCTTGCCGCCGGCGAGCGTAATAACGCGGATTCCGCCGCCACTACAAAATTGACACAGCCCAGCACGTTAAGGCGGAATGCGTCGGTCCAATCCTCGCTGGACAATTCCGTCAATGCGCCGAATTTTGCAATACCACCCGCATTATTGACCAGGATATCCAGGCGTCCATAACGCTCCAAAGCGGCATCGACGGCCTTTACCGCTTCCGTTGCGACGGTGACGTCCGCCACCACTCCCAACGCTTCGCCACCAGCAGCCCTGACTTTTGCACAAGTCTCGTCGACGGCAGCCCCACCCCTGGCGACGACGACGACGGCCACGCCTTCCACGGCCAGAGCCTGCGCAATCGCGCACCCTATGCCTTTGCTGCCGCCGGTTACCAGCGCCACCCGGCCCCGCATGCCAAGTTCCATGTTTACTCCATGGCGTAAGACATCAGCAGCGCCGACTGGTCCTGAATGGTCAGCCCGCCATCCACGACAAATGCTTGGCCAGTGATAAAAGCCGCTTCGACCGAAGCAAGAAAAATCGCCGCATTTGCCACGTCGTCCGCACGGCCCGGCGCGCCCAGCGGGTGCAATTGCCCGGCCAATTCTCTATAGCGCGCATTATCGTTCTGTTCGTAGCGCGCCCTATGCTCGTCCTGCACGATAAACCCCGGCAATACGGCATTAACCCGCACACCACGAGGACCGGCCACCTTGGCCAGATAACGCGTCAACTGTAATAAACCGGCCTTACTGGCCTGATAACTCGCCGACTCGCGCGAAACCAGGCGGGCCGATACCGAGCTGATATTGATAATGGCCCCGCCAGCCGGCATCAGAGGAATGGCCGCTTGCGCCAAAAAAAATACCGATTTCAGATTAACCGCCATGGCTAAATCCCAGTTATCTTCGGTCTCGTCCTCAAACGCCAAACGCTGCCCTGCTCTGGCATTGTTGACGATAACATCAATGCGCCCCAAACCGGCGACAACGCTTTCCAACAGCGCACGCGGCGCGCCTTTTTGCCCCAGATCGACAGGAAAAAATCCGGCGTCATAACCGACCGCTTTCAATTCGTCACAAGCTTGCTTACCCCGTTCCTCATCAATATCGCATACCGCCAGCGTAGCGCCTGCTTGCGCGAATGCTCTGGCGATATTCTTGCCGATGCCCCTGCCTGAACCGGTAACCAAAGCCACACGCCCGGCAAAACGCCGGCATTGCATCGTCATGCCTCGCCTCCCAGTAAAAACGGCATACGCGCCAGCTCGGCCAGCAAGATTTCCGGCGTTTCTTCGACGCGCAACACCCGCTGTCCCGGCTGGGCAAAACAATAATGATCCTGGTCGCCAATCTCGCTCAGCATTTCATCGCGATGATGGTCTGGATGTTTAAAAATCGCATACGGTTTATCGGAAAAAATAGCACCGTTACAAGGGCCGCTCATCATGCCCATGAATGCATCGGCCTGCATCAGCAAGGCGAGATGCCGGGAAAAACTGTCGGCACCGATAGCGCGGGCGGATAAGACGCCGGGTAAACCACTGATTCTTGCTTCCACCCGGTCGTCGCCGATCAGTAAAAAACCCGTACCGTAATTTTCAGTTGCCGTATTCAGGAATGTATGCCACACCGCTTGCCGGGCATTACTGGCGCCGGTGCCGTTGGGGACATTCTTAAGGTGCAACGCGACCACCGGACGCTCGCCGCAATGCCGGTGCAACACGCCATCCGCCCATGCTTGCAAAGCGGGGGCGCAACGCAGATACACCATGGCTCCAAGCCTGCGCCACAAAGCTTGGACATAAAGGGTGGAGTCGTAAGAGATGCGGGGCGTTTCCGGCCATGCGTTGTGCGTTCCGGCCAATTCGGCAGACAGTGCCTGATACGCCGGCCAATCGGCACAAGCATAAATTTCACCTACCGACGCCATGCCTGCCAGCACCGACAATGCGGCATCGCCCGCGCATTCGTCCGCGGCGACGCGGCGCCACCGTCCCGGCAGCACATCGCCAATACCGTGAGCCTCTGCATACACCGCCATATCGATGCCTGCCGCCCGGCACAATCGCCCCACCAAATGGCATTCGGCCAAAAAAATCAGCGCCGCGCCCAGCGCCGTCCCCGGAACCGTGCGATCCCACCAGCCCAAAATCCGCGAACACGGGCGAAACGGCCCATCCAAGGCTAAATATCCCACGCTGCAACAGCGGACACGATGGCTTCCGGCGTGAGGCCACAGGATTCGCACAAATCCTGATAACTGCCATAGCCGGTAACGAACTTATCGGGTATGGAAACCGAGTGAAAACGCAGCCCCGGTGTTGCATATACCGCGCGCAGCACGTCGTCGCCCAGGCCGCCGCTACGCATGTGCTCTTCCACCACCACCACGTTGCGGGTTTTGGCTACGCTGTCGCGAATCATATCGACGTCCAGCGGGCGGATGGTATGCACGTACACCACTTCGACCGAACAGCCGTTCGCCGCCAACCGCTCTCTGGCAAGCATCGCCACTTTAAGCATGGGTCCGGTGGCAACGAGAGTAACGTCCGCACCCTCGGCAACTTTAACGGCTTTCCCAAACTCGATATCGCCTGGAGCCAAAGCAACCTCATGGTCATACCCCGCCAGCCGGTAAACCGTCAGCTGGTCGTTGCGATAGGCTTGCCGGAACAGCCGGTCGAACTCGACGGCACTGGCGGGAAAGCATATTTCGCAACCTTGCAGCGTCTTCAGCAAGGCAAAATCGCCGTAACAATGATGGGTACACCCCAGATTGGAATAATCGAAGGCGCTGCCCTGGGTAACGATATTGCCGTGTAATCGGTGGTAACAAAAATCGAGTTTTATTTGCTCAAAAGCCCTTTCCAGCATAAACGGCGCAATCGTGTGCAAGACCGGATAAAGCCCCACAGCCGCCATGCCGGCCCCCATGCTCATCATGGTGGCTTCCAAAATACCGATATTAAAATAACGGCCCGGACAGGCAGCGGCAAACGGTTTGAGTATGCCGTGGCTGATATCGCCGACCACCACCACCAAATCGGGATCGGCCTGACCGATCGCGAGCATGGTATCGGCAAACTGCTGACGCGGAGATATCATGTCAATGCCTCCATGATCGTTGCATATTCCGAAGCATCGGGAATGCGATGATGCCAAATGCCGTGCCCCTCGATCAGCGGCACGCCTTTGCCTTTCACCGTCTTGGCGACAATGACGCTGGGTATGCCGTCGCCGTGGAATTGCACCTGGGCGATAGCGCGGCGAATCTCGTTTTCACTGTGACCATCAATGATCTGGACATTCCAGCCGAAAGCGGCCCATTTGGCCGGCATGTCGTCGTGAGGGAGTAATTGCATGGCGGACTGATTCCAATCGACAAAAGCGCATAAATTTCCCAGCCGTTGATTGCGGGCGACGTTGGCCGCTTCCCATACCGTGCCTTCATGGCACTCGCCGTCCCCCACCAGGACAAACAGGCGATTATTCCGTCCGCGAATACGCAGCCCCAGCGCAATACCGGTGGCAAAGCTCAAGCCATGGCCCAGCGAACCGGTCGAGGCTTCAACGCCTGGAATCTTGGTACGATCCGGGTGTTCGCCGAGTATGCCGCCTTTTTTACAAAACTGGGCTATGTCTTTGTCGGTAATAAAACCATGGCGATGCAGATTAGCGTATAACGCCAGACAGCCATGGCCTTTCGAAAGAATAAAATAATCCCGATCTTGCCATTGCGGATTACCGGCATCGAATTTAAGCACCTCGCGATACAACAAGGTTATTATGTCGAGAATGGAAAACGCGCTGGGAATATGTCCGTCCTCGCCGGCGACCACCATATCGACGATCTGACGACGCAGCTCTTTATTGATGAGTGAATTATTGTGATTCATTGTCCGAAATATCCTCTGCCCTGCCCACCGTCCACGGGAACGATACTGCCGGTATTAAAAGAAGCCAGTTCCGAGCACAAAAAAGCGACATAGTTGCCGATTTCCTCGGGGCGGCCAAAACGGCCGATGCGCTGGCGCTCCGTGAGATATTTATGCACGTGCTCAGGGCGCTCGCGGGATGCCTCGTCCCAAAAGCCTTTTTCGGTAAAAACCGCGCCCGGCAAAACGGCGGAAATCACCACGCCGTCCGGGGCAACCACGCCGCCCATGCTGCGCGTATAGGCCGTCAGCGCCGCTTTCATGGCGCAATAAGTTACCGGCCCATGATTTTCCATAGCCGAAATGGAGGAAATATGACAAACCCGGCCCCAACGGCGTTGCTGCATACCGGGCAAAATCATCGCATTCAGCTCCACCGCGATTTCGAAATTGAAGCGGTAGACTTTACGCCAATCCTCCAGCGAGCAAAAAGGATCGCTGATGCCCAAAGTGCCGCCGGCATTATGTACCGCGATATCCAACGGCCCGAAAGCATCGAGTTTGGCCATCAGTTGTGCAGGCGCGCCTTCGGGCATCAAGTCCATGGCAATGCCCATGTGACCGGCCTCACTGCCCCCCAGGCCATCCACCAGCGCCGCCAAATCCGCCGCCGTGCGCGACACGCAGGCCACCTTAACCCCTTCACGGGCCAGACACTGTGCGATTGCCTGCCCTATGCCGCGCCCCGCCCCCGTTACCAAGGCACGACGGCCGGCTATATTCAAATTCATTGTCGTTTTTTCCCTTAAATAATACTAAGCGGATAAATAATATGCCGTGGCCGCTGCGACAATAATTTCTGCATAATTCCCTGAACATTATCCACGGCAGTAATCAGCACCGTGGATTGCGCCAAATCGCCGACATGGCTGGAATGCATCACCTTAACCGGGAGATTCCAATAACCGAGACCATCCTTGGCTGGATCGTCGTCCAATACTGCGACCAATTCGCCGAAATCCGTTCCCAGGTGATAGCCCAGCACCGGCAACATCTGCGCCGCGCCGTAACCGTACACAATCCCATCCGTATGCAAATCCAGCGCCTCTTTAGACAGGCGCATTTGCGCTTGAAAAAGCCGATAACGCGACTGTATTTCCGCCGGCAGCCAGCGCCTGGCCTCCGGCTGGGCCGCCGTTTTGCCGCGTGCAAAGACCACCGCCATGGCCCCCCAATCATGGTAGTTATAACGGTGCAACAGATAGCGTCCGCCTACCCCATCCAGCAGGCGCAAAAAAGAGGCCAGGGTGAAATACTGCGCGTGTTGATGAAATACCTGATCGAAGCGCAATCGCTCCAATAGACCGTCGAAACCGGGTACCTCAAAAATGAACAGCGCGTCATCGGCGGCACTATTCATCAGCGATTCGACAACCTGTCGCGGCTCGACCAGATGCTCCAGCGTATGACGGCAAACGATCAGATCGGGCTTTTCCGGCAGCGCATTGAGATCGACGGCATCAACGTTCTTGCCGAACAGCAGAATGGACTTATCCGCCCGCTCATCCTCACGCCCCCCCCATACCGGATCGATCCCCACACGAAGTTCCGCCCTGGACGCAAGGCGCCCGAGCAGATAAAGATCGTTGCAGCCCAGATCAAGCGCGCAGCGAAATCGACGGTCAGACGCCACCTCGTCCAATACCGCCATAAAAAAGTCAGTGCCTTTACGCGCGGTGGCGCTTGCGGAACTGCGAAAGCAATAGTGGCTGCCGTAGAGTTGCTCCGGCGCGATCAGGTTTTGCAGCTGCCCATGCCCACAGGCCTGGCAATACAACAGCCGCTGGTCAACGATCGACAAAGCCGCCGCAGAGCGGAATAACTCAGGCTGCTTGAATGCCTCTTGCACCGGCGTCAGACAGAAAGTATCCGTCAGCGGTAATGCCGGCAGCTCAATCGCAGCGAGCAAAGCTCCACTGCAAATCGAACAGCGCTCACGCTGATCGATTGATCCGCGCCTCGTCGAAAACTCGCCCTGGTTGGACATGACAGCCCTCAAATGATTAAAAAGGCCCGGTAAACCAAGATCCCGGCACATCGTGCGGTATCGGCTCGGGCAGTTTTTCCGCGACGTCGGCGAGTTCACACCCCAGCATCTGCAATACCGTTGCGGCAATATCACCCGCCCGGACGTGGAACCCCTGGGTCAAAGCAAAACTGGTCGGTTCCGGCACGTCCGGCATTGCCAGGCGTACCGGCGCGCAACGCAAAGATGGCATGCGTTCCATGGCAACGCGGGCAATAATTTCTCCAGCGACTGAGCCGGTGCCATACCCCGTATCCAGCACCAACAGTTTTCCGGTTTTTTCCACCGAAGCGTAGATACCGGGCCAGTCAATCGGATTAACCGTGCGCAAGTCGAGCAATTCGCAATCGATACCGCGGGTTTCAAGGTAGCGAATGGCGTGCAGCGCTTCAACGGTCAGGTACGACATGGCGACTATCGTTATGTCCCCGCCCCGGCGCGCCAACCTGAGTGGGCCGATCGGCGTGCGCAAGTCCCCGTCGGGCACGTCGCCCACGGCATTGTGCAGCCAGCGATGCTCAAGAAAAACCACTGGATTCGGATCGAAAATCGACGCCAACAGCAAACCCTTGGCGTCTTCCGGCGTCGATGGCATAACCACTTTCAAGCCGGGGATGTGGGCAAACCAAGCCTGCAAATTTTGCGAATGGGTGGGTCCCTGTCCCCAGCCACGGCCTAAAATCAAGCGAATCGTGATCGGCACCGAACACTGGCTGCCGAACATGTAATGCCACTTCGCGGCGGCATTCACCAGCTGATCCATCGCCAGCAGAAAAAAATCCAGGCGCTGATGCACCATCACCGGTCGAATGCCGCCGAGTGAGGCACCGATGGCGACACCGGTCATGGCGTTTTCCGCAGTCGGCATGTCGAACACGCGCGCCTTGCCGAAACGGGCTTCCAGGTTCGCCGTGGTGCCGAACACGGCCTTGGGATCGGTAACGCCGAGCCCATAGCAAATGACGGTCGGGTCCATCTCCATCGCCACGTGCAGTGCTTGGTTGATGGCGGCGGCAAAATTCAGAGCGGTCATGCAATCAAATCATTCGTTATTCACAGTAAACGCCCTGGAAGGCTGCTTCCGGAGCGGGAAAAGCGGCATCTTCGGCATAAGCAAACGCTGCCAGCACCTCACGCTCAATGGCCGCCAGATTTTGTGCAATCCGCGGCGCTGCCGAACCATCCGCCGCCAGCAAACGGGATTCCAAACGCGCCAGTGGTTCCCGCGCCTGCCAAGCAAGAAACTCCGCTTCCGCGCGGTAGCCGAGGTCGTTATCGAAAGCGGGGCCGCAATGCTCGCGCCAGCGATAAGTGGCGAACTCCAAAAAACGCGGCCCATTGCCACGGCGGATATGAGCCACGGCCTCGCGCAATTGATCGTAACAAGCCAGCGCATCATTGCCGTCGCAGGTTGCCGCCGCGACACCGATAGCGGCGGCCATGCCGGCAATGCTGCGCTGGGATGGCTGCCGTACCGCCAGCGGCGAATAAACCGAATACAGATTGTTCTCACAGACAAACAGCACGGGCAAACAACGCAGCGCAGCGAAATTGAGCGATTCATAAAAAACACCCTCTTCAATCGCGCCATCGCCCAAAAAAACACAACTGATCTGATCGCTACCACGCAGTTGCGCCGACAACCCCAGACCCACGCCGATAGGGATGCTGTTGCCGACGATTGCCGATGTGCCCATAAAACCGACGCTCAAATCAATGAGGTGCATCGAGCCGCCTTTGCCGCGCGAACAACCGGAAGCCTTGCCGTAAATTTCGGCGATCAACGCAGGTAGATTGCCGCCCTTGGCGAGGTAGTGAGCATGGCCGCGATGAGTGCTGACGGCGAAATCGTCCTTGCGCAACACTTCGGCAATCGCCGCCGGCACGGCCTCCTGACCCGTCGACAGGTGCGTCGGGCAGCGCATGCGGTTTTGCGGATAGCGCAGCGCAATTTCCTCTTCCACCCGGCGTATGCGCTGCATCTGAAACAACAGGCGCAGGGCGAGATCGACGTTCACGGAATAAACCAGAAATAATCGCCGCTGTAACCGACCTCGGCAAAAAAAGCCACCCACTCGTCGACGGACATAATCGTCCTGGCCGTCAGATTCCAGGCGTACATGCGTTCTTTTTCCGCGTCGTTGCGGTAAGCATCCACGGTAATGAAAGATTTGCCCCGGCTCACCCGTTCAATCTCCTGCAAAGCCTTGCCGCACTCCGCACGCTCAAGATTGTGCACGGTGTTGATCGATATCACGACGTCGAAAGATCGATCAGGGAAAGGCAGCGCCTGTGCATCGGCGATTTGCACGTGGGGACGCATATCTTCAATGGCATTGGCGATGGCATATTCCGAAACATCCACGCCTTTAACCACCAACCCCGGAATCAATGTCGCCAAATCGTGCAGCATAAACCCCTTGGCGCACCCCACATCAAGCAGCGATTGGCCCGCCGCCAAACCGAAATAGTCACGGAACGTCGGTACTACCGGTTGCCAGAAGCGCGGTTGGTAGTTAAAACCGCCATAGCCGTGACGCCGGTCTCCGTCGAAAAAGTCCGCGCCGAATTGCCGGGCAATACGGCGATCCTCTTCGCTCTTGGCCGCGCCACGCTCGCTGACGGCGCGCGGTGTTTTTGGATAATGCTCCAGTAAGTCAATCGCCTGTCCCATCACTTAACTCGCAGCAGTTGGTGTGTGTATGTATTCGTCTAACCAGTATAAAAACTGGTAAGGTCTGTAAAGTATAAATTACTCGACACCATGACCATGCATGTCGATGATACAGCGCCCAACAATATCACCGGATCGCATTTTTTGTATTGCCATGTTGATTTGGTCCAGTGCAAATTTATCAGTAATCAGCGGCTTTAATTGAATTTTCCCTGCGTCGAGCAGCTTTTGAAAACGTGGAATATCTTCATGGGGAATGGCCTCGCCGCCATGAGAGCCTTGCAAAATTTTTCCAAAATGCAACGGCAAGGTATAAATAGCCACCGCATTACCCTTTTTAGGCACGCCGACCAACACGACTCGCCCTTGGGGTTTGGTCAATGCGTAGCCAAATTCGATGATGGGCGGCTGTCCGGTATTGTCGATAAATACGTCGCAACCCTGCGGACCCAGTATTTCATGGAGCCGCGCACTTGCATCACAGGTTTTGGCATTGATTACGTGGGTGGCTCCCAAAGCCTGGGCGAGCATCAACCGATTATCGTAAAGATCGACGGCGATAATCGGGTGAGCGGAACGCAAGGCGGCGGCCTGCACGATGTTCAAGCCCACGCCGCCGGCGCCATAAATCACGACGGCATCACCCAGACGAATTTTGGCATTGTTTTCGACCACGCCAAAGCCAGTGGTCACCGCACAGCCATAAAGAGTAGCGACAAGCATGTCGGCATTTGCTTCGATTGGGGTAACGCGGTTTTCCGACACAATGGCGTATTCGTTGAACGTGGCGATCCAACCCGCATTCAATGGCTGACCACGCCAGCTGTAGCGCGGCGGCACCGCCTCAATGCCCTGGCTTTTGCGCCAATGCAAGACAACGCGATCACCCGGCTCGACATGGCGCACCCCCGCGCCGACCGCAACAACGATACCCGAGCCTTCGTGCCCCAGCAAATGCGGCAGAAATTTGTCTTCTCCTTTGACGCCGTCTATTTCACCCAATTGCGAGCCACAGATACCGCTGTAGTAGACCTTGACCAAAACCTGGCCGACATCCAGCGTTTGGGGCAGCTCCACTTCATCAATCACCAGCGGCTGATTTTGTGCAACCAGGATGGCGGCTTGCATGGCTTTTGGATAAATCATTTTGGTTCAGATAAATTTAATATGCACTAGGCCGCCAGGCTGGGCAATGGAAGTTGAAATCTTCCAGCAACAACCCCGGCCATCGTTAAATTTTTATAAAATCCTTTTTTCCGCCCAGGCGTTATCGGCCTTTTCGCGCCACTGGAAGTGCGCGAATCCGGGGGATATTTTCGCGAATTACATTAAGTCATACTGGGTTTCGCCGACTCAACCCCGCGTAGTATTTTTTCTAAATCTTCGTTTGTTTTAACTTCATGCGCCTGGCATTCTTGGCTAAAACATCATCCAAAGTCGCTATAGATTTTGCCTTGATGTCCAACGCAGCTGCCAGATGCAGTGCATCACCGGCGCGCAGTCCGCTCGCAGCATCCAATATCAGGACAGCAGCCCGATGAAAGGTGCTCGGTTCTATCGGTAACAATTGCAGGTCGTTGGCGCACATTCGCTCGAATTGCACCCATGCTGTTTGACCTTCAGTATCGGATATCTGACCGGTACGCTGCTTAATACCCAGTGCGCTAGCAAATTCGGACACGCACCACACTGCCGAAACCAGTTCATCTGTGCAGGCGGCGTACCAACCAGACACATCGGCACTTTTTATTTCTTTCGTGTAAAGCGCCACGAGAACACTGGTATCGACATAAACCATCAGTAACGCGCCTCACGCCGCATTTCTTCGATAACCGATGTGCCCATGGCCATGGCATTGCGGGATGCCGCCACCACCTGCGCGAAAGACTTCCGATCCCATTTGAGTGGGCGAATACAGAGACCTCCGTCTGAAGTCAAGGAGGCTTGCACACTATCCCCTTCTTTGATACCGATGCTACGAACGTAGTCGGGTGGGATGCGCACTGCCAAACTTTTACCCCATTTCGAAATTTGTAGATTCATGAGTCTGCTCCTATTAATATACGCATAAGTTTATTCATTACTATCTAAGCGATTAGTTAAACCAAAACACAATGTTTCGAAAGTCATAGCGCCGTCGCCGCTAGCGCTTTCCAGAAGCCTTAGTATTTCCGCGAGGACGCGGCGGCTTTGCCGGCGCACTCCATGACCGCGTAGTTCAGTGGTAATTTACGATGATATAAACCCTTTACGTTCCAAATAGGCGACAATTTCGCAGAACATTTTGATGACATATTCGGGTTTATGCACAACCAGATTAAGCCTTTCAATCCGCCTCTCAATATCTTCAGGATAGTGATGTGCAAATTTGTTTCTCAACAGCGCTGCGCTGCCAAACTCATCGGCGGAGCGAATTGCACCCAGTTTCTCCATAAGCAGCGCTTTGTCGCGGTTGGATTTGTCGCTTAAACTTTCTTGCTCAATATAAGCAATGCCTCGAAAAAGCTGGTCTTGTATCATGGAAACCGACTGGGAATAGCGCAAAATCAAAGCATCTATGGATTCCTGCTGATCGTCGCCAAGCTGCATCATGGTTTGGATCGTTAAAAGGAATAGCGACTTAATTCTGCCCAGCGAATATGCAAGCTTATCGATGCGCTGCCGAGTCGCTTCCACATTACTTTGCAGCATCGCCAGTTCCACAGTCACAGCAAAACACCCTGCCGCGCCACATCATAAATTTCCTGATTGGCCTGACCGGGGTTTTTAACCAGTAAATCTACTTTGGTATCACACATGGCGGCCAGCCGGTATTCCAGAGCTAATTGAGTTTTCATGTCGAGCGGTATGGACGATTCCAGAAATAAATCGATGTCACCGCCTTTTTTGGCATCGTCGACGCGCGACCCAAACAAATAGATTCGTCCATCAGGGGCTATTTCATGCAATACTTTGCGGATTAAACCAACCTCTCGGGCAGAAAGCCTCATATTATCCCCTTACCCATCCCGAAACTACCCGTTTTAAATAACCACCAAGTTTGTAAGGTATGCCGTGAGTACCTTACAACACAAAAGCCCCATATTCGACATAGATAAACGAGTGATCACCGCTACAGCGTAACCGTTCAGTCCCCCTACCTTAAATCCCCTCTCCCTCCGGGAGAGACTCCAGCGCGCTCCCCGCGCCGAATGGAGCCCAGGAATCTGCCGGGGGCGCGTTTTTGATGCCCTCACCCCAGCCCTCTCCCGATGGGAGAGGGGGGCTTTGCGGCGCCCCCGGCAGGTTCCTGGGTAGGGCTAGGGTGAGGGCATCAAATAGGGTGGGGGACTGAACGGTTACGCGCTACAGCAGTTCCACGATTTCAGGCACGATGGTCACGGCTTGTGCAAATAGTCGCAAGGCTGATCTTTCAACACGTCGAACCAGCGGTCCACCCAGGCGATGGTTTCATCTATGCCTTGTTCCAGCGTGACGTGGCCGGACCAACCCAGCTCACGGCGAATCTTGCCGCTGTCCAATTGATAAGCCGCGTCTTTGCCCAAGCGTTCGCCGACTTCTTCAACGCAATCGGCAAACCGGACACCCAGCCGTTCGCAGATCAACTCGACCAGCGCACGAATAGTCACAATGCGGCTGGTGGAAATATGGTAAGTGTCGCCTGGTCGCCCATCCAACGCTACCCGTAGCGTTGCGTCGGACACGTCGCGGATATGAATAAAAGAGCGTTCCGAATAACCGCCGCCGTGCAATTGAAGCTTGCGGCCCAGCCGAATAAACAAAATCGTGCGCGGCACGATGCGGTAGAGTTGCTGCCCGGGGCCGAATACGTTGGCGGCGCGCGTGAATACCACCGGAAAATCGTAAGCAGCAAAATAACTATGCAAACTCATATCCGCCGCCGCACGCGAAACCGCATAGGGCGTACTGGGGTTAAAAGGCGTGTTCTCGGCGATAAACCCCGCCGTGCTACCATAGACTTCCGGGGTAGTAATGTGCACATATTTGCGCAAAAACTTACAATGGCGCAGGCGTTCATGCAGACGCACCGTGGACACCAGATTGGTCATAAACCAGTGATCGGGATTTTTCCAACTCTCGCCGACCATACTCTGGGCGGCAAAGTTGACGACGTACCCGGGCTGTTCCTGCTCGATCAACGCCATCAGCGCATCCAGATCGTGATTCAGATCCAGCTGATGAAAACTGAAGTCATCCGCTCGCTGCGGCTGCCAACGGTATGGCAGGAAAGCCGCTACCGGTTCCGGCGAGCGGCTGGTACCCACGACGGTATGACCTTGCTCCAGCAAATAATCGGTGAAGCTGGCACCGGAAAAAGAATTGCTGCCGAGAACCAGAAATTTTGTATTCATATCCTAATGACAAAAAACTGCAGGATGCGCATAAAGCCATTGCATCAGCATATGGCCGACGATCAATTGCAGGTCTTCCGCCATCTGCATATCGTCGATGGCAAAATGAATCGGCACGTCCACCATCGCCTTTGCCTTGCCGCCATCGTAACCCAGCACGGCAAACGTGCGCATTTGCCGGTTTTTAGCCGCTTCAATGGCGGCAAGAATATTTGCCGAATTCCCGCTGCCAGAAAATGCAATGAGCAAATCGCCGGGGTTTGCCATCGTTTCCAGCTGTCGCGAAAAAATGTGCTCGTAGCCCAGATCATTACCCAAACAGGTAAGTATCGCCGTATTGGCGGATAAAGCGTGAGCACGCATGCCGGGAAATCTTTCCTTGCCGATGCCGTACAAAAAATCGGTCGCCAGATGCACCGCATTGCCGGCGCTGCCGCCGTTGCCGCACAAAAATACCTGCCGGTCATTGCGCCAGCACTCAGTCAGCGCTGCGGCAAGCAAGCCCACGGCAGACCAATCCATGGCATGCAAAGCGCCACCCAAGCGTTCGGCGTAGGCGGAAAAAAAACCGTCGGTAGCGGGAATTTGATTCATAATGCGGCGTGTGCGAACAAGGTTTTTTGCATCCACTGCAGATTATAAAAATGCGCTTCGTCTTTGAGCAAACCCGACCGATACTGCGCTATCATTTCTGCGATGGCGATATCCACGGTTTTTTTCGGACTAAAACCAGTAGACAACAACTTATCCGAGTTTATCCGGTACGAACGCGGATCGTTGGATTCCGTTACGCGAATATCGGTGGGGATCCGCGCAGCTATGCGTTCGGCAATTTCCAGTATGGAGATATTTTCAAACCCGGCATTGTAAATGCCTTGCAGCTGCGGATGATCGAGCAAAAACAAATAAACGTCGGTAATATCGTCGATATGGATATTCGGGCGAATTTGATTACCGCCGAACACGGTAATGACGCCATTCGACAAAGCCTGCATGGTCAGCATGTTCACCGCCACGTCCAGGCGCATGCGCGGCGAATATCCGCAGACCGTGGCGGGACGGACAATCTGAACAGCCATGCGGTCCTGATAACTCAGCAATACCCGCTCTGAAACCATTTTGGTTTTGTTGTATTCGGAAATCGGCGTGAGTTCAAGATCCTCGGTGACTTGATCCTCTTCCTTAACGCCATAAACGCTGCCTGATGAGGCATAGATAAACCGGGATATACCCAGACGGGCGGCTTTATCGGCGAGCTGCATCGTCGCCAGCGCACTGATTTCCCAAGTGAGTTTTGGGTCCAAGTCGCCGCAAGGATCATTCGCCACCGAGGACAAATGGATAATGGCGTTGACCCCCTCCAGTGGTATTTGGTCGATATTGCGGACATCCTGTTTGAGCACTATTAGATTGGGATGCGCGGCCAGATAATTACCAAACCACTGGATATCGAGGCCGACGACATTATGGCCGGCGGCCAGTAATTTGGGAATCAAAACACTGCCTTTATAACCACACGCACCGGTAACAAGAATTTTCATAGCTGGAAAACTTAAATATTGAAGCTCATTTATCGGCAAATTGAAATGGAACTTTAAGGCAACCACCGTACCTTGCAAAAATCAACTAAAGGCATGATACAGCACGTCGACCATAAAACCACCTAATTCCCCGCATTTCAAGGGGGTGATTTGCAAATACCAACGATAGCAGGATAATATTACGAAGCCTAGGTTGACGTGCGCTAAATCTCCGGCTATCGCTGCCGATAAAACATCATGCACCGGCGAAACCATGGCAAGACAACCAACCCCACTGCCCGCGCAATACCGTGCCGCTACCGCCTTCATCATTACACAGCAGCCACCTGCGTTACAAAAACATCCTCACCTAGCACAAAACCATGGATAATATCAATTCTTCTACTACGGCAGCTTCGCCGATCCAGGGCCGGTGTGTAACCCTGATTATTCCACCCTCACCTTTTCTACTGGATGAGCGAGTTTTTGTAAGCCTTGGTGTATTGCGCGTTGCCGGCGCATTGGAAAACCACGGCGTCAATGTTGGATTACTTGATTTATCAGGAGTGGGTAATTACCTGGATGCCCTGCGTGCTCACCTGGCTACACATCAGCCGGAATGGATAGGCATGACCGCCACGACCCCTCAACTGCCTTCCGCCGTGCAACTGGCCAAGCTGATTCGGGAAGCATCCCCCGGATTACGCATCGTATTAGGCGGCCCGCACGTTACCCTGACCTATTCAGCCCTAAAAATAGAACGCACCAAACTCGGTGTCATGGACGGGCGCGCCGCCAAAGCCGCCGCTGTACTGGAAAGCGTATTCGACGTCATGGTTTCGGGCGATGGCGAGTTTGCAGCACTGACACTGTTTAACGATGACTGCCCCAGACTGATAGACGCGGACGACAATAAAGGGCCGCTGTTCATGTCGGACGCACAGTACGAAGCCCTGCCCGGCCCGTCACGGCATCTCGTCGATTTATCCAGCTACAAATACGACATCGAAGGATTCCCCGCCACCAGCCTGATTGCCCAACTGGGCTGCCCGTTTCACTGCGGCTTTTGCGGCGGTCGAAACTCGAAAAGCCTGCGTTTGATCCGTACCCGCAGTGTCGCCTCCATCATCGACGAAATCCGCGGTCTGCACGAAAAATATGGCTATACCGGCTTTATGTTTTACGACGACGAACTCAACGTCAGCAAATCGCTGGTGGCGCTGATGAATGCGCTTTATGACCTGCAACGCGATTTAGGCGTGGAATTTCGCCTCAGAGGATTCATCAAGTCGGAGTTATTTACCGACGAACAGGCGGAAGCCATGAAAAAAGCGGGATTTCGCTGGCTGTTGTGCGGATTTGAAGGCGCCAATCCCCGCATCCTGCAAAACATCGATAAAATCGCGACAGTGGACGACAATACCCGCGCCGTAGAAATCGCCAAAAAGCACGGGCTTAAAATAAAAGCCCTGATGTCCGTCGGCCATCCCGGCGAAAGCGAACGCTCTATTTTGGACGTGCGCGACTGGTTGATCGATATGCGCGTAGACGACTTCGATTGCACGGTAATCACCACGTATCCGGGCACCCCCTATTACGACCTGGCTGTTCGCAACCCCGATTACTCCAACGTCTGGACTTATACCCATAAAAAAACGGGGGACAAACTTCATGCTTATGAGCTGGATTACACGGTAACTCCCGACTATTACAAAGGTGATCCCAACGGAGGTTACAAAGCCTACGTATTCACCGATTACCTTTCATCGGAACAAATCGTTGCATTGCGCGACCAGGTCGAAAGCGAAGTTCGCGCCAAGCTGTCCATCCCCTTCTATCCCGGCAAGCCGGCCTTGCGTTATGAGCACTCCATGGGGCAAGGCTTGCCGGGATCGCTGTATCGCGAATCCGGCTTTATTCAGCGCCTCGTCGACACCTAAAGGCAAACATCGATGAACAGAATACTCGTCACCGGCGGAGCCGGTTTTTTAGGCAGCCACTTATGCGAAAGGTTGCTGGCACTCGGCGCAGACGTCATTTGCGTGGATAATTTTTTTACCGGCAGCAAGCAAAATATTCGGCACCTGCTGGGCAATCCGAACTTCGAACTATTGCGGCACGACGTAACTTTACCGCTCTATATCGAAGTCGACCGTATTTTTAACCTCGCCTGCCCCGCCAGCCCAATCTATTACCAGCACGATCCGGTGCAAACCACCAAAACCAGCGTGCACGGCGCCATCAACGTGCTGGGGCTGGCCAAGCGAGTCAAGGCCCGGATATTGCAAGCATCGACCAGCGAAGTTTACGGCGACCCTGAAGTGCATCCGCAGGTGGAAAGTTACTGGGGACGCGTCAACCCCATCGGCATTCGCTCCTGTTATGACGAGGGCAAGCGTTGCGCTGAAACCTTGTTTTTCGATTATTGGCGTCAAAGCGCGCTGGAAATTAAAGTGGTGCGTATTTTTAACACCTATGGACCACGCATGCAGCCGGACGATGGCCGCGTCGTCAGCAACTTTATCGTACAGGCGCTCAAAGGGGAACCGATTACGCTTTACGGCGACGGAACCCAAACGCGCAGCTTTTGTTACGTCGACGACTTGATCGAAGGCATATTGAAGATGATGAACTCACCCAAAGACTTTATCGGCCCGGTTAATCTGGGCAACCCGGGCGAGTTCAGCATGCTGGAACTGGCGGAAAAAGTCATCCGCTTTACAAAATCCAAATCCAAACTGGTTTTCCTGCCGCTGCCGGAAGACGATCCCAAACAACGGCAACCCGATATTGCATTGGCCAAGGAAAAACTCGCCTGGGAACCCAGAGTATCGTTGGATGACGGATTGAAATTAACGATAGATTACTTCAGCAGAACACTGTAATAACGGTGGATGCATGCGTAAACATATAACCAGGTGAACGAGTGAAAATTTACTATAGAATCAGCAACAACTCCAACAAAAAAAACCGACTACCCTATGCCACCAAGGAACACTGCCTGGAAAACTTTCTAAAGCATTTTCACCGGCCGGAAAACTCCATCCTCATACTCGCCGACAACGTCACGGAAGTTCCGCTGGCCGAGTTTTTGAAAGCAAAAACATGCGCCAATATCACGCTGGAACAAACCGCACTGGGCAATGCGGGCTCATTCAGGCACTTGCTGGCAAAAGCGTGCGACGAAATCAGGGACGAGGAGTTTGTCTATTTCGCGGAAGACGATTACCTCTACACGGACAATGCCTATCCGATATTGCTGGAAGGGCTGCATATCGCCAATTACGCAACGCTCTATGACCACCCGGACAAATACGTGGAGAGCCACCTGGGCGGAAACCCGATGATATGTGGCGGCGGAGAAGTAACGCGACTGGTGATCACCAACTCGTCTCACTGGAAGCTTACCAACTCGACTACGGGTACGTTTGGCACCAACGGAAAAATTATCCGGGAAGACCGTGACGTATGGCTGGCCTACTCTGACAAAACACCGGTATTCGATTACCACGGCTTTTGCGAACTGATACAAAATAAAAACAGAACGCTGATTTCCAGCGTTCCAGGTCGAGCGACGCATTGCGACCTGCCATGGATATCACCACTCACCGATTGGAGTACAGTGTAACCGGGAACGGCCGGCGCTTTTCATGCAGTTTACTCATTCCCCGGATATCAGCCGATAGCCTCTACACCAATTGAAGACCAACTTTTTATGCCAAAATCCAATGTCATTGTAGTTACGCCCATATACAAGGAAACGTTATCGGTAAACGAATCCATCGCCTTGCGTCATTCGTACGGCATACTTGCAGCTCACGACATATGGTTTATATGCCCGGAAGGCATGAATATCGCGTTCTATGAATCAAATTTTCCGCAAGTGAAATATGTTTTTTTTCCGCCGATGTTTTTCCAGTCGGCTTCCACCTACAATTCGCTGATGTTAAGCGAACTTTTCTACGTCTATTTCTCTGCATACACACACATGCTGATCGTCCAGACGGACGCCATCGTATTCGCGGACCATTTGGAGTATTGGACCAACAGCTGTTTCGATTATGTGGGCGCGCCATGGAGACATGGCATGGTGGTTGAAATCCCCGAAATGGATTCGCCATTTGCCGGAGAAAGAGTACACATGAACGTGGGTAATGGCGGATTTTCCTTAAGAAAAATTCAATCGTGCGCCCAGGTATTGCGGGAATTATCGGTCATCGTCGACAGAATCATGGTCAATAAGGACGTTTATGTGCGGGTGGAGCGAACTTCGCTGGTCAACGAAATGTCGATCAATGCGAACGAAGATATTTTTTTCGCATTGGCGGGGCAGATTTCATGCAACTTCATCGTGCCCAACCCCGTGCACGCTTCGCACTTTTCGTTTGAATACGAACCGCGCCGCCACCTTGCGCTGATCAACAAGCTTCCGATGGGGGCGCATGCTTGGGAACGTACGGATAAAGATTTTTGGCTACAGGTTTTTGCAGAACTGGGAATTGCCGGCATCATTTGAAGGAGGATGCGGCGTCTTTCCGACACAGCCTCGGCCCTATACAAATCCCCGCGTCGTCAATTTGACATGGTATCGAGCCAATTCCGCCTCGATAGCGGTTTTTGACATAAACCGATCTTGATCCTTGATGTGGTGAAACTCGACAATGATTTCAGAAACTCGCTGCATGGCGGCACTATTCTGCACTAATGCTTCAAGCATCGCATACTCGCTCCCTTCGGCATCGATATCCAACACCACGGCATCGTCGGGACCGGTAACACGCAGAATAAATTCGGGGAGCGAAACTATAGACGCAACAACCTCATAGCCCTGCGATATATTATTGACTTCGTGATCCGAAGCCAGCCATGGCTCGAACGAATCACCCTTATCGTCGTCCTTTTCGAAAAAAACCTGCGTTTCCGTTTTACCGCCCAAACCAAATGGGCAAACCTTTATGGTATATTTGGCCGACATTTGCCGGCATTTAGCCAGCAGCTGGGCATAATGCCGCGGTGAAGGCTCAAATATCCACAGAGTATGATCGCTATAATCATGAGGCAGCGTCGCCAACCAGTCGAAAGTCTGACCAATATTTCCGCCAATATCAAAAAAGTGTTTATTATTCATAGTAACTTTACCAAGATTTACTCAAATACCGGCTCAAATATTACGCCGATATAACACCCGCCGTCAAGTTCGGCTTTATATGTAAACCCCTCTATTTTTCCCCCATTAGTCCGATACAATGACCGGACTCCATTTATATTTGTGGACTGTAATCATGAATTATGCAACCGCCGATGACTTGATTAATTTTGAACT
This sequence comes from Methylococcaceae bacterium, assembly GCA_004299145.1. GTDB lineage: Bacteria > Pseudomonadota > Gammaproteobacteria > Methylococcales > Methylococcaceae > Methylogaea. Next base: position 6,292 of record SCQD01000092.1, on the reverse strand, counting down.
GGGCATAGCCAAGCTTTGGGAAAATGGCGACCTTCCTTTTTTACTGCACTTTTGCGGCGGCAATGAAGCATGGCTGGCCGATTTTTTTCAACAAGTCAATGAGGGCGACTGGATATTCAGTACGCACCGCAATCACTATCACGCTCTGCTCGGCGGCATCGATCCCAATCGCTTAACCGACCTGATACGCCGGGGCGACAGCATGTTCGTATTCGACCAGCAGCGGCATTTTTTCACTTCGTCCATATTGGCTGGAACTTGCGGCATAGCGGCAGGCGTTGCCTGGGCTCTGAAAGAAGAATCCTCGAAAAACCGGGTATGGTGTTTCCTGGGAGACGGCGCCGAAGAAGAGGGGCATTTTTACGAAGCCGTTATGATGGTGACAGGGCACGACCTACCCTGCACGTTTATCATCGAAGACAACAATCGCAGCGTCGACACCAGCATCGAAGAACGCATGCCCAACCCATTCAGAATGCCGTGGCCGGATTGCGTTGTACGTCATAGCTATACTCCGGTTTACCCGCATGCCGGCAATGGCTGCAAACACATGATTACTTTTAAGCCTTTGGCGCAGACTACCGAGACGGCAAGCTGACATGACCACCCTATACACGCACTGCGATTATAACTTGGGCGATAATCTGGCACACCTGCATTATCTGAGAAAACAAGCGGTTCGATATGCTGACCATCATTTTGTACACGCCGCCAAATATGCGCATCTGCCACAAATGATAGAGGTGATATGCGATATCCCTAATATTTCGCTCATCGATATTACCTACAAACCGGAGCATTCTCAGGACGCCTGGAAAAACCGCGACAACTATTTTTATTCTCATGCCGGCTGGCAAGATTACGCGGTTTTTTATCTTGATTTTTTTCGCTATTTATCCGACAAACTAGGACTGATATCCCCTTTTGAAAAAGCCGAGGACTTGTTGTTCGATTATCCCGCCATCTTGAAAACCCGCTATGCCGAATATGACTTTCTTGTTATTAATTCCGCACCCATGAGCGGCCATTTCCCAGAATTCAATCCAGCAGATTTCGACACATTGATCGCGGCGCTGCTGGACCGAGGTTATTCCGTCGCTACCACAGCTCCTTCTCATACCAACGCGCCGTGCACCATGAACTCACAGCTTTCGGTAACTGCCATCGGAGGGCTGTCCCTGAGCTGCAAATACATCGTCGGCGTCAGCACCGGACCCAGTTGGCCGACGTTTAACATCTGGAACAAAGACAGCGTCTTACTGCGCCTTTTATTGCCTGCCCAGGAACAAGTGCTGATCGCACCCAACACCGTCCACGCCAAAACGCTGCCTGAAGCCGTGGAAATCCTGAAAAACCGGGGGCTGTTATGACCGCAATGACTTACAAAGAAGCTTTGACGCAAGCAAATCATGCATTGGCCGCTAACTCGAGTACTCGATTTATCGGCTACGGCCTGCAGAAAGGACGGGCACTGGGCACGCTGAAAGGAATCGACGACAAACAGATCATAGAAACCCCGGTGGCGGAAAATCTGATGCTGGGTTTGGCGATTGGCCTTTCCTTGAAAGGCATGCGGCCGGTCGTATTCATCGAACGCATGGATTTCATCCTCAATGCCCTGGATGCCATCGTAAACCACCTGGACAAAGCCCATGCCATTTCTCACGGCGAATTTTCGCCCGCTGTAATCATCCGGGCAGTGGTCGGCAATCGCGGCAAGCCGTTGTACACAGGACTTACACATACCCAGGACTTCAGCGATGCATTACGCCGCATGATTGCCTTTCCGGTCCTGCAACTGAATGCGGCGGAGGACGTAGTCGATGCCTATCGCACAGCGGCACAAAACCAGTCCGACGGCGTTTCCACCATCCTCGTCGAATATAAAGATTTGGTATGAAAAACAATAAATACAGCGACTATAAAATCGTCTTTTTTCCAGAGAAAATTCAGTCTTTTTTGGAAGAAAAAATTGCCGCGCCCATTTACGTCAGGGTCAAGCCGATCAATCGCTGCGATCACAGCTGTTTTTTCTGCGTTTATTCCACCGGCTTTCGCAAAAATGACAGGGAAAACCATATTATCAGCGGCATGCATACCGACATGGTGCATGACGACATTCTACCCACGGAAAAAATGCTGGAAATCCTGGAAGATTTTCGCGATTTGGGCGTCAAAGCGGTCACCTATTCCGGCGGCGGTGAACCGCTGATGCATCGCGATATCGTCAAAATCATGCAGACCACGCTGGATTACGGCATCGATTTATCCATTATCACCAACGGACAAATGCTGAAAAAACAGCGTGCCGAAGTATTGGCGCACGCAAAATGGGTACGGGTTTCCATCGACTATACCAACGCACAGCAAATGGCGGCTACACGCGGCGTGTCGGAAAAAAACTTCGCCATGATTCTGGAAAATCTGCAAGAGTTTGCCAAAATCAAGCGGCGCGACTGTGATCTGGGGATTAATTACATCATTCACCGCGACAATTATCAGGATATTTATGAATTTTCGAAAATCATGAAAGATTGCGGTGTCGAGAATATCCGTTTTTCGCCGATGTGGGTTCCCGATCTGGTCGGTTACCACACGCCCATCCAGGACGCGGTCTATGAACAACTGGCCAAGGCGGGAACTTTGATCGACGATAAATTCACTTTGAATACCACTTATAATATTCAATCCCGCAGCCACCTGCCCGAGCGCTCCTATGGAAAATGCCATTTCATGCAGATCGTTCCCGTCGTCGGTGCGGATCAAGTGGTATATGCCTGTCACAATAAAGCTTACGATAAAACCGGTGCGATAGGCTCCATCCGTAATCAGCGCTTCCGGGAATTATGGTTCAGCAAAGCAGCGAAGCAGGTTTTCGACAAGCTTAATCCGATGGAAGTGTGTCGTCATCAATGCGCCAACGATGGAAAGAATATTTTCATTCAAGGCTTGGTCGATACCAATGCCGATAATTTTGTATAACTAATTCTCACATTATCCGATCTTTTCAATCATATACTAATCTTTGAAGCGCAATCATGAAATCCGTCATCTTAGCTGGGGGCCTGGGATCTCGTATCAGTGAAGAATCGCATCTTCGCCCAAAACCCATGATTGAAATCGGCGGCAAGCCAATTCTATGGCACATCATGAAACTATATTCACACCATGGCGTCAACGACTTTGTCATATGCCTGGGCTACAAGGGATATGTCATTAAAGAGTATTTCGCCAATTATTTTTTACACATGTCCGATGTCACTTTCGACATGGTGGGAAACCGCATGGAAATCCATGAAGCCCATGCTGAACCATGGCGCGTTACATTGGTGGATACCGGCCAGGATACGCTAACAGGGGGACGGCTTAAGCGAGTGCGGAAATATATAGGCAACGAATCTTTCTGCTTTACCTATGGCGATGGCGTTGCCGACGTGGATATCGGCGCGCTGATCCAATTTCACCGCTCACACGGCAAACAGGCGACGGTCACCGCCATACAGCCTCCGGGGCGCTATGGCGCACTGAATCTTCAAGCAGGCGTGGTCATGAATTTTCAGGAAAAACCCGTCGGTGACGGCGCCTGGATCAACGGCGGCTTTTTTGTATTGGAGCCGGCGGTGTTCGACCTGATTCAGGATGATTTTATGGCTTGGGAAGCCGCGCCGCTGGAACATCTGGCAAAAAACGGGCAGTTAATGGCATTCCAGCATCAAGGCTTTTGGCAAGCGATGGACACGCTCCGCGATAAAACCCATTTGGAAACACTCTGGCTGGACAATCCACCGTGGAAACTTTGGGCATGAAATTGTTTGCCGATAATTATCGTGGCCGCCGGGTTTTGCTGACCGGCCATACCGGCTTTAAAGGCAGTTGGCTGGCGTTATGGCTGAGCGAATTGGGCGCGGAGGTCGTGGGCTTGGCTTTGCCGCCGCAGACCAGTCCCAATCACTGGGAACTGTTGGATTTGAAGATACCCGAACACCGCACGGATATCCGCGACAGCACCGCTGTAGCGGCCATTTTGTCAAATACCCGGCCGGAACTGGTTTTTCACCTCGCCGCCCAGCCGCTGGTGCGCCGCTCTTACCACAATCCGCTGGACACCTGGTCCACCAACGTAATGGGAACAGCCCACGTGCTGGAAGCATGCCGCCATACGCCCGGCATACGAGGAATTGTCGTAGTAACGACGGACAAGTGTTATGAAAACCAGGAATGGTCGTGGGGATACCGGGAAACGGACCGCCTGGGCGGCCACGATCCTTATAGTGCTTCCAAGGCCGCCACCGAATTGCTGGTAAGCAGTTATCGCCGCGCTTTTTTCAATATGCCGCACTCCCCTCTACTGGCTACTGCGCGGGCGGGTAACGTCATCGGCGGCGGCGATTGGTCGGAAGACCGGTTGCTGCCCGATCTGGTTCGCGCCGTCGACGAGCATGCTGCGCTGGAAGTTCGTTCCCCCCTGGCGACGCGCCCCTGGCAACACGTGCTGGAATCTTTGAGCGGCTATCTGTCCCTGGGACAAAAGCTGCTGGAAGCGCGACGAGAGACGGCGGATAGCTGGAATTTCGGCCCCGACCCAGACGGTAACGCCAGCGTGATGGACATGCTGACGCGTTTGCAACGGCATTGGCCGGCATTGTCGTGGCAGTGCACGGCACGGCCCCAACCGCACGAAGCCGGCTTGCTGTATCTCGACAGCGCTAAAGCCAAAGCGTTTTTGGGATGGCGCCCTCTGTGGACGCTGGACGATGCCCTGGCCGCCACTGCGGCTTGGTACCGTCATTATGCCGCGACGCAGTCGGCGTGCAGCCGCGCCCAGTTGGCAGCTTATATCGCAGCGGCGCGCGCTGCCAAGGTGGCATGGTGCCAGGCATGATCGTGCAGCCAACCGCCTTGCCGGGCATATGCGTCGTGACAACCACGGCGTTTGTCGATCACCGTGGGGCGTTTTCCCGCCTGTATTGCGCACAGGAATTGAGCACCGTCATGGGCAATAGACGCATCGTACAAATCAACCATTCGCGCACCCATGCGGTCGGGGCGGTGCGCGGCTTGCACTATCAGCGCCCGCCGCACGCGGAAATGAAGCTGGTGCGCTGCATCAGGGGGCGCGTGTGGGACGTTGCAGTGGATTTGCGCGCCGGCTCGCCGACTTTTTTGCAATGGCATGCCGAAGTCCTGTCCCCGGAGAATGCCCGCCTGCTGGTGATTCCCGAAGGTTGCGCGCACGGTTTCCAGGTGCTGGAGGCGGACAGCGAATTGCTGTATTTGCACACACATGAGTATGTGCCGGCGGCCGAAAGCGGCGCATCCTGTAGCGATCCGCGTTTGGCGATAGCCTGGCCGCTGCCGATAATCGATCTTTCCCAACGCGATCATGACCATCCATGCATCGCTCCCGATTTTCCTGGAATTACGCCATGAACTGCCGCCATTGCTCAGCGCCGCTGCAACACGTTTTTCTCAATCTGGGTTTTGCTCCGCCATCCAATGCCTATCTCAGCGAGGAAGATTTGCAAAAACCGGAACGCTATTTTCCGTTGACGCTATACGTCTGCGAATGCTGCTGGCTGGTGCAAACCGAAGATTTTGCGCAGGCCGACGAGTTATTCAGCGCCGATTATGCGTACTTCTCCTCGGTGTCGCCGGCGTGGCTGCAGCACGCCGCTCTGTATACCCGCATGATCACCGCCCGCCTGGACTTGGACAGACGAAGCCACGTCATCGAGATCGCCGCCAACGACGGTTATCTGTTGCGGAATTTTGTCGCGGCCGGCATTCCGTGTTTGGGCATAGAACCGACCGCCGGCACCGCCGCTGCGGCGGAAAGCCTCGGCATCCCCGTGTTATGCGAATTTTTCGATAAAGCATTGGCGGAACGCCTGGCCGCCGCAGGCAAACAAGCCGATCTGATTGTCGGCAATAACGTCTATGCCCACGTGCCGGACATCAATGACTTTACCGCCGGACTGAAAGTCCTCCTGAAACCGCGCGGCGCCATCACACTGGAGTTCCCTCACCTGATGCGGCTGATTGAGCAGGCCCAATTCGACACCGCCTATCACGAACACTTCTCCTACCTATCCTTGTTTACAGTCAGCCGCATTTTTGCCCAGGCAGGGCTGCGCGTATGGAACGTGGAAGAACTGCCTACCCATGGTGGAAGTTTGCGCGTTTATGGTTGCCACGCAGAAGACAGCCGTCAAACCAGCACCGCTGTCGCCAGCTTGCTGGCCGAAGAAAAACAGCGCGGCTTGCAGGCATTGCCCGCCTATCTTGAATTTCA
>SCQD01000091.1 GCA_004299145.1 Methylococcaceae bacterium | reverse complement strand
ATCGCCGTGGCGGAAGCGACCGGCCTGATCGTGCCCATGGGCGAATGGGTGCTCGCCACCGCCTGCCGCGCCGTGGCGGCGTGGAACGACGGCCGCGAAGTTCCGCTGCGGGTGGCGGTAAACCTGTCCACGCGCCAGTTCCTGCAAAACGACTTGCTGGGCACGGTGCGCCACGTCCTGGAACAAACCCGCTGCCGGCCGGAATGGCTGAAGCTGGAGGTGACCGAAAGCCTGCTGCTGGAAGACAGCGAGAGCATACTCGCCACGCTGAACGGTTTCCGCGAACTGGGGCTGGGCATCGCCATCGACGATTTCGGCACCGGCTATTCCGCGCTCAGCTATCTCAACCGTTTTCCGGTGACCCAGATCAAGATCGACCGTTCATTTATCAGCCATATACCCCACGCGCAGAACAAGGCGGAGCTGGTCAAAGCCATGATCTCCATCGCCAGGGCCTTGAACATGGAGCTGGTGGCCGAAGGCGTGGAAACCCGGCAGCAGGCGGATTATCTGCTGACCCACGGCTGCATGCTGGTGCAAGGCTATTTGTTCGGCAAACCCATGCCGGACAAGGAGTTCACGGCTTTGCTGACTTGACATAGCCCAGACCTGAAAGGACGTGCGGCTTCGATCCGGAACGCCCACCGGCCGATTCACTGGGCTTGCTCGGCGTGCGGGAAAGGGTATTGCTGCTGGGCGGTGAAATGGAGATAGCCAGCGCGCCCGGCCGGGGGACGTCGCTGCGCATCAGCCTGCCGGCGACCCTGGCCGCCGGGGACGATGTGATGCCGTTGCATTAAGGTTTTTCCCGCTTTTTGGCTTTTTTGTATGTACGCCGGGAAATACCGGCCAGTGATACCCAACCGCATGGCAGCCTGTAGCAATTTCGCTAACGTAATGGTCTGCGAAAAAATAAACCCAACGGGGTTTTGTAACCCAGCCCAGGGTTGGCGCCGCAGGCGCTACCCTGGGTAGGTGTTCCCCCATGGCATCCACCAACCCCAACGGGGTTGTGTCCTGATATTGATCGTTACGCATGGCGTTACATCGCGGCCGAACGACACAACCCCGTTGGGGTTGAGGGTTTCATGGGGTGCGGCGTAACCCAGGGTAGGCGCGAAACGCGCCAACCCTGGGCTGGGTTACACAACCGCGTTGCGGTTGACAGGAATTACATCCATAAACAGGGAACCCGGATAAACTCAAAGTTACCGAATTTCGACAGCCTAGCGCGGTGGCCCACTCTGCATTGCTTAATGCCGTAAAACCACTACCCATTTCGGAGGAAGGATCAGCACGCCATGTACCTGCACAATTTAACCGTGGGGCAAATCACCGCCAGTCTGACGGGCCTGCTGTTCATCGTCCTGCTGTGGTACCGCCGCAACGCGAAAGAAACGGCGCGGCGCGGCGAAATACAGCGCCGCCTCGATGAAACGGTCTGGCTGCTGAACGCGGTGGTCGACCAGATGCCGCTGAGCGTGTTCATCAAGCGCGCCGACGACCTGCGCATCGTGCTGGTGAATCGCGCCACGGAGCGGTTTTTCGAGCTGAAGCGTGGCGCCGTGCTGGGCAAGCTGCCCGATGAACTGTTTTCGTCGGAACAGGCTTCGCTGTTCATGCACCAGGACAGCGAAGCCCTGGCGAAAGGCGGCATGCTGGACATTCCCGAAGAGCGCATCGAAACCGCCCACCAGGGGGTTCGCTGGCTGCACACCCGCAAAATCGCCCTGCTGGGCGACGACGGCGCGCCGCGCTATCTGCTGGGCATTTCCGAGGACATCACCGAGCGCAAGGCTGCTCAGGAGGCGTTGCGGCAAAGCCGCGCCAACCTGCTCACGGCGGAATTGATCGCCGGCCTGGGCAGCTGGTATCTGGATTTGAACAGCGGCCAGCTGCAATGGTCCGAAGGCGTGTATCACCTGTTCGGTCTGACGCAGGATACGCCGTTGAGCTACGAAGCATTCATGCGCTACGTGCATCCGGACGACCGCGCCCGGATGGTCGCCGCCTGGCGCGCCGCCCTGGCCGGCACGCCTTACGACATCGAACACCGCATCGTGGTCAACGGCGCGGTGCGCTGGCTGCACGAGAAAGCGACGCTCAGGTTCGACGAGCGGCGGCAACCGCTGCACGCGCACGGCACGGTGCAGGACGTTACCCAGCGCAAGCGCACGGAACAATCGCTGCTCCTCGCCAAGGAAGCGGCGGAACAGGCGGCGCAGGCCAAAGCCACCTTTCTGGCCAACATATCGCATGAAATCCGCACGCCCATGAACGCGATCCTCGGCTTCAGCGAACTGGGCGGCCTGGAGCCCTGCCCCGATACCTTGCGGGATTATCTGCACACCATCAATCAGTCCGCCCGCCATTTGCTGGGCATCATCGACGACATACTCGATTTTTCCAAAATCGACGCCGGCCGGCTGACGCTGGAATCGAAGCCGTTCAACGTGCGCGACCTGCTGGCGGAAGTAAAGCAGTTGCTGGAAATTCAGGCGCTGTCCAAAGCCCTGTGGGTGGAAGTCAGCGTGGCGGAAAACGTACCGCGGATTTTGCTGGGCGATCCGTTGCGCTTGCGGCAGGTGCTGACCAACCTGGTCGGCAACGCCGTCAAGTTCACCGAACAGGGCGGCGTGCGGGTCAGCGTCGCCGGTGTTGCCGAGGCGGATGGCTTCATGCTGGAAACCACGGTGGCGGATACCGGCATCGGCATGACGAGCGAGCAGGTTTCCCGGCTATTCCAGCCTTTCACCCAGGCCGATGCGTCGACCACCCGCAAGTACGGCGGCAGCGGCCTGGGATTGGCCATCGCCGGCCGGCTGGTCAAGGCCATGGCCGGCACAATCCATTGCGAAAGCCTGCCGGGCGTGGGTAGCCGCTTCCATGTCGCCGTGCATTTGGGCGTGGCCGGCGCCCTGGACGATGCCGCGGCCACGGAACCGCCGCAGGATTTCGCCGGCACGCGGGTATTGCTGGTGGAGGACAGCGCCGTCAACCAAATGGTGTTGCGGCACATGCTGAGCAAACTCGGCGTGCAGGTGACGGTGGCGGGCAACGGCAAGGAAGCGCTGCAGGCGCTGCGCGACATGGTCATGCCATACGATCTGGTGCTGATGGACCTGCAGATGCCGCTCATGGACGGCTATCAAGCCACCCGCGCCATCCGCGGCGAACTGGGGCTGGTGGGCCTGCCCATCATCGCCCTGAGCGCCCACGCCATGCAGGGAGAAAAAGAGCGTTGTTATGCCGCGGGCATGAGCGGTCACGCCGCCAAGCCCATCGACTTCCAGGGCCTGCAACGGCTGTTGCATGACTGGGTCGGCTCCCAACGCCCGGCATAGCGGGCTAACCGAAGCGCAGCCAATCCGGGTGCAGCAGCAACAGCGCGCCCAGCAACAGCATCAGCACGCCGCCCAGCCCGTTGCTCCAGCGCGAGTAGCGCTGGGTCAGGTGGATCTGCTCGAAGCCCCACAACGCCAGGCCGAACACGGCGAAATCGTCGGCCATGTAGAACAGGATATACAGCCCCAGGTAAAACTGGCTGGTCCAGAAGCCGGGCTGATTCATTTCGATGATCTTGGTGAACGTCTGCGGATAGCCGATGGAACAGGCAAACTCAATGACGTTCACCGAAAAAGCCAGACCGATGATGCCCGCCACCGTCAGCAGGGTGAAAGGGCCGTCCGCCAGACGCTTGATGCGCTGGGTAATGCGGCTGCGCTGCTCCAGGTCGATGATGCGGCACGCCAGTTCCGTGCCCAGCGATTTGTACCACTCGTACAGAAAAAACAGACCGCCGCCGATGGCTACCAGTCCCACCGCCGGCGTCACGTAGCGATCCATGCCGACGAAGTCCCAGGCCTTGAACCAGACGTTGAGGATCAGGTAGTACATCAGCGCTTCGGCGACGATGAACAGCCCCGCCACCGTCCACATGCGGCGGCGCGAGCCGATGCGCAGCAAGACCAGCAAAAACGTGACCAGCACCCACATGGCACACGGATTGAAACCGTCCAGCAAGCCCAGCAGCGAGGCCAGCACCGGCAGCGACCAGGCGCCGGCGTCCACCGTACCCAGCAGCGGCAAGCGCACCAGCAGCGACGGCACCGTCGTGGCAGGCGCCGGCTCAGCCGCTTGCCCGGCCGCCGCCAGCAGGCTGGCGAAACCTTGCACCGGCTGGCCGCGCTGCGCGTCGACCAGCGCCAGGATGTGCGCACCGGTGGTGTCGGCGCTGTCGTAGCCCTGGATGATTTCACTGCCCACGACCGTGAGCGGCAAGCTCAGCGGCAGCCGGTAAGCGCCGGTGATGGCCTTGAACCAGCGGCTGCCTTCCGGTTCGGCGATGTCGTAAACGCGCACCTCGACCTCACTGCGTTGCGCCGGCAAGGTTTGCAAAAACGCTTTTTCCGCCGCGCAGTGTTGGCAACTGGCACGCACCAGCGCCTCCACCAGTACGCGGTTTTCCGCTTGGGCGGGCGCCACGCAAAGTAATAGGAGTAACGCCGGGAAAATCAGTTTCATTGGCCTCATGATCTTATTCACCATTACGGGCAATAGAGAGAAGTTGCGGATTGTATAAAAAAACGGCGATAAGCATGGGCCGGCGCGCCATTCCGGGCTCTGGATTCGAGATGTTTTAGTGATTCCGCTGCGCGGTGGCTTTCGGCGGCGTGTAGTAGTCAAGCCAGGCAGCGCAGCCAATCCTCGTAGCTTCTGTCGCAGATAACGACATAACAGTGATCTGGGGACGACCAGCGTCAGGTTGTCGAAATCGTCCGTGCGGGTCGCCAATGGCTGGCTGAGATCCACCAGGAATACGTCGCCCGGGCGCGCATCCAGTTTCGATTTGCCGCACAGTCCTGCGGTGTTCCCTTGCCGGGTGATCTGCACCAGAAAATGCTCCAGTCCATCCTGGGCGATCAGCTTCGGCGTGCGCCGTATCAACTGCCTTTGGCGGCTGGCGAAATCCAGGCCGTTGTCTTCCGGAACCAGCGAGACGTCGAAAATGACGGTGATGCTTTCTTTCCAGGCCCAGCGCGGTCAAGGGAGTGTCCGGCCCCATGCCGGCCTCCGGTGCGTTGCAGTAGCGCCGCAACAGTTGTCGCAGCGGGGAGGCCGCGCCGCTATCAGATGAGCCGCCCTTCAGGTCGCGCACGCTCTGCTGTTCGTAAAGCAGAGCGGGTTCAATCATTTGTCAGCGGTAATAAATTTTTTGCCGGGTTAGTGCCCCGGAGTGCCTTTTACCCAAAACACCACGCCATCCAGTTCCTGGCCCGCCGTTCCCAGCAATGCCAGCCGATGCTTGCCCGGCGCGGGTTGCCATTTATACGGTTTGGCCGCAGTTGCCAGACGCACACCGTCCAGCATAAAAACACTGCCCGCCGGTGCTGAATGGGCGATCATAAATACCGCCTGGTTTTGCGGCGGAATGTCCGGGTCCAGCGCGATGACGGAACCCTCGCTGGGCGATTGGATGCGCGGCGGAGCGTGGCGGGCATCGCCCAATTGCACCAGGCTCGTTTCGCTGCCGGCTAAAAACCATTCGCGCCGCGGCGGTTCGATGGCCGGCTGCAAGCTGACGGTTTGCTGGATCACGCCGGGTGGGGCGGGCGGCACGGCGTCGGCTGCCGGCAGGTTGTCGATGATTTCCAGCCAGGCCGGCGCCGCGCCGCTGACGCCGGACACGTCGTGCATGGAGTCGCCTTCGAAATTTCCCACCCACACCGCGACGGTATAGCGTGGGTTGTAACCGATGCACCAGTTGTCGCGCATGTCTTTGCTGGTGCCGGTTTTTACCGCGCTCCAGTGCCGGGTGGTCAAGGGGTTGTCGAAACCGAACGTGACCGCGCGGCTGGTGCGGTCGCTGAGTATGTCGGCAATGATGAAAGCGGCGCCGGCGTCCATCACCCGGTGCGGCGTGCTGTCATGAAAGGCGCGGCGACCTTGTACCCCCTCTCCCCCCGGGAGAGGGTCGGGGTGAGGGGAACGATCATGGCGCGCGGCCGTTTCATGGTCAGGGGCGGTACGTGCGCCATGATCGTTGGGCGGATCGTCGGCGTACAGGCGCAGCGGACTGTACAACCCGCCGTTGGCCAGACTGCGGTAGGCATTGGCCTGCTCCAGCAGGCTGACTTCCGCCGAACCCAGCGCCAGCGCCTGGCCGTAATAGTCGCCGTCGCGCTGCAAGCCCGCATAGCCCAATTGCAGCAGGCGTTGGCGAAAGTTTTCCACCCCCACCATGAGCACGGTGCGCACCGCCGGAATATTGAGCGAGCCGGCCAGGGCGGTGCGCACGCTGACCAGGCCTTTGAAATCACGGTCGTAGTTTTGCGGCACGTACAGGCCGGCTGCCGTGTCCAGGCTCAGCGGGCTGTCGTCCAGCACCGAGGCGGCGGTGAGATAGCGCTTTTCCAGTGCCAGGCCGTACAGAAACGGTTTCAGGGTGGAGCCGGCCTGACGGCGCGCGCGCACGCCGTCCACCCGGCCAGCCCTGGATGCCGGGCCGGCCGAGCCCACGTAAGCCAGGATGTCGCCGCCGGCATTATCCAGCACCAGCGCGGCGCCGTCGCGCACGTTGCGGCCGGCCAAATCCTGCAACTGGCGGCGCAGAGCGTCGCCGGCGCGGCGTTGCAGGGTGGCGTCCAGCGTGGTCGTCAACGTTTCGCCGGGCCGGCGCAAGCGCTGTGCCGCCACGTGCGGGGCCAGGGCGACGTCGGCCACGATGTGCGGTGGCTGTTCCACCGTCAGCGCCAGCCGTTGCAATACGGCGCAGTCGACGTCGAAGCCGGCGATTTTGCCGATCACGCAGGCACGCCGGCTGATGCTTGCGGCGTTGGCGTTGGGTGCCGGCAAAATGGCCGCCAGCAGCAGCGCTTCGGCCTCGGTCAGGCCCGAGGGTTGTTTGCCGAACAAGCCCTGGGCCGTGGCGGCGATGCCCTGCAATTCGCCGCGAAAGCCCACCTGGTTTAGATAGGCTTCCAGAATCTGTGCTTTGCTCCAGCTTTGCTCGATGTCCATGGCGGCGCGCATCTGCCGCCATTTTTGCATCCAACCGCGCCGGCCATGGTGGGCTTGTAAGCTGGGATCGAGCTGGGCCGCCAATTGCATGGTGAGCGTGCTGCCGCCGCGCAGCGTGCCGCCGCGTATGGCTTGCCAGACGGCTCCGGCCAGCGCCAGCCAGTCCACGCCGTGGTGTGCGTAAAAACGCCGGTCTTCGGCGGCGAGCAGGGCTTTGAGCAAGGCGGGCGACACTTCCTGCAGCGGCGTCCATACCAGGCGGCGGCCTTGTTTATCCACCCGCAGGCTGTGGATCACCTGGGCGTGGCGATCCAGCAGATAGGCTTCCGAAGGGCGGTAGGCGGTTTTGATTTGTTCGAAGGAGGGGGTTGCGTTGCAGGGGGCGGACAGCAGCGCCAGCAAAAAGATGAAGGCCAGGCAGGGTGGGCAGCGCCCAGCACACATCCAATTTTCCATGGGCGTTATTCCCGCCGCAGCTCCGCTACCGCGTCCACGCTCAAGCCGGTTTTGGCGGCAATCGCGGCATCATCCAGTATGTCCAGCAACTGGCGGGCTATCGCCATGCGGGCTTGCCGTTGTCCTTCTTCACGTGCTGCTTCTTGCCCTTCTTTTTTACCGTCCAGATAACCATCCACGTAGGTCGATCTGAACATGCTCGCCTGGTAGCGCAGGTCGTCGATATAACGCTCGTAAGCCGCGCGCTCTTCCGGCGGCAGTTTCAATATGTCCAGCTTTTCCTGGGCGGCGCGCAAGCCCTTGGCGGTGAAGCTGTCCTTGATTTCTTCGTGCTTGAGAAAATAAATCCATTCGTCCAGCGTGTCGCGGGCGATGTCGTCGAAGCGGTTGATTTTGATCAGGTAGTATTCCGGGAACAGGGCATATACCGTTTCCTGCTTGAACAGCTCTTTTTGGCGCGCGCTCAAACCCAGTTCGTCGTGGGTGTGCAAACCGATAAACCGCGTGGTGCCGTGGTAGATATAGTCCTGCCCGGTGCCCAGATCGAAGTGCAGGATGTTGATGGAAATCACTTTAGCGATGTGTTCATAGGTATCGCCCACATCCAGGTGTTCGATGGCCGTTTTTGCCACACCGTAAAACATGCGCTGCATGTAGTCGTATTCGCGGTCGTACTGGACTTCGATCAGGATCAATTCATCGCGGCTGTTGCGGACTTTCAGGTCGACGCGGTTGAACTTGGCGGCGTGATGGTCCTGATTGCTCTCACTCTCTAATACCTCAAGAATGCGAATGTCGTCTTTCAGCAATTCGCTGAGAAAACCTTCCAGCACGTCGAAGTTGGCCTTGCTGCGCAACAGGCGCTTGATGGCCCAGTCGAATGTGATCAGTTTGCGTTGGCTCATGGCCTTCTTTCCCATCATGGGTTTGCTACGGCAAAAATTTTATCCCCGGCTGCGATGCTCATGGCGACGAATCTCCGAGGCTTAGTGCAACAGTATCGACTCGCCCCCCATCATTGCCGTCAAGCGCAAACCCTATTGCGTCCGGCATGTTTCGCTTTATACAGCGCGCTATCCGCACGGTTGAGGATTGCGGCGATCCGCAGATCATCCGCCGCCAAACCGGCCACGCCAATGGATGCCGTGAAATGCAGCGGTGCGGCGCCATCCATGGGCAGTTCCGCCGCGGCGACCGCCTGGCACAAGCGCCCGGCGACTTCGAGCGCCTGCTCAATCCGGGTTTCCGGCAACAGGATGGCGAACTCCTCGCCGCCGAGTCGGCCAATGACGTCTACCTCGCGCAAAAGCTCCCCACAAACTTGTACCAGTTTTTTAAGCACCCTATCGCCTACCGTGTGGCCATGCTCATCGTTGATGTTTTTGAAATGATCCAGGTCCAGCATGAGCATGGACATTTCCCCACCGTAGCGGCGGATGCGCAGCAGTTCCTGTTCGGCCTTTTCCAGAAAATGTCTTCGGCTGTCACAACCGGTGAGAAAATCGGTATTGGCTTGTTCCTCAAGTTTGCTTTGCAGTTCTTTACGCTCGGTAATGTCCTGAATAACCCCCAGCATTTTCGTTTGATCGTGCTCATGAATGTCTTGAATGGTGCCGATGATTTTTGTCTGCCCGCAGGCATTCAGACAAAATACTTCGCCTTTCCCATGCACCACGCGCATTTTGCCACTGGGTAAATGGAGCGCAATGCCAGTTCGCCGTTGTTGAAGGGGCGAACCACATGCCCATCGGCCGTCAGAATATCTTTCAGCAGCTTCAATGCGCTGGGCTCGTCGTCGACGATGAGAATATTACCGATCATGGTTTTGTGGTCTTGTGGGTATCTATGGTTTCCAGCGCATTGAGGACGGGCAGGTAGTTAAAGGCTGCCGCGTGGCGGGTCAGCACTTTGGCAAGCGCAGCATCTTGCTGCTCAATGCGCTGTATGAGCCTGACAATCTGCTCGGTGTTGCCCCGCACCAAGCCATCCGCCAACTCGCGGCGCAAAGCTTCGGGCAGTTTTGCGAGTGCCATGGTGGATAGCGCCGCATCGGCCTCGGCGTGTGCGGCTTGTTCGTGCACAAAACGCACCCCGAGTTGCCGCGCCATGCACTCGAATATTTCGGCGGGGCGGTACGGCTTGCGCACGAAATCATCCAGGCCGGCAGCCAGCATTTCTTCGCGTTGATCGGCAAACGCCGAAGCGGTAACGGCGGCGATCTTGACATCCTTGCCGCCGTCCAGCGCGCGGATGCGCTGCGTTGCTTCAAGACCGTCCATGACCGGCATGCGCCGGTCCATCCAGATGAAGTGCGGATGATAGTTTTGAAACAAGGCTATGCCTTCTTCGCCGTTCTGGGCCACTGTTACCGTAAAACCCGCGTCTTTCAGCAGTCGCTGCAGCAACAATTGGTTCTCCAACTGATCTTCGACGATGAGGATGCGATAGTCGGGCTGACCGGACTCCAGCCCGACAACCCGCCCGTTTGCGGATTCGGAAGACATCACCTCGGCTTCCTCTGCGCTTTGTACCGGCAAAGTCACACGGAACAGCGAGCCTATGTCCCGCGTGCTTTCTACCTCAATATTGCCGCCCATCAGCTTCAAATACTCGCGCACGATGGACAGTCCCAGTCCGGTGCCCTTCTGGGTGGCCGACTTGCCCGCTTGCACGAAGGGTTCAAAGATGCGCGCCTGATCGGCCTTGCTGATACCCACTCCGCTGTCTTCCACCTCAATGATCAGCCTCAGCACGTCATTTCCCTGCTGGACACCCAGGCGCAAGGTTACGCTGCCGTGGTTGGTGTACTTGACGGCATTGCCTACCAAATTGGCGATCACCTGGCGCAGTTTCTCTTTATCGCTTTTGATAAATCTAGGGAACTCGGAGGATTGGTCGAGTAGCAGTTGCACCCCTTTCTCCTCGGCGCGCTTGCCCAGCATGTCGGTGATGTCGCGCACCAGCGTGCCGAGGTCGAACGGTTTGATTTCTAAAACAACCCGGCCGGCCTCTATTTTGGCCATGTCGAGCACATCGTTGACGAGGCTGAGTAAGTGCTCGCCACTGCGATTGATGATGTCCAGATTCTCGCGCTGTCCTTCGGTAAGCGCAGGGTCGCTGCGCATCAGGGCGGAGAAACCGAGAATGGCGTTCAGCGGCGTGCGCAGTTCATGGCTCATGGTGGAAAGAAACACGCTCTTCGCCCGGTTGGCGGCTTCGGCCTGTTCCTGTGCTTTTAGCGCGCGCACCCTGGCATGGCGCATGGCTTCGGCAACACCGGAGATCATGCTGCCCGTCAGGATAAAGACGGACATGCCCAGCCAGTCGGCGGGGTTTTTGATGAAGGGTTCGGCAACGAGTATCGGCCACAAGAACATGGCGGTAAGACAGGCCAGAGCTGTTGCCAACAAACCGGCGGAGAGCCCGCCGTAGATCGAGACCACCATGACGGCCGGGTAGAAGGTCAGCCAGACCAGGGTCGATCCCAGGGCTTGTAGCGGCCATATCCGCAAGGCGGCGGCCACGGCGACCAGGGCGATAGCGACGACGTAGCGTGTCCATGCACGGGGGAATATTTGCCGTGAATTCATGCTTTATTGATTACCTTGTTGGTCGTCAATGTAGGGTACGCTGTGCGTACCGTGGTTCGGAGCGTTGCGGGTGCGGGGCTTTATTGGCCCGGTTTTTTGAACGGCTGGCGGCCATGCCTTGTGGGAAGAATGGTACGCACAGCGTACCCTACGTCGATCAGCGAAATCGGGAAGTTGTTTTCAGCCAAAGCCTTAAGGCGGTAGAGGCTGTTTGGAGCCCCCGATTTATTTTTTCGCCGTATTGGCCGCGCCCTGGATGGCCATGTCCAGCCCCAAGTCCCTGGCGGCCTTGATGGACAGCAGGTCTATCATCTGCTGCGCGCCGGAACCGGCTACCGCGCCGTTCGCTCCACCCGACACGATCTGCGGCACCCAGTTGCCTTTGTAGTTTTCGATGGCGGCGGCATAGGCCTTCTGAATTTCAATGTAAGCCGCCAGCTTTTGGTCCAGCGCGCCGTCGGCGTTCATGACCAGTTGCTTTTTCTCGGCTTCGCCCTGGCCTTCCAGGATCATTTTGCGCTTGTATTGCTCGGCGGCCTGGGCTTCCAATTGCGCGACCTCCAGCTTTTGCTGGGCTTCGGTGACTTTTTGCGCCTTGATGGCTTCCTGCGCCCACTTGGCTTCGGCTGCTCTGGCCTGGCCGGTTTTTTCCGTGGTGATGGCGTCCTGCTCGGCTTTCAGCGCGTTGGCCTGGGCGATCTGCACGCCCTGGATGGCGATCTGCCGGTTGGTGATCTGCTGCTCGATGCTGCTGTCGTATTTGATCTGGTTGATCGACATGGGCAGCAGGTTGATGCCGAATACCTTGGCGGCGCTTTCCTGCTCACGCACCGGCTTGCCGCCTTCCATGACGATTTCGGCGGCGTTCACCGTTTTTTCGATGCCGGTCAAAGGATCGGGTACCCGTATGGTGACGGTGCGCGTGTGGTAAGCGCCGTTTTTGGCCTGGTCCTGCATGTATTGCAGCAATAGATTTCGCTTTTCGGCGGCGGATTCGGTGGAGGACATCAACGGCCCCGAGGTGTAGGCAGCCGATTCCAGGGTGGGACGGATGATTTGCTGTTCGACGGCGTGGGGGTTGCCGAACTTTCTGTGCACCATGATCAGGTGTTCGCGGTCGGTGGGCATTTCCCAGGAGATGACGCCTGAAACATTGGCGTGGCCGCCGTCGTTGAAGCGCAGGCGCAGGCTTTCATCCTTCTCCACGCCTTGATCCAAAAAAGCCGAGAAAGAAAATTGCGAGCGTAGCGGGTATTTTTGCACCCGCCCGAACCACTGGGCGTACCAGCCGGGTTCGGTGGCGGCCACCAGGGTTCCGCTGGGGTACTGGATGACCATGACTTCGGTGGCGTCCAGCCCTTCGACCAGGTTGGTGGAGGACCAAAGCCCTAAAAAAATCAGCAGCAGCGACAGGCTGACGCCGACGGTTTTGCGCATGGCCTTGTCGGGCTGCGCCGTGTTGCCATCATTCATGATTTATCTCCGCTGGGTTTTTTGCGATCAAGAATCTCGCCGTCGACCGGTTTTTCCGGGTGCGACAGGCGATGGGGCCGGGGGGAGCGCTCAGAGCGTTTGCGCGGGTGAAACAGAGGAAACAGAGGGGTGTCGGTCAACAACGGCCAGATCAGCTGCGTCACCATGAACAGCACAAACAAAAAGCCGAATGTGCCTTCCAATATCATCAACCACATGTTTCCCCCTGGAGCGAGGTGTGAAGAGAACCGGGCGTTATCGTTCCCACGCTCTGCGCCCGTCTTTATACGCAAGTCTGCCCGCTTCCGTTATTCCGATCACGCCTATCGATGTAGGGTACGCACAGCGTACCCTACACGATGGGCTCGACCATGGAAAGCCGCCGCGAAGCGGACTAACCAAGGCTTCTGGAAAGCCGCCGCGAAGCGGACTAACCAAGGCTTCTGGAAAGCCGCCGCGAAGCGGACTAACTAAGGCTTCTAGAAATATCGCTTCGATTCTACGCTGAGTTAGCGTTTAAGAAATTACGCAGCATGTCGTGTCCATGCTCGGTCAGGATGGATTCCGGGTGGAATTGCACGCCGGCGATGGGCAGGGTTTTATGGCGTACGCCCATGATTTCGTCAAAATCGCCGTTCGGGGTTTGCGTCCAGGCGGTGATTTCCAGGCAATCGGGCAGGCTGGCTTTTTCGATGACCAGCGAGTGATAGCGGGTGGCTTGAAATGGATTGCCCAGGCCGTGAAACACGCTTTGACCGGTGTGATAGACCAGGGATGTTTTGCCGTGCATGATGCTTTTGGCGTGGATCACGTTGCCGCCAAAGGCATGGCCGATGCTCTGGTGCCCCAGGCACACGCCCAATATCGGGTACTTGCCGGCATAGCGGTGGATGGCCGGCACGGAAATGCCGGCTTCTTTGGGCGTGCAAGGGCCGGGCGAGATGACGATTTTATCCGGGGCGATGGCTGCGATTTCTTCGACCGCAATCTGGTCGTTGCGGACCACGGTGACGTCGGCGCCCAGTTCGGCCAGGTATTGCACCAGGTTGTAGGTGAAAGAATCGTAGTTGTCGATCATCAATACTTTACAGGCGCTCACGGCTGCCCTCCTTCCAAACCGGCTTCGGCCATTGCCACGGCGCGGAATATGGCGCGCCCTTTGTTCAAGGTTTCCTCCCATTCGTTCAGGGGAATCGAGTCGTGCACCACGCCGGCGCCAGCTTGCACGTGCAGATGGCCGTCTTTGATGACGGCGGTGCGTATGGCGATGGCCGTGTCCAGGTTGCCGGACCAGCCGATATAACCCACGGCGCCGGCATAAACGCCGCGCTTGACCGGCTCCAGTTCGGCGATGACTTCCATGGCGCGGATTTTCGGCGCGCCGCTGACGGTGCCGGCGGGGAAGGTGGCGGCCAATACGTCGAAAGCATTCAGCCCTTGGCGTAAGCGGCCCACCACGTTGGAAACGATGTGCATGACGTGGGAATAGCGTTCGACGATCATTTTATCGGTGACTTTGACCGTGCCGGTTTCCGCCACCCGGCCGACGTCGTTGCGGCCGAGGTCGATGAGCATCAGGTGTTCGGCGATTTCCTTGGGGTCGGCCAGCAGGTCTTTTTCCAGCGCCAGGTCTTCTTCCGGAGTCTTGCCGCGCCGGCGCGTGCCGGCGATGGGCCGCACCGTGACTTCGCCGTCTTCCAGCCGCACCAGAATTTCCGGCGAGGAACCGACGATGTGAAAATCGTCCAGGTTGATGTGAAACATGTACGGCGAGGGATTCAAACAGCGTAGCGCGCGGTATAAATCCAGCGGCGTGGCGCTGTAAGGAATCGTCATGCGTTGCGACAATACCACCTGCATGACGTCGCCTTCGACGATGTATTCCTTGATGCGCCCTACGGCGTTTTCATAGCCCTGCTGGGTAAAGCCGGAAACAAAATCGGTTTCCTGTATCTGGCGCGCCGCGGTTGGCGCAGCAGCCGGGCGGGTCGCTTTCGTGCGCAAATCCAGCGCCAGTTGGGTCAAGCGCGCCTGCCCCTGGTTGTAGGCATCCGGCTGGGCAGGGTCGGCGTGGGTCAGCAGCAGCAGCGTGCCGGTGAGGTTGTCGAACACCAGCAATTCTTCCGAGACCATCAGCACGATATCCGGCACGGCTAGCGGATCGGCCATGCCGGCTCCGCTGAGTTTTGACTCCATGTACGCAATGGTTTCGTAGCCGAAATAGCCGACCAGGCCGCCGGTGAATCTCGGCAGCCCGGCGATGGCGGGCACGCGGTAACGCGCGGCAAACTGCTGAATCCACGCCAGCGGATCGGTGGTTTCGACTTGCTCGACGATCCGGTCGTCCTGGCTCAGGCGGATTTGCTTGCCCTGAACTTTGAGCACGCTGCGGCAGGGCAGGCCGATGAAGGAGTAACGGCCCCAGCGTTCACCGCCGTGCACCGATTCGAACAGATAGGAATAAGGTCCGTCGGCCAGCTTCAGATAGGCGCTCAGCGGCGTATCCAGATCGGCCAGCACCTGCCGGGACAGTGGAATGCGGTTATAGCCCGCTAGGGCGTATTGTTGGAATTGTTCAGGGGTCATGTTTTTATGATCCGGGCGCTATGGCGCGCCCTCAATACTCAGTTTGACCAGATCGATGCGTGCGCCGACCCAATGCCGCTCTCGAATATCCGGTTGCTCACGGCTGGTGTGTAACACGTAAAACTCGCGTTGCGGCGCTTGTTTATGTAACGAGCGATAGCTGTTTAGAGCAGACGCCGAATCGTCGAACATATCAATCACCGATAGCTGATTCAAAATGCGCTGATCACCCTCGGTATGCGCATCCAGTGCTTCCATCAACAACCAGCTGTTGGGATATATCTGACGTATGTTTTGCCAAAGCATGATGCCTACCCCGCGTGACGTTCCGCCGTTTTTTGATCGTAGAACGCACTGTGCGTACCTTCGCGGTTAAAAGGCACACACAGCGCGTCATCCCATATTCCGCTTTACCGCGTGTTTCAACGCTTGGCCTTGGCCAATTCATCCCGCAACGCTTTGACAATGGAGTCGTAACGATTGGGATCGCCGGCCTTGCCGGCGCCGAACAGCGCCGAGCCCGCCACGAAAGTATCCACGCCGGCTTCGGCGATTTCGCGGATGTTGTCGGCTTTGACGCCGCCGTCGATTTCCAGGCGGATGTCGCGGCCACTGGCGTTGATGCGTTTGCGCACCTCGCGGGCTTTTTCCAGGACGTAAGGAATAAAGCTCTGGCCGCCGAAGCCGGGGTTGACCGACATCAGCAGGATCATGTCCAGCTTGTCCATGACGTGGTCCAGATAGTTCAGCGGCGTGGACGGATTGAACACCAGACCCGCTTTGCAGCCATGATCCTTGACCAATTGCAGGCTGCGGTCGATGTGCTCGGAAGCTTCCGGGTGAAAGGTAATGTAGCTGGCGCCCGCTTTGGCAAAGTCGGGGATGATGCGGTCCACCGGTTTGACCATCAAGTGCACGTCGATGGGCGCGGTCACACCGTGTTTGCGCAGCGCTTCACAGACCAGCGGGCCGATGGTCAGATTGGGCACGTAGTGATTGTCCATCACGTCGAAGTGGACGATGTCGGCGCCGGATTTCAAAACCTGGTCGACTTCCTCACCCAGACGGGCAAAATCGGCGGACAGAATGGAAGGCGCAATCCAGTTTTCGTTCATGGTCGTACTCGTAGGCTGGGGAAAATAAAAAACGCCACGGAGCGGCGTTCGATAGTATGGCTTGGAGCCCTTGCCGCTATTTTCACACTTAGCCCCTGACCCGGCAAGCCGGCGGGATTCGGAAAGGCTTGCCTGTAGGGTACGCTGTGCGTACCGTTCGACGTCCTCGAAGGTACGCACAGCGTACCCTACGACCACGGACGAAGGTGCTCCAGGATGATGGCCGGTTAGCCCTCGGGATGCAATTCCTTGTGCAGCGCGCGGAATTCTTCGGTGATCCGGTGCTTGGGTTCGCTGTGGATGAGGGGTTTGGACAGGCTGTGCGATTCGCGTACTTTGACCGACGGGCTGATGTGCGTTTTCAGCAGAGGGTGGCCTTCTTTGAGCAGTTCGTCCACCAGTTGCTGGGGCAGGCGCGCGCGGCTTTGGAACTGGTTGACCACCACGCCTTCGATGCTCAGTCCCTGATTGTGATCCGCCTTGACCTCGGCCAGGGCTTCCAGCAGCGAATACAGCGCTTCGCGGGAAAATGCATCGCAGTCGAACGGGATCAGGCAGCGCTGGGCGGCGATCAGCGCCGAGCGGCTGAAAAAATTCAGCACGGGTGGCGTGTCGATGTAAATACGGTCATAACCTTTTAAAACATCCAGGGCTTCGCGCAGTTTGTAAATTTTGTGGCGCGCTTCCAGGCGGCTTTGCAGCGGTTCCAGTTCGGCGTGGGAGGGTAATATCGACAGGTTGGGAAACGGCGTTTCCTGAATCAGGCTGTCCAGCGTATAGGTCTGGTTTTTGGCGAACGGGTTGAGGCTCAGCGTGTCTTTGAAAAACAGCGCGATGGTCGCGTCCGCGTCGGCCACTTTACCGCCCAATAAATACTGGGTGGAATTACCCTGTACGTCCAGGTCGATGACCAGGGTCTTGACGCCCTCGGCGGCACTGATGGCGGCCAGATTGCAAGTAATGGTGGATTTCCCGACCCCGCCTTTTTGATTGAAAATAACCCGCCGCATACACGTACCTCGTTAACAGTGTGAACAATTGCCCAGTCGCGAGTCTATCACAACGTAGCCGGCCATTCCGGTCGAGAACGGCCGGCCACGCGACGCGAAAGATTCAGTATCAGGAGCCGGCTTTCGCCTGCAAGTCACGGTAAGCATCCAATTGGGCCAGCCTGGCTTGACAGTTTACATCGGCGGCTTGGCCATCCATCTGGTTGAAGTAATACTCCATGAGCGCCGCCGTGGCGATGGGCTCGAAAAAAGCCGCTTTCAATACCCAGGACAATACCAGGGCAAAAATCAAAGGCCAGATGCCGGCCGCCATGGGCAGGGCGGCGGCGATGCTGAACACCGGAGCCTGGATTACCAGGAACGCCGCCAACCAGCCGGCATACATGAAGCCGTACATCCAGGCGACGTTTTTGGACAGGCGCGACCATTGCGCGGCGCAGGCATCCACTGCGGTAAGGCCCGTCCGCCAGGCATTGCCATCCTTGCCGCGCAATACCACCGCCAGCAGTACGTCACCCAGGCTGGCCGCCATTTGCCCCAGCAGCAGCTGCGCCGCTTTGACTGCATAGGGGTGCTTGATGGGCAAAAGCGCTGCTATGTCGTCGGTCAGGCTTGGCAGGGCACGCAGGCAGGCGCGCAGGTCGCCGTCCAGTTGCGCCAGGTCCGAGACTTGGGGAAATCGTTCGGTGATTTGTTGTTTGGCATAATCTATCTGGGCCCGGCCCGGCGGCAGGCTGCGCCCTTCGCGATTTTCCACCAAGGCCAGTAAGTGGCTGGCCCGTACCGCGTGCAGCAGACTGTGGCGGACTGAATAGATCAGCCAGGCGCAGGCAGCAAAGCCGATAAAAGCGCCGATGCTGGCGATAGAGCCCGGATTTTTGCCGTAAGAACCCGCGGCAAAACCGATGCCCGCCCCGGCCAGCACCGATAGCATGCACGCCAGTCCTACGGCCAGACTGACCAGAAAGCGGTAAACCACCATGGGCATGGTTTTTTCGATGGTGCGTACCGCCGCCAGTAAATTGACTTCCCACATAGCTACCTCCACGGGTGTTGTAAAGCCTTCAGACGCTTTTCGCCGCGCGGTGGCGCCGCGCTTCTTTGGGGTCGGCGATCAGCGGCCGGTAAATTTCAATGCGCTCATTCGGACGCGGTACGTGGTCCAATCCACAGGGTTTGCTGAAAATGCCCACTTTGGCTTGCGCCAGATCGATTTCAGGAAAGCGCTGCAAAATGCCGGAAGCATGGATGGCCGCTTCCACGGTGGCATCGGTTTCCAGCATCACCGATAAAATCACCTGTTCCGCTGGTTTGGCATAGGCTACTTCCACTTTGATGCGCGTGTCAGTCATACAGTTGCTTTGCCCGTTCGCTGAATGCATTGACCATGGTGTTGCAGATTTGATTGAACACCGCGCCGAAAGCCAGGGCGGCCAGCGTGCCGGACAGCTCGAAACGCAAATCCAGGGCGATTTTACTGGCGTCCTCCCGGAGCGGGGTA
Organism: Methylococcaceae bacterium; assembly: GCA_004299145.1. Classification (GTDB taxonomy): domain Bacteria; phylum Pseudomonadota; class Gammaproteobacteria; order Methylococcales; family Methylococcaceae; genus Methylogaea. The sequence goes on along the minus strand of SCQD01000091.1, from coordinate 8,292 downwards.
AAGCTCCATAATCCTTCCAGACGTTCGAACGGTCCACGCAGTAGTGTCATGCGGATATTTTCTCCATGCTGCAATACGTTGCGGGTAGCAAAGGAGTGGTTGAATCCGCTGCGGGCGATGTCCAGTTCCGCTTCGATCAGGCTTTCGGTGCGGCTTAATACGCGGCTGGCCCGGCACCAGGGCAAAAATTCGGGATAGCGCTCTATGTCGTTGACCAGGTCGTACATGGCGCTGGCGGAAAAGCGCACCAAGGCGCTCTTTTGTATGGCAGTCATAATGTGGAATAAAACGTTTGCGGCAATGGGCCAGGGAAAGATCGAGTAAAATAGCAAACTTCCGACATTCCGTCAGTTCGTTATTAAGGCGCTTTCATGGCAGCGAAAAAAGGTAAAGGCCCGTCCGACAATCCCGTCATCGCACTCAACCGCCAGGCTACCCACGACTATTTCATCGAAGACCGCTTCGAAGCCGGTTTGGTGCTGGACGGTTGGGAGGTGAAAAGCCTGCGTGAAGGCCGCGCCCAGCTCAAAGAAAGCTATGTGACCATTAAAAACGGCGAAGCGTTTTTATTCGGTTGCCACATTTCCGCCCTGTTGTCCGCTTCCAGCCACGTTCACCCCGACGCCCTGCGTACCCGTAAACTGCTGTTGCACCGCGATGAGTTGAATCGCCTGATCGGTGCCGTGGAGCGCAAGGGCTACACGCTGATTCCCCTCAAAATTTACTGGAAAAAAGGCCGCGCCAAGCTGGAAATCGGCTTGGCCAAAGGCAAAAAGCTGCACGACAAGCGCGCTACGGAAAAAGACCGGGATTGGCAGCGCGAAAAAGAGCAAATCATGAAGCGGGGTTGATCGCCGCCGGATTGCATGCGTTGTACCACGTGTACCCTGCTTGAAGATGCTGCTATATTGGAAGTCCTGAGTAATCGGGAAATTTTTTAAGCCATCCCAAGGTGTTTGTGCATGTCGGCGGAAGATGAAAATGAAATGGACGGCGGTCTGGCGGTTGAAGAGGCCAGGCCGAAATTGCAGCGCCCCCCGCTGTTCAAGGTGATATTGTTGAACGATGATTTTACCCCCATGGATTTTGTCGTGGAGGTGCTCAAAACCTTTTTCGGCATGGGCGACGAACAGGCCACCCAGGTCATGCTGCACGTGCACATCCGCGGCGTCGGCGTCTGTGGCGTGTTTGCCAAGGACGTGGCGGAAACCAAGGTTCATCTGGTCAATCATTATGCGCGCAGGCATCAGCACCCTTTGCTATGCGCGATGGAAGAAGCGTAAGCCGTTACGCGCTATTTAGAGTAAACGTTTTATGTTGAGTAAAGAGTTGGAGCATTCGCTGAACACGGCTTTCCGTAGTGCTTTGGCGCACAAGCACGAATTCGTGACCGTGGAGCACCTGTTGCTGGCCATTCTCGACGATCCGGCCGCCTTGGCAGTATTGCGCGCGCTGGGCGCCAATTTGGACCGTTTGCGCAAAGGCTTGTTCGAGTTCATTGCCGAAACCATGCCTACCATCCCTGCGGGCGCCAAGCGGGAAACTCAGCCTACGCTGGGCTTTCAGCGCGTGCTGCAGCGCGCGGTGTTCAACGTGCAGGCTTCGGGCAAACAAGAGGTGACCGGCGCGAATATTCTGGTGGCCGTGTTCGGCGAGCAGGATTCGCACGCGGTGTTTTTGCTGAGCCAGGAGGACGTGACCCGCCTGGACGTGGTGAATTACATCGCGCATGGCGTTACCAAAGTTCGCGGTGAACACCCGGAGGGGCGCGGCAAGTCCGGCGCCGACTGGGAGGGCGGCGATGCGGCGGCGACGGACGATCCGCTCGCCAAGTTCGCCTGCAACCTCAACGAAGAAGCCAAACAAGGCCGTATTGATCCGCTCATCGGACGTCAGGACGAGCTGGAGCGCACCATTCAGATTTTTTGCCGCCGCCGCAAAAACAACCCGCTGTTGGTGGGCGATGCCGGCGTGGGCAAAACCGCCATCGCCGAAGGTCTGGCGAAAAAAATCGTCGAAGGGGACGTGCCCGAGGTGTTGCGCGACGTGGTGATCCACTCGCTGGATTTGGGCGCTCTGGTGGCCGGCACCAAATACCGGGGCGATTTCGAAAAGCGCCTGAAAGCATTGCTGGCCCAGCTCAAAAAACAGCCCAACGCCATTCTGTTCATCGACGAAATCCACACCATCATCGGCGCCGGCTCGGCTTCCGGCGGGGTCATGGACGCCTCCAATCTGATCAAGCCCATGCTGGCGTCGGGCAGCATGCGCTGCATCGGTTCCACGACCTATCAGGAGTTCCGCGGTGTTTTCGAGAAAGACCGCGCCCTGGCGCGACGCTTCCAAAAGGTGGACGTCAAGGAACCGAGTATCGACGATACCTATCTGATACTCAAAGGGCTGAAATCCCGCTTCGAAACCCATCATCAGGTCAAGTACACCCTGGCCGCATTGCGTAGCGCCGCAGAGTTGGCGGGGCGTTATATGAACGACCGGCACTTGCCGGACAAAGCCATCGACGTGATCGACGAGGCCGGCGCCGGTCAGCACTTGCTGCCGGTATCCAAACGCCGCAAAGTGCTGGGCGTGACCGACATTGAGCAGGTGGTGGCGAAAATGGCGCGTATTCCGCCCAAGTCGGTGTCGTCCAACGATAAAGAAAAGCTGCGCGATCTGGAGCGCGATTTGAAAATGCTGGTGTTTGGTCAGGATGAGGCCATCAATACTCTGGCTTCGGCCATCAAGCTGGCCCGCGCCGGTCTGCGCGAAGCGGATAAGCCCATCGGCTGCTTTTTATTCGCCGGCCCCACCGGGGTAGGCAAAACCGAAGTTACTCGCCAGTTGGCCAAGGTGATGGGCATCGACCTGATCCGCTTCGACATGTCCGAGTACATGGAACGGCATACGGTGTCGCGCTTGATCGGCGCGCCGCCGGGTTATGTGGGGTTTGACCAGGGAGGCTTGCTTACCGAAGAAATCACCAAGCATCCCCACGCGGTATTGCTGCTGGATGAAGTCGAAAAAGCCCATGGCGATGTGTTCAATCTGCTGTTGCAGGTGATGGATCACGGCACGTTGACCGACAACAATGGCCGTAAAGCCGACTTCCGCAACGTGATTCTGGTGATGACCACCAATGCCGGGGCCAGCGAAGGCGCCCGTGCGTCCATCGGTTTTACCCGGCAGGATCATACGACCGATAGTCTGAAGGCCATCGAAAAGCTGTTTACGCCGGAGTTTCGCAATCGCCTGGACGCGGTGATCCAGTTCAAGCCGCTGGACTTTGTGGTGATCGGGCAGGTGGTGGACAAGTTTATGTTTGAACTGGAAGCCCAGCTGGCGGACAAAGGCGTGTCGGTGGTGCTGGAGCCCGATGCGCGCGCCTGGCTGGCAGAGCACGGCTACGATCCGCAGATGGGCGCCAGGCCCATGGCGCGGGTCATCCAGGAGCACATCAAAAAGCCCTTGGCGGACGAATTGCTGTTTGGGCGTTTGGCGGGCGGTGGGAAGCTACGGATTCACTTGGACGGCGATGGCCTGGCTTTTGCCGTCGAGGCCAGCCCAGTCCGCGCTGTATCAGCGTGAGTGGGGCGTTACTTGAGGCGGAAAGTGATGCGCCCTTTGGTCAGGTCATACGGGGTCATTTCCACTTTGACGCGGTCCCCGTTGAGGATGCGGATGTAGTTTTTGCGCATTTTGCCGGAAATATGGGCCGTGATGGTATGGCCGTTGTCCAGCTCGACGCGGAACGTGGTATTGGGAAGGGCCTCAATAATCTTGCCCTCCATTTCGATGACATCTTCTTTCGCCATAAAGCGGTGTGGTTCCAAATAATGGTTAAAAAACTTTGCGCACTATACCACAGTGCGGGGTTTTTCCGCTTTGCCTGAACTTCCCGAAGTCGAAACGACCTGCCGGGGTCTTCGTCCCTGCGTGATCGGTCGCAGCGTCGGGCGAGTGCTGATCCGCGAAGCGCGGCTGCGCTGGCCGGTGCCGCAGGATTTGCCTGAGTTATTGCTAGGGCGTGTGGTGCAAAGCTTGGAGCGGCGCGGTAAGTATCTGCTGCTGGGGTTTGCCCACGGCAGCGTGCTGATCCACCTGGGCATGTCGGGCAGCTTGCGGCTGATGCCGCCGGATGAGCCTCTGAAAAAACACGATCATATTGACGTGTGCTTGGTCTCTGATGATCCACGGGTGTTGCGCTATCACGATCCCCGCCGCTTTGGGGCGATGCTGTGGACCAGCGATTTACCGCAACAACATCCTTTACTTGCTGATTTGGGGCCTGAGCCGCTGGGCGGCGAATTTGGCGGGGATTATTTGTATGATTTGGCGCGCCGGCGTGGCGTTGCGCTGAAAACGTTCATTATGGATAGCAGGGTGGTGGTCGGTGTGGGGAATATCTATGCCAGTGAGGCCTTGTTTCGCGCAAGACTGCATCCCGAGCGCGCGGTGAGTGCCATCGGTCGGGACAGCTGGCTGGCGCTGGCCGATGCGATCAAGGCGGTATTGATGCATGCTATACAGCAAGGCGGCACCACTTTGCGCGATTTTGTCAATGGTCACGGCCAGCCGGGCTATTTTCAGCAGGCCCTCGACGTCTATGGCCGCGAAGGATTGCCGTGCAAGGTTTGTGCAAATCCCGTGCGTTGCATCCGGCTGGGGCAGCGTTCCACCTATTTTTGCGGCCATTGTCAGCGCTAAAGTGCCAGGATTAAGCGTGACATTGATATAATCGCCGGCTTGCCGCGCAACTGCCTGTCACGATGCCTCGCGTATTTGGAGGGCCGCCGGCCGGCATCTCCTCATTAGCTACAACGTAAAAAGGCAGATTATGGCAGTGAAAGACCGATTGCACCGCAGTGAACTTGCTGTGCCCGGCAGTAATGTTCGTATGTTGGAGAAAGCCCCTCACGCGGGCGCCGATGTGGTGTTTTTGGATTTGGAAGACGCCGTTGCCCCGGACGATAAAGAGCAGGCACGCCTCAATATCATCGGCGCGCTGAAAAATGACGACTGGTCCAGGTGTGCGGTGTCCATTCGCATCAACGGTCTGGATACGCACTACGCCTACCGCGACTTGGTGGATATTGTCGAGGCGTGCGGCGACAAACTGGATACTATTCTGATTCCCAAAGTCGGTTGTGCCGCCGACGTCTATTTCGTCGCATTGATGCTGAGCCAGATCGAAGCCGCCAAAGGTTTCAAGCCCATCAATATCCACGTGCTGATCGAAACCGCCCTGGGGATGGCCAACGTGGAAGAAATTGCCCGTTGTTGCCCGGAACGCATGGAGGCCATGGTGTTCGGCGTGGCGGATTACGCTGCGTCGGTGCGGGCGCGTACCACTGTGATCGGCGGGGCCAATCCGGATTATGGCATGTTGACCGATGCGGATCATGCCGGGCAGCGTCTGTATCACTGGGGAGATCAGTGGCATTTCGGTATTTCTCGGATGGTGGCGGCGTGTCGTGCTTATGGTTTGCGTCCTATCGACGGCCCGTTCGGCGATTTCGGCGATCCTGAAGGCTATCGTGCCGCTGCTCGCCGCGCCGCCGCGCTGGGCTGTGAAGGCAAGTGGGCCATCCATCCGTCCCAGGTTGAGTTGGCCAACGAGATTTTTACGCCGACGGAAAAAGAAGTGACCCGCGCCAACCGCATCATCGAATCTATGGCGCAGGCCGCCAAAGAAGGCAAGGGCGCTGTGTCGCTGGATGGCCGCTTGATCGATGCGGCTTCCATTCGCATGGCGGAAAACGTGGTGCGCCAGGTGAAGCAGATCGAGCTGCGCCAAGCGGGTTGAAAACCTGCACGCATGAGGACGCAGTACCTGAGTGTCCTGACAATGTTGGTCGGATGTCGTTAACAGTAAACCGTTTGAGGAGACGTAATACGTGAATATCCATGAATACCAGGCCAAGGAGTTGCTTAAATCCTATGGCGTGCCGGTACCCGCGGGCAAAGTGGCTTTTTCCGAGCCCGAGGCCGGCGCTGCTGCTCAGGAGATCGGCGGCAGTCGCTGGGTGGTGAAAGCGCAGATTCACGCCGGTGGTCGTGGCAAAGCGGGTGGCGTGAAAGTGGTGGATGCCATCGCCGACGTTAAAAAAACCGCCGACGCCATGCTGGGCACCCATTTGGTTACCCACCAAACCGGCCTGGAGGGGCAGGCGGTGCAGCGCGTTTGGGTTGAGCAAGCCAGCCGTATCGTCAAAGAATACTACCTGGGCTTTGTCATCGACCGCACCAGTCAGCGTGTTACCCTGTTGGCTTCCAGCGAAGGCGGTGTGGATATTGAGGATGTTGCCAAGACGCATCCCGAAAAAATCATCAAAGTTATCATTGATTCTGCCATCGGACTGATGCCGTATCAGTGCCGCAACATTGCCGTGGCTATCGGCTTGAAGGGCAGGCTGGTCAATCAGTCCGTCAAGCTGATGCAGGGTGTTTATCAGTGCATGGTCGAACGTGACGCTTTACAGGCGGAAATCAATCCGATGGCCGTGGTCGATTGCGACGGCGACGAGAAACTCATCGCACTGGATGCCAAGCTCAACTTTGACGACAACGCCATCTATCGGCAAAAAGCCATCATGGATTTGCGCGATCTGGCGGAAGAAGACCCCAAGGAAGTTGAAGCCACCAGTCATGGACTCAGCTACATCGCCTTGACCGGCAATATCGGCTGTATCGTCAATGGCGCGGGGCTGGCCATGGCATCCATGGATGCCATTACGTTGCACGGCGGCGAGCCGGCTAATTTCCTGGACGTGGGCGGCGGCGCCTCGCCGACCAAAGTGACCAATGCCTGTCGCATCGTGCTGGAAGATCCCAACGTGCGCTGCATATTGGTGAATATTTTTGCCGGCATCAATCGCTGCGACTGGATTGCTCAAGGCTTGATCCAGGCCTGCAACAGCTTGCACATCAAAGTGCCGCTGATTGTTCGTTTGGCCGGCACCAACGTCGAAGAAGGCCGAAAAATTCTTGAAGAATCCGGCTTACAGTTCATCACCGCCGAAAACCTGGACGATGCGGCGGCCAAAGCCGTAGCCACGGCACGAGGATAAAGCCACAATGAGTATATTTGTCAACAAAAACTCCCGAGTGATTTTTCAAGGCTTCACCGGCGAGCACGCCACTTTTCATGCTCAAGACGCCATGAATACCGGCACCACGGTGGTCGGTGGCGTTACGCCAGGCAAAGGTGGTACTACCCACTTGGGGTTGCCAGTGTTCGATACGGTCGCGGAAGCCGTGGCGGCCACCGGTGCCGACGTGTCGGGCGTGTTTGTGCCGCCCCCTTTTGCCGTCGATGCCCTCATGGAGGCGGTCGAAGCGGGGATCAAAGTCGCGGTAACCATTGCCGACGGCATTCCCATTCATGACATGGTCAAGCTTCAGCGCTTTCGCGTCGGCAGAGATGCGCTGGTGATCGGCCCCAATACGCCGGGCATCATCACGCCGGGCGAATGCAAGGTCGGCATTATGCCTTCCAATATCTATAAAAAAGGCCGGGTCGGCATGGTGTCACGCTCCGGCACGCTCAATTACGAAGCCACCGAGCAGATCAGCGCCGCTGGTCTGGGGGTCAGTACCGCCGTCGGCATCGGCGGCGATCCGGTTAACGGGATGGACTTTGTCAGTGTGTTGCAAGCGTTTGAAAACGACCCGGAGACCGACGTCGTCGTGATGATCGGCGAAATCGGCGGTCCGCAAGAAGTGGCCGCCGCTCGTTGGGCCAAAGTCAATATGAAAAAACCCGTCATCGGCTTTGTGGCGGGTATCGCGGCGCCGGTCGGGCGACGCATGGGGCACGCTGGCGCCATCATCTCCGGGGAGGCCGATACCGCCAAAGCCAAGATGGACGCCATGGAAGGGCTGGGGTTGTACGTGGCGCGCAATCCTGCGCATATTGGCTTAGTCATCAAGCAAGCCATGAAAGAGCGCGGTTTATAGGGCGCGGTAAGATGGGAGCGGCGCGCCTCGGCGCGCCGTTTTTGTTTGTATGCCAAGTAAATTGCGTAAATCTTAAATATTTTATTGACAAGATTCTCGGCTGGTTTACAATGCACGGCTCACTTGGCGGTGATGCTCAGGGATAAGGGGTGGGAGGTTGGTGATTGAGCAAGGGGGCGAGGAGATATAGGTTCGGCAGGCTGTTGACAAACGTCACGGATGCTGTAGAATGGTTCGTCTGATGAGGGCCGGCGCTAGTCGGCAAGTTCTTTAAGAATTCGGGTCAAATAATTTGTGTGGGCACTGGTGCTGAGATTGGGTTGAGTACAAATTTCG